>CAZQUB010000080.1:0-8249 GCA_964596225.1 uncultured Acidimicrobiaceae bacterium
GCCTCCTTCTTGACGCGGGCGTCGTACTCGAAGGAGTTCTTGACGAACATGCAGATCTTCACAACGACCCCACGGATGCGTGCCCTGCGAGGCTAGCGGCGATCGCCCCCTGCGATCCGATGCGCCGCTACTCCTCGGTGAGGAGGCGGTGCAGCTCGGCGACGACCTCATGCTGGTGGCGCCGGATCGCCTCGACCGCGGCGCCGAGCGCCGCGGCCACGGTGTCGCGTTCCCCCAGCGCCCAGGTGACCACCTCGTCGAGGCGGTGCATCTCGTCGCTGCGCACCACCGCCTGCTCCATCCCCACCGAGCGGGCGAAGTCCCGCACCTTGGGGCGGTACTCGACGGCGACGAACGGCACCCCGCATGCCGCCGCCAGCACCGAGGCGTGGAGACGCTCGCCAACCACGAGGTCGGCGGAGGCGAGACACCGCAGCGTGTCGTCGAGGTCGGCGTACCCGGCGAGGTAGGGGAGATCGGGAGCGCCGGCGTCCCGCATCAAAGTGAGGAGCCAGCGGTCGTCCTCGGGGAACGCCGACATCGCCACCACCTCGCGTCCCTCGCGGCGCAGCCGCCTGATCAGCGCCGCCAATGCGGTGAAGGCGGCGCCGTCGTCTTCCCCCCACAGGCTTCCGGCGGCGAAGAGGGGGCACACCACCACCCGCCCCGGCACCCGCTCCACCCCGGCGGGGGCGGACAGCGCCAGCGCCGGGTCGCCGAACACGTCGACCTCGTCGGCGACGCCCAACGCAGCGAGATGGCGCACCGAATCCGGTCCCCGCACCCCGGCGTAGAGGGCCGAGTCGACGAACGCCTTCCATTCCTCCATCGGCTCGGTGACGCCCCAGAACTCGGGGCTGCGGACCCCGGTTCCGAGCATCGCCCGCTCCGAGGTCGGGGCGTCCTGGCGCAGGATGCGGGTGAGGTAGTAGCGGTCGGCGTTGACGAGGGTGCCGCCGCCCACCACCAGGAGCCGGGGGTCGGTGAGGTCGGGAGCGAGGCCCCCCCACGGGAGCAACAGACGGGTCGCCGCCAGCATCGCCTCGTCGCCGAGGTTGTTCTTCCCCGTGTACCCGACGTAGGCGACCGGGATCGAGGCGTCGCCTTCGGTCTCCGGTGGAGGTGGCGCCCCGGTGCGGCGGAGCCGGCGTCGTGCCGCCCCCACCACCCGGCGGCCCGCCTTGGCGGTCTCCCGGGACCCGCTCGCCCGCAGATCGCGGGGGCGCACCATCCGGGCCGGGGCCGCCACCTGTGCGTCGACGGTGGCGTGATCGTTGATGAGGAACTCGACCCGGCCCCGCGCCAAGGCGGCCGGCCACGCCTCGGAGAAGTCGGCGGCGTGGTCCTTGCGCAGCTCGCGGCGCCGCATCGCCCCGAAGAGGGGGAGTCCGTGACGGCTCAGCTCCCCGTCCACCGCCAGGAGGTCGTCGAGGCGGCGGTACTGGCGCCCCCCGGCGAAGCGGTAGGCACAGCGCACCGCCGCCAGGCGCGGATCACGGTCGAAGCGGGCCACCACCCTTTCCAAGAGGCGCCGGTCGATGCGGGCCCGGCCGTCGAGCAGCACCACGATCTCGCCGCGGGCGGCCCGCACCGCCGCTCCGGGGCCGGCGGCGGCGTCGATCAGGGTGAGACGATCGGAGACCGCCGCCGCCGAGACGAGGTCGCCGAGGGCGTCGTCGGGACCGACCAGGATCAGCTCGGCATCGGGGAACGTCGCCCGTGAGCACTCCGCCCACACCCGGGCGGCTTCGTCCCCCTCCACCGCCGCGATCCACGTCACCTTCGGCACCGAGGCGAACGGGGTCGGCACCTTGCGGTAGAACGGGTGGGGCACCAGGTCGGCCATGAGGGCGAGCGAGCGGCGGCGGGCCGCCTCCCTCCCGCCCGGGGCGTGATCGTCGAGCTGGATCTGGTGGAAGGCGACCGCCCGGTTCTCGGGGACGACGAAATGCCCGTCGTTCCACAGGCGCCATGTCAGCTCGGTGTCCTCCCCGCCCCACGCCCGGAAGTGGAGCGAGAACCCGCCCGCCTCCTCGAAGCTGCGGCGCGCCACCGACAGGTTCGACGACAGGCCGCTGCGGAAGGCGGCGTCGCCGAGCACGAGCCGCTTCGAGCGGCGGTAGACCACCCGGCGCCAGTCGCCGGGCACGACA
Organism: uncultured Acidimicrobiaceae bacterium; assembly: GCA_964596225.1. Lineage (GTDB taxonomy): Bacteria > Actinomycetota > Acidimicrobiia > Spongiisociales > UBA5794 > CAYQEC01. The sequence goes on from CAZQUB010000080.1 coordinate 2,154, forward strand.
CCCCCGGCCGGATCACGAACGCCGCCTGCCGTCCCGGCGAGGTCGGCGCTCCCGGCGGCGATGGCGTCCGGGGTGAGGTCGGTCGAGTCGAGCGCCACCCGGGTCCCGGCGACCACCACGTTGCCGGCCCGGGCGTGCCAGAAGGCATGCCACGTCAAGAAGTCGGGGCCGGGAATGCAGTCGGCGTCGAGGAACAGCAGCACCTCGGCGTCGCCGGCGGCCTCCGCCCCCAGGTTGCGGGCCCGCGGCGCCCCGAAGCCGTCCCGCTCCTGCCGCTGCACCCGCACCCGGACCCGATCGGTGTGGGAGGCGACGACCGCCGCCACGTCCTCGTCGGAGCCGTCGTCGACCACCACCACGTCGAAGCTGCGGTAGCGCTGCGTCGCGAGCCCGGCCAGGGTGCGATCGAGCAGCGCCACCCGGTTGCGGACCGGGACCACCACCGCGATGCGGGGATCCCCGACCGGGGCGAGGCCGACGATGCCGCGGTAGTCGTTCTCCGCCGCCACGAACCAGGGGGCATCGACCATCGTCATCCGCCGATCGGGTGAGGAAGGCCGGGGACGGTTGGTCGCGGAGCGGGTGAGCGCCGGGGGTGCATGCGAATATCCATGCGTCGGGCAAGGGTAGTGGCCGGGGACGGTCACGGCAGGCAGCGACACGGCCGGACCTACCGTGGCGGAACCGGCCGCGGCCCGTCCCCTCACTAGCATCGAGTCGATGCGGATCTGCCTGATCGCGATCGGCCGCTATCACAACGACCCTCGTGCCTGCACCCTCGCCCGCAGCCTGGCGCGGGTCGGCAACGACGTGGTCGTGGTGGCGGTCGGCTCCGCCCCGACCGCCACCGGCGCCGACGGGGTGGAGGTGCGCTTCATCCCCAGCCGCTACCCGCAAGGCGGGAGCCGCTACGGGAAGGCGCTGTTGCGCCGCGCCCAACCCGGGTTCGTGCGGCGCCGGATCCTGCGGCGCAAGCTGGCGGCCGCCGCCATCGAGGTCGGCGCCGACATCTACTGCCCGACGACGCCGGCGCTGGTCCCGGTGGCCCGCGCCGCTGCCGAAGCGACCGACGCCGCCGTCGCCCGTGACCCCCGCTGGCCCGAGGCCGGGCCCCACGATCTGGTCCGGCTCGCCCCGCACCAACCGCAGCGCAGCGTCTCTCCGGCCGGTCCCGGCGGTCCCTACCTCACCCCGGCGGACCGGAGGGAAGGCTCCACCCCCGAGCCGGGCCGTCACCGGGGCCGCCGCATCGCCCTGTGCTACCGCAAGACCGACACCAACCCGGGCAAGTACCTGGAAGCCGCCCTGATCCGGGCCGGCGTCACCGTCGACCTCCACACCGACAGCCTCGACTGGTCGACCCTGACCCCCACCACCGACGCCGTCGTCTTCGTCGAAGGCCCCTACCCGGCGCTGACGATCCGGGGGCGCCGCCTCCCCATCCCCACCGTCTTCTGGGTTCACCACGGCGAACACCATGTCCCCACCAACCTGCGCCTCGTCGAACGCTACGGGGCGCAGGCGGTCCTGCTCGCCCACTCCTGGCACCTGGCGCATCGCTTCCCGGTGCCGGTGCACCGCTTCACGTTCGGGGTGGCGCCCGAACTGGTCGACGCCTCGGTGCCCTGGGCGCAGCGCCGCTACACGGTGGCGATGGTGGGCGGCCAGCTGCGCCGCTCGGGCGGGACCTACCAGCGGAGGCAGCGACTCGTCGCCGACCTGGAACGGTCCCTCGGTGAGGAGCGCACCGCCTTCGTCTCCGACGTGACCGCCCGCGAGATGGCCGAGATCTACGCCAACGCCCAAATGATCATCAACGAGGGCGGGACCCGGCACTACCCGATCACGATGCGGGTCCTCGAAGCCATCGGCTCGGGGGCGGTGCTCATCACCGACGACCTCCCCGGCACCGACCTCATCGTCCCCCGGGACCAGTACGTCGTGCTGGAAGAGGACGTCGCCGCCCAGGTGCAGCGCCTGCTGCGCACCCCCGAGGAGCTGGAGCACATGACCGCGGTGGCCCGCGACCATGCCCTCCAGCACCACACCTACGACCACCGGGTCGATGACCTGCTCGACATCATCGACCATCTCGACCAGCCCCCGCCGCCGCCGACCCACGCCGCCCGCAGCCCGCTGGCGTCCCTCATCGACGACGACGTCGAAGTGCAGCGCATCGCCGGCTTCGGACTTCCCGACCTCGCCACCGAACTGCCCACCAGGGAGGTGTGGGACGGTGAGCAGCGCCTAGCCCGACTCGATCCCGGCACGATGGAGGCGATCGCGATCGGGCCCGGCGGCGCCTCCGACCTGTCCCGGGCCCTGGCGGCGGCCCGCCGCTTCATCTACGCATCCGGCCAGGTCGCCGCGGTGTCGGACTTCGTGACCCGGGAACGCCCCGACGCCACCCTTCAGCACCGCGACGGGCTGCTGCGGGTCGACCTCAACGCCGAGTCGTATCGGGTGCTGCCGCACGAACGGGAAGCGACCACCTGAGGCGGTCCGGCCGGGGTCCGGGGTCGTCCAGTTTCTGCACCGGAGCGGGTAACGTCGCGGGCGGATGCGTATCCGGACCCTCGTTGCCGTCATGGTCGGCGCCCTGCTGGTGGGAGCGGTGGCGTATGCCGACACGCTGCCGCCAGGCGGAACGTTCATCGACGACGACGGCAACGTCCACGAGGGCTACATCGAGGCCATCGCCGCCGCCGGTATCACCCGCGGCTGCAACCCGCCCGTCGACGACGAGTACTGCCCCGCCCGGCCGGTGACGCGGGGGGAGATGGCGGCCTTCCTGGTGCGGACGCTCGGGCTCCCCGCCGGGCCTCCCAACCGTTTCGTCGACACCGACACCTCGCTGTTCCGAGACGACATCGACCGGATCGCCGCCGCCGGCATCACCCTGGGCTGCGACCCGCCCACCAACGAGCGGTTCTGCCCGGACGATCCGATCACCCGAGGCCAGATGGCCGCCTTCCTCGTCCGCGCCTACGGCTACACCGTCACCGGGGGAGGGGACCGCTTCGTCGACGACAACGGCTCGGTGTTCGAAGGCGACATCGATCGGCTCGCCGCCGCCGGCGTCACCCTGGGCTGTAACCCGCCCGTCAACGATCGCTTCTGCCCGAACGACCCGGTGCGGCGGGACGAGATGGCGAGCCTGCTGGGGAGAGCCGAAGGGCTCACCCCGACCATCCCACCGCCCCGGCCGGTTCCCACCCTCGACGAGGTCGCCTCCGGGCTGACCCGACCCGTCTTCGCCACCGCCCCCGCCGGGGACGATCGCCTCTTCGTGGTGGAGAAGGGAGGCCGCGTCCGCATCGTCGCCGGCGGCACGGTGCAGGCCACCGACTTCCTCGACCTCAGCGCCCTCGTCAGCACCGGGAGTGAGCAAGGGCTCCTCGGCCTCGCCTTCCACCCCGACTACGCCACCAACGGGCGCTTCTACGTCTCGTACACCAACACCGCCGGGGACTCCCGTGTCGTCGAATACCAGGTGTCGGCCGACCCCGACGTCGCCGATCCCGGCACCGCCCGCGCCATCATCGGGGTGGACCAGCCCGCCACCAATCACAACGGAGGCATGATCACCTTCGACGCCGGCGGCGCCCTGCTGTTCGGCCTCGGCGACGGGGGCGGCTCCGGGGACCCCAACGATCGGGCGCAGGATCCCACCGACCTGCACGGCTCGATCCTGCGGATCGGCGTCGACGGCGACGACTTTCCCTCGGACCCGGCCCGCAACTACACGATCCCCTCCGACAACCCCTTCGTCGGCTCCTCGGCCGGGGCCGACGAGGTGTGGGCATACGGGCTCCGCAACCCGTGGCGCTTCTCGCTCGACGCCGAGACGAACCAGCTCTTCATCGGCGACGTCGGGCAGGCCCACTGGGAGGAGGTCGACGTGGCGCCGGCCGGCAGCGGCGGGCTCGACTACGGATGGAACACCCTCGAAGGCACCCACTGTTACCAGCCCTCCAGCGGGTGCAGTTCGGCGGGCACGGTTCTGCCGGTGCTGGAGTACAGCCACGCCGACGGATGCGCCATCACCGGCGGCTACGTCTCCCGGAGCGACGAGCTGCCGGACCTGGTGGGCCACTACTTCTACGCCGACTGGTGCGCCGGGGTGCTCCACAGCTTCGCCTTCGTCGACGGGAAGGTGACGGATCAGCACCGCTGGGACGAGTTCGGTTCGGTCGGCAAGGTGACCAGCTTCGGCGTCGACGGCCAGGGTCGTCTCCTGGTGCTCGTCGACGACGGACGGGTCCTTCGCCTCACCGCCCGATGAACACAACCTCAAGGGTGCCTCCGGCGGGGCCGATCTGCGGGGGAGAGGACGCGGGGAGAGGAGTCCCGTGACCCGTCCCACACGCCGCACCGTCATCGCCGCCGTCTGCCTGGTCACCACCGGGTTGGTGAACATCCCCACGGCGCTCGCCGGGGTCGGGGAAGGCACCGCCACCCCGTCCTTCAGCGAGTCGTGGGGCTGCGGCCAGCCGTCCACCTCCGGCGCCCTCGTCGAGCACTCCGGGTGGCTGGCGGACAGCGAACCGATCCGCGGTTACCGCGGCGACTTCTTCGGCCGCACCGTCGGCGAGATCCGCGACAACCTGGTCGACTGGACGGTGCCGATGAGCGACGGCTTCACCGTCAAGGTCCACCAACGGGCCCTCCCCGCCTTCCAGCAGGTCACCGCCAACCTCGCCGCCGAGGAGGCGGCCGGCCACTACTACCAGGTCCGTGCCACCAGCACCTACGGGTTCGCTCCCCGTACCATCGCCGGCAGCTACAGCCTGTCGCTGCACGGCTACGGCGCCGCGGTCGACATCAACGCCACCACCAACCCTTACCGGTCCGACGGGGTCCTCGTCTCCGACATGCCGCAATGGTTCATCGACGCCTGGAAGGAGGCCGGGTTCTGCTGGGGCGGCGACTGGTACTCGACCAAAGACCCGATGCACTTCTCGTGGATGGGACCCGGCGCCACCCCCGGTTACGGCGAGGTGCCGCAGGCGTTCGCTCCTCGCACCCAGGCGGCAGGCTTCGCAACCGAGGCCTACCGGAGCGACACCCCGTTCGGCGCCGCCGACCCGGATGCCGACTACCTGATCGGCGACGGCAACGGCAACGGGCTCGCCGACGTCTTCACGCTGGTGGCGCAGGAGGGCGGGCTCCGTCTCGAGTACTCCCGCACCAATCAGGGCAACGCCTGGTGCTCGGTGGCCCGCAACTTCGCCCCCGGCGCCGCCGTCGACGGGAGGATCCCGCTCCTCGGCGACTACTCGCAGGCCGGCCGCAACGACCTGTGGCTTCTCGACCCGACATCGGGGACGCTCCAGATCGAGGTGCTGCTCAAACCCAGCGACTTCGACGAGTCGGCCGTCATCGCCACCTCGATCCCGACCGACCCCTCCGACGTGTACCTCCTCGGTGACCACGACCGGGACGGCGCGGTCGACCTCTACGTCATCCGCAACCCGGCCGGGCACACGTCGGTGGAGGTGTGGAACGGAGCCGACGACTTCGCCACCCGCATCCTCGACATCGCCACCCCCCTCACCGACACCGCCGGCTGGCAGTTCACCCTCGGCGACACCGACCTCGACGGGCTTCCCGACCTGTTCGCCATCACGTCCGACGGCGCCAGCACCGACGTGACGGTGCTCGCCAACGGCTATGCCGAGACCCTCGCCACCTACCACCTCGTCGGCGGCGGCGACTATGTCGACGCCGCCGTGAACGACTTCGACGGCGACGGGCGGGGCGACCTGTTCCTGTTCGACACGTCCGGGGAACTGAGCGTCCGCCTCGGAGACGTTCCCCTCGCCGGGGTCGGGCTCACCACCTGGCAACGCACCGTCTCCTGGGAATGCGATCCGGACAGCCCGCCCTACGTCTTCGATGGGACCTTCCGCGACGACGACGGCAACGTCCACGAACAGGCAATCGAGACCATCGCCGCCACCGGCATCACCGTGGGCTGCAACCCGCCCTACAACGACGACTACTGCCCGCGGCGCAACGTGACCCGGGGGGAGATGGCGGCGCTGCTGGTGCGGGCGCTCGGTTTGAGCGACGACGGGGGGCGGGACTGGTTCG
>CAZQUB010000081.1:0-6823 GCA_964596225.1 uncultured Acidimicrobiaceae bacterium
GCCGCCTCACCGACCTCGGCGACGAGCTGGTCGGCCATTTCGTGGAGCGCGCCCGTGCCTCTGGTGCGACCTGGGCCGAGATCGGCGAGGGCATGGGCGTGAGCAAACAGGCGGCCCAGAAGCGCTTCACGGTGCGAGGCCTCCGGCGTCCCGGCGGCGGGTTCTTCCTCACGCGGTTCACCGACGAGGCGCGCCACGTGGCGCGCCGGGCGGTCGCCCACGCTCGGGAGTCGGGAAGCGCCCGTGTCGGCAGCGAGCATGTCCTGCTCGGGATGCTCGACGACCCGGAGAGTCTCGCCTGCCGAGCCATCACCGGCCTTGGCGGGTCGATCGAGGAGATCCGGGCCGCGGCACGCCCGGTCCCGGACCTCGGGGCCGGATCGTCCGGCAGCGGCCACGTCCCCTTCTCTCCCGATGCCAAGAAGGTGCTGGAGCTGGCGCTGCGGGAGACGATCCGTCTCGCAGATCGCCGCATCGGAACCGAACACATCCTGCTGGCGATCCTGCGTGACCGGAAGTCGCCGGGCGCTCGCATCCTGGTCGACCACGGGATCACCCATCGCGCGGTCGAGGAATGGCTCGAAGAGGCCTGAGCCTCACACCTGTCCGCCTACGGCTTGGTGTCGATGGTGTGGTGGCCCGAGGCGAGGTCGACCTCCAGGGCGCAGCGCGACGGGCCGGCTCGCCAGGTGAGACGCAGCCGGCTCCCGTCGGCGTCGACCTCGAGCGCGCCGCCGAAGGCGGGGTGGGTGTTGCGGAGCCGGACCAGGTCGATCACGCGCCCTACGACGGGCCGCGCCAGCGCCTCTGTCGCCTCTTCCACCGAGTAGTCGTGGCGGTTGATCGCCCGCCCCACGCCGGTGCGGTCGACGGCGGCGAGATCGTTCTCGCCGGCGAGAAGGCCGACGTAGTAGACCTGCGGCACCCCGCGAGTGAACAGCTGGATGGCGCGGGCCGCCAGGTAACGGTCGTCGTCACCGCCGAGTGCCGAGTAGTAGGTGCAGTTGAGCTGGTGGGCGTCGACCTCGTCGGGGCCGACGCCGGAGAGGAGGCGGTTGACGTTGCCTCCTCGCTCCAGCACCTGGGCCGCCAGGGCGCGCATCTCGGATACGGTGAGGATGCCGTCGAGGTCGGGCCGCACCGGTACCCCGTCGTGGCAGTCGAGCATGGTGAACTGGCGCTCCGGGGATGCGGAGAGGTGGGTGGCGAGGCGGTCGGTTTCGCCGGTGCGGAGGGCGTGGAGGAGGAGCCCGGGGAGCACGAAGTCGTAGGTCCAGTAGCCGCGTCGCGACAGCTCCTGGGCGATGGGCTCGCGGTCATGGACTTCGGGGAGGAGGACGAGCCCGAACGAGGTCGCCACCGAGGAGATCCAGTCGAGGATGCCGTAGATCTCCGGTGCGACCATGAAGCAGTTCGTGCCCGCCTTCTTGACGAGGTAGCCGACGGCGTCGAGCCGGACGATGCGGACGCCGTGGGAGGCGAAGTCCTGCAGCCAGCCGGTGATGAGACGCCGCCCCGCCTCCGAGGCGACGTCGAGGTCGATCTGCTCCGCCCACCCTGCGGCGCCGAACGTGGTCCAGATGCGCTCCTCGTCGCCGGTCTCCTCGATGGTCACGGTGGAGAAGGGGGCATCGGGTCTCCGCAGGAAGATCCGTGCCACATCGGCAGCCGGCGGTTCGCCGTCGGGCCAGACCTTGTCGAGGGTGATGAAGAGGTCGGCGAAGGGGGAAGCGCGGCCGCGGCGCTGAAAGTCCTGGAACTCGGGGCTGCGCCGTGAGATGTGGTTGATCATGAGGTCGAGGAGGACGTCGTGGGTCGCGGCGATGCGCTCGATGTCCTCCCACGTCCCGAACGCCGGGTCGATCTCGCGGTAGGTGATGGGGGAGAAGCCTCGATCTCCCGAGGAGGGGAACGGCGGCAGGATGTGGACACCGCGGAACAGGCCGTCCAGTGGCCCGTCCAGCATCGCCGCCAGCGCCTTCAGGTCGCCGCCGAGCGAGTCCGGGTAGGTGAGGAGTTGAGGACGGGGGGCGACGGCGATGGGGTCCTCACTCTGCTGGCGCACCGCTCCGACCTCCTTCTCGTCCCTGGTGAGCTCGGGCCAGTATGACGCACGCGGGGGATGCGAGGGGGCGTCTCGGTCTTCTGTCGTCCCCCCTTGTCAGAGGGGGGGACCGGAGAGCGAGGCGATCCGAGGGCGCTACGTGGGGGAGACGGTCGGGCGGTATCCCGCGGCGTCGGCGTCGGCCAGGCAACGCTCGGCGGGCCCGATCCCGGCGGAGGTGTGCGGGCTGCGGATGCCCGCCGCGGCGGACGCCACCCCGAGGCGGAGGGACCGCTCGACGGGCCAGGCTTCGTGCACGCCGTAGAGGACGCCGGCGGCGAAGGCGTCGCCGGCGCCGGTGGTGCTGCGCACCTCGCCGCGGGGAACCCGGACCGAGCCTTGGCGCCGAGTGTGGCCGTCTTTGGTGGCGGCGACGCACCCGGCGGGGAAGTGCACCACCGCCAGCTCCCTCACGCCACGGTCGAGGAGGCGCCGCGCCATCGTCTCCATGGCGTCCCAGTCCACCGGCCCGGCGGGGTCGGGGGCCGTCGCCTCGGTGCCGGTGAGGGCGCCGGCCTCCAACTCGTTGATCACGATGCTGTCGAGGTGAGGGAGGCAGGGTTGCATCAGGGTGCGGAGCCGGGCCGGGTCGAGGTCGACCATCTCGAGGTTGGTGTGCATCCCGGCCGCCTGGGCGCGGGAGAGCAGAACGGACCAGCCGTTCCCCCCGCCGGGGAGCGGGGTGTCCATGAGCTGGTGGAGTCCGGGGGCGCCGGCGTGGAGGATGCGGGCACCGAACCGGGTGACGTCGATGGCCGCGGCGTCGAAGCGGGCGTTGGCGCCCTGGTGATGGAAGAACGTCCGCCGGCCCCCGTCCCGCTCGACCATGGCGTCGGTGAACGAGGTGGGGGTATCCCCGATGATGACGACATCGTGGGTGTCGATGCCGAGCCGGGCGCATTCGCCGAGCACGAAGGCCCCGTGCTGGTCGTCGCCGACCGCGCCCCCCATCCAGCGGGGAAAGTCGGCGCCGAGCAAGGAGAGGTCGACCGCCATGTTGAGCCCGGGTCCGCCCGTGCTGATCGCCACCTCCTCGATGATGGCGAGATGGTCCAGCGGTGGATAGGCGTCGACGACCTTGCAGAGGTCGGCGATGATCGATCCCACGCACAGCACTCCGCGGCGGCTGTCGTTCCGGGGCGGGGTTGCTGGCACTGGTTCGACGGCGGGCACGGGCTTCCTCCTCGACCGAACGCAGATAGTACGTCGCGGCGGCTGCGCACCGCTCATCGTGCGGGTCTGGACTTCCCGCGTGGGACCTCTCTCGTCGCCCCCGGGATCCAGGGCGTGACAGAGTCGGCCTCACCCCAGCGAGCGGCGCAGTGCCACGGTGAGCTCGCGGGCCCGGACGTCCCCGTAGCCGCCCATCTGGTCGCTCAGGTAGGCGAAGCCCACCTTGGCGCCGGCGTCGGCGAACCCGAGCTGGCCCCCGGCGCCGGCGTGACCGAAGCTGAACCGTCCCAGCATCGGTTGGGCGGGTGGCGACGAGATCTGGAAGCCGGTCCCCCAGGTCGCCCCGTCATCCGGCGCCCCGGTGAGTTGAGCGCCCTGCGACCGGACCGCGAGGGCGTCCCGGATCGACGCCGGCGTCAGCAGCGGGGGACCGTCGATGGGTGACACGCACGCCGCGTAGAGGCGGGCCAACGAGGGGGCGGAGCTGATGCCGTTGGCCGCCGGGATCTCCGCCGCCTGGATGTCCGGGTCGTTGAAGGTGACGAACCCGTCGTCGTCGGGGAAGGCGAAGGCGGTCCCCATCGTCAGGCTGCGTCCCACTACCGGGTCGTCGAGGAACAGCTGGGCGTTCTCCCTGGCCGCGTCGGAGTCCTCGTCGGGGAGCGGGGGCTCCATCCAGGCGACCAGCCGCCGGGCGGCATCGGGCAGCCCGATCCAGGTCTGGAGACCCAACCGGTCCCCGATGCGGGCGCGGAAGAAGACCCCGGGGGTCATCCCGGTGATGCGGCGGATCAGTTCGCCTGCCAGCCAGCCGTGGGTGAGGGCGTGGTAGGCATGCCCGGCATCGGGTGGATAGCGGGGGCGCTGCGCCTCGATCTCCCGGATCACTGGCTCCCATGCGATCACCTGGTCCTTGGTGAGGTCGGCGTCGATGACGGGCAGCCCGGCGCGGTGGCTCAACGCCTGACGCACCGTGATGGCCTCTTTGCCGTTCTGAGCGAACGCCGGCCAATAGGACGCCACCGGCGCCTCGAGATCGAGCCGGCCGTCTTGCACCAGCAGGTAGGCGCAGACGGCGAGGATGCCCTTGGAGCACGAGAAGATCACCGCGGCGGTGTCGTGTTGCCAGGGTCGCTTCGTCCTGGCGTCGGCGATCCCTCCCCACGCGTCGACCACGGGCCGGCCGTCGACGTACACGGTGCACCCGGCGCCGAGGTCGTGACGCTCCCGGAAGTTCTCGACGAAGGTATCCATGACCCGCCCGTACCCGTCGTCGACCAATCCATGGAGCACCCTCCCGTCCCCGAGGTCGACGTGCCCGGCGCTGTCCGGGTGGTCCTCGCTCCGTTTCGCTGGTGCCGTCATCCCTTCACCGACCCTTGCAGGAGCGCGGTGATGAGCTGGCGCTGGAGCGCGATGAAGACGAGCAGGGTGGGGAGGAGGATGATGATGGTGCCGGCGCACAGCAGAGGGATGTCGGTGGCGTAGTGGCCCTGGAAGGCGCCGAGGCCACCGGCCATGGTCCGCTGCGACGGGTCCTCGACCAGCACCAGGGCGATCAGGAACTGGTTCCACGTCCAGACGGACAGCAGGATGGCGAGCGAGGCGATGGGGGCTCGCGCCAGGGGGACGTGGATGCGCCGGAAGAGGTCCCAGGTCCCGGCCCCGTCGACTCGGGCGCTCTCGGTGATCTCGTTGGGCATGTTGGCGAAGTGGGCGTTCATCCAGAACACGGAGAACGGCATGAAGAGACCGATGAGCGGCAGGATGATGGCGAGCCGCGAGTTGAGGATGCCCATCTCGCGCGCCAGGTAGTAGAGCGGGATGATGATGCCCTCGATCGGCAGGGTCAGGCCGAAGATGAAGAGGATGAGGACGAAGCGGGCGCCGGGGATACGCAACAGCCCGATGCCGAACCCCGCCATGGTCCCGATGATCAGCGACACCGGTACCACGCCGAGGACGATCAGCGTGCTCGACGTCAGCAGTTTGCTCATGTTGGCGACCTTGAAGGCCTCGATGAAGTTGCCCCACTGCGGGTTGGTCGGCCAGGCGAGGCCGCTCGGCAGCGAGCCGGACGGCTGCAACGCGGTGAGGAAGATGCTCAGGAACGGCAGCACCGTGAACAGCATGAGCGCCACCAGGAACAACCTGCCGAGGTAGAGCTCGCCGCGCGGTGCCTTCATTGCTCCGCCCCCCGGCTCAGTCGCTGGATCGGGAGGATCACGATCAGGACCAGGAGGACGAGGGCAATGGCGAGGGCCGAGGCGAGGCCGACGCGGCGTTGCAGGAAGGCTTCGATGTAGATCTGGATGCCGGGCACCGAGGTGGCGTGACCGGGGCCCCCGCCGGTCGAGACGTACACGATGTCGAAGGCGGCGAGGGCGGCGATGGCGGTGACCGTCAGGCATACCCCGATCTCGTACCGGATGCCGGGGATGGTCACCGCCCGCAGCTCGGCGAACCATCCGGCGCCGTCGAGTCGCGCCGCCTCGTAGAGGTCGGTGTTGATCTTGGCCATGCCGGTCTGGAGCAGCACGGTGCAGAAGCCGAGCAGCACCCAGATGCCGATCATGCCGACGGCGGGGAGGGCGGTGTTGAAGTCACCCAGCCAGGCGCGGGTGACGCTCTCGAGGCCGACGCCCTTGAGGAGCTGGTTGATGAGGCCGGGCAGCGACAGCAGCCAGCCCCAGATGATCCCGGCTGCCACCAGCGGGATGATCTGGGGGAGGAAGATGATGGCCCGGGCGGTCGAGCCGAAGCGACCGGTCGTCACCCGGTGGATGACGCTGGCGGTGATGAGGCCGAGCGTCACCGGGATCACGCTGAAGAAGAGCAGCAGCTTGAACGAGTTGAAGATGGTACCGAGCAGGTCGGGATCGGTGAAGACCCGCCGGTAGTTGGAGAGCCCGACCCACGTTGCCGGACCGACGCCGTCCCACTCGTAGAACGAGTACTGGGCGGTGAGGGCGAGCGGCTGCAGGACGAACACGGCGTACATGACGAGGGCCGGCACCACGAAGAGCCAGCCCACGAGAACGGGGCGGCGGGCCCTCCGAATCCGGAGGGCCCGCCTGATCGGCCGCCGGCGGGCTACAGGGGCAGGTGCTTGATCAGCCATCGAGACCGAGTATGCCGCACCGGCTCGCGGTCAACGCCCCAACTCATCCTCGTACTCGGCCTGGACGGCCTGGAGGAGTCCTGCTGCATCTTGACGTCCGCCGATCATCTCCTGGAGTCCGGGCGTCCAGCCCTGGGCGAAGATCGACCCGGTGGCGTTGGCGATGAAGTCCATCTGCCCGTTGTCCTGGGCCACCTTGCCGCCGGCGGCGAGCGTCTCGTTCGTCACGGAGCCTGCCGCGGCTGTCGGGATGGGGAGGTCCGCCGGACCGCCCGGGTTCGAACCGCCCACGGCGACGTCGATCTCGCGGGCCGTCTGGTTGGTCGCCACCCAGTTGAAGAAGAACGCGGCGCAGTCGGCATGCGGCGCATTGGCCGCGATCCCGAACGTCAGCGGCGCCGACATCGCTGCCAGCGATCCGCCTT
>CAZQUB010000081.1:6923-8182 GCA_964596225.1 uncultured Acidimicrobiaceae bacterium
TTGGCCGCGATCCCGAACGTCAGCGGCGCCGACATCGCTGCCAGCGATCCGCCTTCTTCGAGCGGCGGGAACACGAAGAAGCCGACGTTGCCGGCCATCTCTGCGTCGTAGGCGGCGTTCTCCCAGTCCCCGTTGAAGATGAACACGCCTTCACCGGCACGGAACCGCCCGTTGGCGTCCGTGTACTGGATGGCGTTGGCATCCTCGGGGAAGTAGCCGGCATCGACCCAGTCCTGGAGATGCTGGGCCGCTTCCAGGTTGCTCGGGGTGTCGATGGTGGCGTCGGCCTTCTGGAAGATCCAATCGTTGATCGGACCCGTCGGGCCGTACGCGGCCATGAGTTGCTGGAGCGGGAAGGCCAGTCCGCCGCCGCTGGCGGTGGCGTTCCAGGCCATGATCGGCAGGAGTCCCTGCGTCTTGGCTTCGGCCAGGAGCGCGTCGAACTCGGCGACCGTCTTGGGCGGCTCGGTCATCCCGATCTGGGCCGCCAGTTCCTTGTTGTAGAACACGCCGGTCAGGCTGTAGTTGAGTCCCATCGCGTACAGCGAGCCCGAACCACGGGTGCCGTCCGCCGCGACCCGGTTCTGGGACAGCTGGGCCGGGGGCCACTGGTCCCATCCGAAGGCGGTGGCGTACTCGTCCATGTTCTTCAGCAGCCCGTCATGGACCAGCGACACCATGCTCGGCAGCCGGATGAGGTCCGGCGGGTTGTCGCCGGACAGCAGGCGGGGCGTGGCGTTCATCAGGTTGGTGAACTGGTCCTGTTTGATGTCCCAGGTCACGTTCGGGAACTGCTTGGTGAACTCGTCTGCCAGATCGAAGGGAAGGTCGAATCCTGTCTCGAAATACGCGTTGAGTACGACATCGTCCTCTCCGCAGGAGGGGAGGGCGACGGCTTCCGTGGTCGTCGTCGTTGAAGAGGCCTCGGCGCCGGTGGTCGTCGTTGCCGCCTCTGTGGTGGTGGTGGCGGCGGTGGTGGTCGTGGTCTCTTCCTCGCCGGCGGTGGCGCAACCTGCGAGCAGCAGCGCCGCGATCGCCAGCACGAGCCAGTGGGCTCGCAGCCGTCCCGCGCGGGGATCGGATCTGTTGAACATGCTTCTCCTCCTCGTTGCGGGCTCGTCGCGGCAGTGGGATCGACAGTCGCGCTGCGAACCGCTGCTGCGCTGCCCCCTGTGCTCCTCGGTCCCCCTTCGAAGGTGCTTCGATCGAAGCACTTCGACTGATAGTATGCTGGAGTCTCGCCAACAAGTCAAGGGGCG
>CAZQUB010000082.1:0-8146 GCA_964596225.1 uncultured Acidimicrobiaceae bacterium
CACTCGCCTTCGGCTCGTTCTTCGACCCTCCCTGCACAGCAGGGAGGGTGAGAGAAGGGGGCAGGGGGGAATGGGGTCGCGGGAATCCTGTCGTCCCCGTGGGATTCGGCGGAGGTGCGCGATCGCACCGTCCTCCCTGTCGTCCCCCCTGGGATCAGGGGGGACCGGAGAGCGAAGCGATCCGAGGGGGGTCGCGGCTGGGCATCGGCGCCGTGAGTGGTCTCGTGGAGAGCGACGGTCCTGCCGCTGTGCGGGGATCAGGGGCACCGGCCGCGCCCTATCCTCGGGCGCATGAAGATCGCGGCGCGCTCCGAGATCGCCCCCTTCTATGTGATGGAGGTGATGAAGGCGGCGGCGGAGCGGGCGGCCGCCACCGGCGACGTGCTCCACCTCGAGGTGGGCCAGCCCAGCACCCCGGCGCCGCGGGGCGTGATCGAGGCGGCCCGGCGCATCCTCGACGAGGACCGTCTCGGCTACACCGACGCCACCGGCATCCCCGCCCTGCGGCGCCGCATCTCGCGCCACTACCGGGAACGCCACGACCTCGACATCGACCCCGGCCGGATCGCGGTCACGGTGGGCGCCTCGGGCGGCTGCGTCCTCGCCTTTCTCGCCACCTTCGACGCGGGGGACCGGGTGGCGGTCACCGAGCCCGGCTACCCCTGCTACCGCAACATGCTGGAGGCGCTCGGCATCGAGGTGGTGGGCCTCCCGGTCGGCCCCGAGACCCGGTTCGTCCCCACCAACGACCAGCTCGACGCCGCCGGCCCGCTCGACGGCCTGGTGCTCGCCAGTCCCTCCAACCCGACCGGTACCACCCTCACCTCCGCCGAGCTGGAGTCTCTCGCGGCGCACTGCACCGCCGGTGGGATCCGGATCGTGGCCGACGAGATCTACCACGGCATCAGCTACGGCGACCCGGCGCCCACCGCACTGGCCTTCTCGGACTCGGCGGTCGTGGTCCAGAGCTTCTCCAAGTACTACTCCATGACCGGCTGGCGCCTCGGATGGCTGGTGGTTCCCGACGAGCTGATCCGTCCGGTGGAGCGGCTCGCCCAGAACCTGTTCATCTCGGCGCCGACCCTGTCGCAGCACGCCGGGATCTCCGCCTTCGACTGCGGCGAGGAGCTCGACCGCAACGTCGCCCGTTACGCCACCAACCGTGCCGTGCTGCTGGAGGCCTTCGAGCGGGCGGGCCTCGCCCGGCTCGCCCCACCCGACGGTGCCTTCTACCTCTACCTCGACGTCTCCCAGATCACCGACGACAGCCCGGCGCTGTGCCGGACCTGGCTCGACGAGCTGGGCGTTGCCACCACACCCGGCATCGACTTCGACCCGGTGCGAGGGAACCGGTTCGTGCGGTTCTCCTACTCGGAATCGACCGAGGACGTCACCGAGGCGGCCCGCCGCATCGAGAGGTGGATGAGGGAGCGGCGCGGGCACTGAGCGCCGCAGCGACGATCGTGGCTCCGCTCACGCCGTTCTGCACCCGCCTTCCGTCAGGCGACGCGTCCTGCCCCGTCGGACGGGGTGACCGTGAAGCTGTGTGGCGTGGAGAACGCGGCTCGGGCGAAGGCGGCCTCGACGGCGGCGCGGACCGGTGCCAGCCGAGTGGTGGGGACCAGCGCCAGCGCCGATCCTCCGAACCCGCCGCCGGTCATCCGCGCTCCGATCGCTCCCGCCTCGAGCGACGCGGCAACGGCGAGGTCGAGTTCGGGGCAGCTCGCCTCGAAGTCGTCACGAATCGAGGCGTGGGCCGCGGTGAGGAGGGCGCCGACCCGTGCCCAGTCCCCGGCGGCGAGCGCCTCGGTCGTTTCCACCACCCGGTGGTTCTCCGTGATGACGTGGCGGGCCCTCTTGCGAATCTGCTCGCCGTCGAGACGCGCCAGGGCGGCGTCGAGGTCCTCGAAGGCGATCTCGCCGAGGAGGGAGACACCGAGCCGGCGGGCGGCCGATTCGCAGTCCCGGCGCCTGGCGGCGTACTCGCCGCCGGCGTGGGCGTGACGGACCCGGGTATCGACCACCAGCACGGTCAGGCCGGCGCCGGCGGGATCGAACGGGATCTGCTCGGTGCGCTCCTCGGCGGTGTCGTAGAGGAGGGCATGGCCGGCGGTGCACAGCAACGCCGCCATCTGGTCCATGCCGCCCGTCGGAGCTCCCACGTAGTCGTTCTCGGCACGTCTGGTGAGCCGCGCCAGGTGCCGGCGATCGAGCCCCATGGACGCCACCTCGTCGACGCCGAGGGCGACGGAACAGGTGAGGGCAGCCGACGACGACAGGCCCGACCCGACGGGGACGTCGCTGCTGATGGCGATGTCGAACCCGGAGTCGACGCCCAGCGCCCAGAGGACGCCGGCGACGTAGGCGCCCCAGCCCTGCGGGACGCCCGGGCCGAGCTCGGCCACGGTCAGCTCGACGATGCCGGCCGCCTGGTCCGAGCAGATCCGGAGGCACCCGTCGTGGCGGGGCCGGATCGCGGCCCGGGTCCGCTCCGCGAGGGCGAACGGCAGCACGAGGCCGCCGTTGTAGTCGGTGTGCTCTCCGATGAGGTTGACCCGGCCCGGAGCGGCCCAGACACCGGCAGGGGTCGCGCCGAGCATCCGCTGCGCCAGGGTGGCGGCGTCCGTCACCGAGGTCCTCGGCGGATCAGGGCTGCGATCTGCTCCGGCGTGGAGTCGTTGATCCACGCCCCCATGCCCGATTCGGTGCCGGCGAGATACTTGATCTTGTCGGCGGCCCGCCGCACCGAGAACACTTCGAGGTGGAGGTAGGCGAGGTCGCGGTCCTGCCGCACCGGCGCCTGGTGCCAGGCGGCGATGTAGGGGAGGGGCGTCTCGTAGAGGGCGTCGAGCTTCTGCAGGACATCGAGGTAGAGGCTGGTGAAGTCGTCTCGTTCCCCGTCGGTGAGCCCGGTGAGGTCTTCGACCCTGCGGTGCGGGTAGAGATGAACCTCGATCGGCCAGCGTGCCGCCGCCGGGACGAACGCGGTCCACGTCTCGTTCGCCGCCACCACGCGGTCCCCGAGTCGCTGCTCCCCGGCGAGCAGGTTGGCGAAGAGGTTGCCGCCGTGCCGGTCGCGGTACCTGCGGGCGCTCTCCAGCATGCGGCCGGTTCGGGGCGTGACGAAGGGGAAGGCGTAGATCTGCCCGTGCGGATGGGTCAAGGTCACCCCGATCTCGATCCCGCGGTTCTCGAACGGGAACACCTGCGCGATGCCGGGCATGGCGGCGAGCGCTGCGGTGCGGTCGGCCCACACGTCGACGACGCGCCGCACCCGGTCGGGGCCGAGCTGGGAGAAAGACCGATCGTGATCGGAGGTGAACACCACCACCTCGCACCTCCCTCGCGCCGGGACACGCTCGACGGGGGCGGGGACCGTGACGGTGGGGTCGAGTTCGTCGGAGCGATGGGTGAGGCTGGGGAAGCGGTTCTCGAAGACGACGATGTCGTAGTCGTCGTCGGGGATCTCGGTCGCGTTGTCGGCGGTCGTCGGGCACAGCGGGCAACGGTTGGTCGGGGGCATGAAGGTGCGTCCCTGCCGGTGCGAGGCCATGACGACCCACTCGTCGAGGATCGGGTCGTGCCGCATCTCCGACACCACGTGGAGCTCGGGGAGCTCGCGGGCGTCGACGGCGTCACGGACGACCGAGGCGTCCGCGTCGTAATAGATGAGCTCGCGGCCGTCGGCCAGCGTCGTTGTGGTCTTCTTCACGGTTCCTCGGATGCGAGTCCACGGGCTGCGGCGGTCGTCCGCGAGGCCTGGCGCCTCACCTTACCGACGGGGTGCCGACCGGCAGGGGACCGCGGCATGGTCGCTAGCCGAAGCGTCGTTGCACGACGGCGTGGATCGACACCGACACCACGATGACGGCGCCGTAGATCAGCTGGGTGTAGAACCCGGTGAGCCCGACGGCCACGATCCCGGCCGAGATCGTCCCGATCATGAAGGCGCCGAGCACGGTGCCGAGGATGGTGCCCTTGCCGCCGAACACCGACGTACCCCCGACGAACACGGCGGCGAGCGCCGGCAGCAGCTGGCCTTCACCAACCGACGGGAAGAACGACACGATGAAGAGGCTCGACAGGATGCCGGCGAATGACGCGGCGACCCCGACGAGGACGAAGAGGATCATGCGAACCCGGCCGGTCTTGATGCCCTGCAGTTCGGCCGTCTGCACGTTGTCGCCGATCACGTAGACGGCGGCGCCGAATTTGTGGCGGTTGAGCAGGATCCAGGCCGCGGCTGCCACCAGGAGCAGCCAGAAGAACTGCATCGGGATGCTGTGGAACTTGCCGACGAACAGCCGGAAGAAGATCGATTCCCGGATCGGGGCGAGGGTGACGTTCCTGCCCCCGATGGCGACGGTCGCCAGCCCCCGGAAGAAGAACATGGTGCCGATGGTGGCGACGAGCGCGGGCACCCCGATCGTGACGACGATGAGTGCGTTCAGAAGCCCGCAGGCCACCCCGATGAGCAAGGAGACGAGGACGGCGAGCGGGACGCTGTCCGTCGCCTCCCACACCAGGACGAATCCGACCATGCCCAGCGCCATGACCGACGGGAAGGAGAGGTCGATCTCCCCGGCCACGACCACCAGCGTCAGCGGGAGGGCGACGATGCCGAACATCGGGATCGTGGCGGCGTAGGCGCGGTAGATGTCGGCGTGGAGGAAGGTGTCGGGTGCCGCCAGCACGAAGGTGAGCCACAGGGCGAGGAACGCACCGGTGATGCCGACCTGACCGGCGTAGGTGCTGAGGAACCGCTTCGGCTCCTTGAGCAAGGAGATCCCGCGCCCATCGAATGCGGCGTCGGTGACGAATCCCTCCGAGTCTGTCCTCAGGTCGGTCACGACGCCACCTCTTCGCCCGGTCCGTCGTCCTCGTAGGGATCATCGGGGACCGACGACGCCCCGGTCTCGGCGATCTCACGCATGATCTCTGTCAGTTCGATGACGCTCCGGCTCTTGGGGTTGAAGCGTCCCGCGATCTTGCCGCGGTCGAGGATGACCACCCGATCCGCGACCTCGTAGACGTGGAAGATGTTGTGGTCGATCAGGATCGCCGACTTCCCGGCGTCCCGGATCGTCTGGATGAAGTGGAGCAGCTTGTCGATCTCCTTGATCGACAGACCCACCGCCGGCTCGTCGAGAATCAGGATCTCTGCGTCGAAGTGGAGGGCCCGGGTGATGGCGATGCCCTGCTTCTCGCCCCCCGAGAAGTTCTTCACCACGGAGTCGGCGGTGACGGCCGTCGAGGTGAATCCCATGGATTCGACCATCAGCTTCTGGGTGGCTCTGCGCATCTCGCGGACGTTGAGGAAGCCGAAGCGGGTCTCGATCTCCTGTCCGATGAAGATGTTGCGCCACAGGGTCTGGAGATCGGCGAGGGCCCGTTCCTGGTACACCGCGGCGACGCCGAGTTCCCGGGCTTTCTCGACGGTCAGGTTGGTGACGGGAGCGCCATCGAAGAAGATCTCCCCTTCGGTGGGGTCGTGGTAGCCGCAGATGACTTTGATGAGGGTCGATTTCCCTGCGCCGTTGTCGCCGACCAGGCCGACGATCTCGTTGCGGCCGAGACGGAAGTCGACATTTGACAACGCCTTGACGCCAGCGAATTGCTTGGTGACGCCCCTCAACTCGAGGCGAGGAGCCCGCTGCTGGTGTTCCGGACTAGGCATTGATCTGTGCCCCTTCTCGTCTCGGCCGCAGCCGAGTGTTCCGTTCCTAGCGGATCTGGTCGGTCACCAGGTCTGCGAGGAGATCGATGTTCTCCTTGTACGCAAAGCCGGCCCCGGTGTCGATGTGCAACCCGGTGAACGCGTACTTGTGCGTCATGCAGATCTGGAGGATCGGGTAGAACCCCTGCAGGTACTGCTGCTGGTCGATGACCAGGTCGGTCCATCCGGCCCGGATCGACTCGACGGTCGATGCGCTCAGGTCGAAGCCCGCACCGATGACATCATCAGGCCCGAGGCTGGCAGCCTCGAAGTAGGTCTGCTGCGCCGCGGTGAGTGCACCGTGGTCGGTGACGACGAGCTTGACGTCGGGATGCGACGAGACATACCCGACGAACGTCGGGGTCCCAGCCGCCGCATCGGCGTTGGTCGCGGAGTCGATCTCGAGATAGTCGACGGTCAAGCCGGCTTCCTCGAGTGCGTCGATGACGCCCTTGGTCCGTTCCCCGCGCCCGGCCTGGGAAAGGAGACCCCAGACCATCGCCCGGTCGCCGCTGGCCAGGTCGAAGCGGGCGACCGCCTCGGCGCCGAGCGCGTGCCCGGCCGAGTACAGCTCTGCACCCACGTAGCCGAAGCCGTTGCTGGCGTACTTCGCCTCGATGGTGGGCAGCGTGGTGTTCTGGCTCGTCACGATGATGCCGGCTGCTTCGGCCTCGTCGACCAGCGGGGCGAAGGCGTCGTCACCAGGGTGACCCATGATGGCGATGCCGTCGGGGTTGGTGGCGATGGCCTCGCGGAACTGCGTCAACATCTTCTCGGGATCCCAGTCGGACCACACGTACTCGACGTTGGCTCCCAGGGTCTTCTCGGCGGCAACGGCGCCGTTGTAGACGACCGTGGCGAACGGGCCGCCCTCAGGGCCGCCGGGGAAGAAGATGATGTCGGTGTCGGCGCAGAACCCGGCGTCGGTCGCTTGACCGGCGTCCGGGGCCGCGGTGGTGGTCGTTTCGTCGGGTTGGGCACTCGTGGTCGTCGTCTCTTCGGTGGTGCTACTGCACGAAGCCACCAGCAGCCCCATCACGACGGCCAGAATCAGCAGTGCGAACGGGCTCCGCCTTCTTGGTCTGGACATGTTTCCTCCCGGTTTCCCTCGCGAACTCTCCTCCAAACGAGACGGTCTGGCATGGTGCGCGACCAGCCCCTCGGGCCCCTGCCCGTGACCGTTATCGTTAACGGGAACGCTAACATTTCGCCGATGCCGTGTCCAACCGCCGTCTCCTTCCATGTGGTGCCCGCCGTCGGTGGCTACCGGGGCATCAGCCGGTAGGCGGCGTCGTTCCAGAAGAGCTCCCGCTCCAGCTGGCGCACATCAGTCCCCGCATCGATCGTGACCATCTCGACACCGGCGATGCGGGCGAAGTCTTCGAGATGCTCGGTCGTCAGCGCCGCGCTGTGACCGCAGTGATGCGAGCCTCCTGCGAGGATCCACGCCTCGGCGGCGCGGCCCAGGTCCGGCTCGGGCTCCCAGACGGCCCGGGCGACCGGCAGGTTCGGCATCGACGCCGGTGGCGCGACGACGTTGACCTTCGCCACGGTCATCCGGAACCGATTCCCCATGTCCATCACGGACGCGTTGACGCTCGGGCCCGCAGCGGCGTTGAAGACGAGCCGCACCGGATCCTCCTTGCCGCCGATCGACAGCGGGTGGATCTCGCAGCGGGGGGTGCCGGCGGCGACGGAGGGGCAGATCTCGAGCATGTGGGCCCCGAGCGCCAAGGTGCCGTCGGGATCCAGGTGATAGGTGTAGTCCTCCATGAAGGTCGTGCCCCCGTCGAGGCCGTGTGCCATCACCTTCATCGCTCGGACCATCGCGGCGGTTTTCCAGTCGCCTTCGGCCCCGAATCCGTAGCCGTCGGCCATGAGCCGCTGAGCCGCGATCCCGGGCAGCTGCTTGAGTCCGTGGAGGTTCTCGAACGTGTCGGTGAAGGCGACGAAGCCGCCCTCCAGCAACATCGCCCGCAGGCCGAGCTCGATGGCGGCGGCGTCGCGCAGCGACTCCCGACGCGCGCCGGCGGGCCGCAGCTCCGGAGCCATGTCGTAGGCGTCGTCGTACTCGGCGCAGAGTTCGTCGATCTCGGTGGCGCCCAACCCGTCGACGTAGGCCACCAGATCACCGACGCCGTATCCCTCGACGTCGTAACCGAAGACACGCTGGAACTCGACCTTGTCGCCCTCGGTGACCGCCACGCTGCGCATGTTGTCGCCGATGCGGGCGATGCGGGCCCCGGACGCGTCGGCGGCGGCGAATGCGGCGCGTGCCCACACGCCGATCCTGGCGGCGACCCGGGGTTCGGACCAGTGGCCTGCCACGATCTTGCGGCGGGAGCGGAGCCGGCTGGCGATGTAGCCGAACTCCCGGTCACCATGGGCCGCTTGGTGGGCGTTCATGTAGTCCATGTCGATGGTGGCCCA
>CAZQUB010000083.1:0-8094 GCA_964596225.1 uncultured Acidimicrobiaceae bacterium
GGCGTGATCCCCCGCTACTCCCTCCCCGAGATGTCGGCGATCTGGAGCGAGGCCCACAAGCTCGAGGTGTGGAGAGAGGTCGAGGTGCTGGCGGTGGAGGCCTGGGTCTCGAACGGCGTCGCCCCGCTCGAAGCCGCCGAAGCGGCCCGGGCCGCCCCCGAGGTCGATCCGGTGGCCTGGAAGGAGCGGGAGGAGGTCACCAATCACGACGTCGCCGCCTTCGTCGACGTGCTGGCGGCGTCGGTGACGGCGGGAGGCGAGTGGATCCACTACGGGCTCACCTCCTCCGACGTCCTCGACACCGCCCAGGGGGTCATCATGCGCGACGCCGCCGACCTGCTGCTGCGCCGTGTCGCCGAGCTGTTCGCGGTGGTGAAGCGGCGCGCCTTCGAGTTTCGCGACACGCCGATGATCGGGCGCACCCACGGGATCTGGGCGGAGCCGACCTCGTTCGGCCTCAAGCTCGCCAATTGGGCGTTCGAGATCGCCCGCGACCATGCCAGGCTCCGTCGTGCCCGTGAGGCGGTGGCGGTGGGGAAGGTCTCCGGAGCGGTCGGCACCTACGCCCACACCCCCCCGGCGATCGAGAGCTACGTCTGTGAGCGGCTCGGCTTGGCGATCGAGCCGGCCTCGACCCAGATCACGCATCGCGACAGGCACGCCGAGCTGCTGTCGACGCTGGCCCTCGTCGGGTCGTCCCTGGAACGGTTCGCCACCGAGATTCGCCACCTGCAGCGTTCCGAAGTGGGCGAGGTGCGGGAGTCGTTCGGCCGGGGGCAGAAGGGGTCGTCGTCGATGCCGCACAAGCGGAACCCGATCGCCTCCGAGAACGTCACCGGGCTGGCCCGGCTGCTGCGGGCCTACGCCGGGGCCGGGCTGGAGGACGTGGCGCTGTGGCACGAGCGCGACATCAGCCACTCGTCGGTGGAGCGGATCGCGCTCCCCGACGCCTGCCTCGCCCTCGACTTCGCCCTGGTGCGGATGACGAGGCTGGTCGACCATCTGGTGGTCGACACCGACCGCATGGCCGCCAACCTGGAATCGACCCGGGGCCTGGTGTTCTCCCAGGCGGTCCTCCTCGACCTCATCGAGCGGCAAGGGCTGACCCGGGAGGACGCCTACCGGATCGTGCAGCGCAACGCCATGACGGCGTGGGACGAGGGCCGTCCCCTCCAGGAGCTGCTGGCGGCCGACCCCGACGTCACTATGTCGGCCGAGGAGCTGGCGGATTGCTTCAGCACCGCCCGGGCGCTACGCAACACCGGCGTGGTCTTCACCCGGCTGGAGGCTGCGCAGCTCGGCTGACGGTCGGCGGCGACGACGGTGGGCCATTCGCCCCTAGGCGGCGGCGCGAGGTCGTCATATCGTGAGCCGCAGAGTCGACCAGTGGGACGGTCAGGCTTGGCGGCACGGGGCGGGAGGCCCGAGATGCGCTGCGAGGGGTGCGGCAACGACAACCGCGAGGGGGTTCGCTTCTGTGAGCAATGCGGGATACCCCTCGCCGCCCGCCAACCCGCCGGACCCACCTGCCCCTCCTGCGGCACCGCCGCCCGCCCCGACATCCGTTTCTGCGAGCAATGCGGGACACCCCTCGCCGCCCGCCAACCCGCCGGACCCACCTGCCCCTCCTGCGGCGCGCCCAACCGCGAGGGTGTGACGTACTGCGAACAGTGCGGCACGATGCTCACACCCCCCGTCACGGCGCCGGGCACCGGGCCCCCTCGCCGCAGCCGCCGCCGGCTCGGGATCGCGGCCGCGGTGGTTCTCCTTGCGGGCGCCGGATCGGCGCTCGCCGCCTCAGGCGTCTTCTCCGGCGATGAAGGAAGCGGACGATCCGACGTGGCGGGGGGCGCCGAGACCTCGACCACCTTCATCCGACCGGCCACGACCCATGCCACCGGCGACGCCCAACCGGGCACGACCGGTGACGCCGCGTCAGACCCGGCAGGCACGGTCGGAGAGCAGGATCCCCCACCGGTGACGGTGGTCGGGGAGCACGAGGACACCCCACCCCCCACTCCGGAGGTGCCGGGGAGTGACGACGAGGACACCGCCGCCCCACCGCCGGAGCTGGTCGACCAGCTCACCCAGGACGTCGACGACTCTGTGTCGGCGCCGGCGGATCAGGTGCCGGGAAACGCCACCATCGTGCACCAGCTCGCGCCCGATGCCAGCCGTGGCTGGGACTCCGACGCCGACGGGTTGTCGGACTGGACCGAGAGTGAGCTGGCCCAGCAGTACGTCCCGGTCCTCCTCTTCGACGAAGAGGAGACCTCGTGCCTCGACCCGGTCGACGACATGGCGATGCTGTGGCAGGCCACCCCGTCGGCGACCTTCCCCGCCCCGAGCGAAGGGGTGCCCCAAGTGACCGCGCCGGCACCGTCCGACAGCTTCGACGAGGCGCCGTACGTGGTCCTCACCTTCGTCTCCGCCTACACCCAGGATTGCGGGGCCTGGGGCATGGAGATCGACCTCGGGGCGCTCAAGGCGCATCCCGGCGACACCGAGACCGCCTACCTGGTGCTCCGGAGGACGGGCTCGTGGTGGGAGCCGGCCGAGTTGCGCCTCAAGCGCCACTACGAGCCGGTCCACACGTACACCGCCTCCGAACTCCGTTACACGGGGACCCATCCCGCCATCTGGGTGTCGGAGTCGAAGCACGCCTCCTACATCTCCGACACCGAATGCGAAGGCAACCCCGTCTACTGGAAGAACGAGAGCAACAACTTCTTCAAGAACATCGCCAACTGGCTGCTCGGTCAGGCGTGCGTCGAGAACGCCTTCGGTCTCGGACTGTGCATGGAGGATTGCGGCGGCGGCATGGCGCTGCTTCCGTCGGTGCCGCTCAGCCTCAACGTCGGCGAGATCAACGTGCTCAACGCCTCCGGCGCCAACCTCGACACCGTAGAACGGGAGACGTTCGACACCATCGCCGATGCCGAGAACACCCGGGTCGCCCGGCTCTTCGGCACCGAGCGGGCCTGGTACCCCGACGACGACTTCTGCGGCGGTCTCGGCCAGCACAGCCACTGTGCCGGATCGCTCTCCGGCAAGTGGGTGCGTTCCGACCCGTGGTTCCGCAGCGAGCCCGACCAACCGCCGCTGCAGGAGCCGTACAGGGCGCAGGTCGACGCCACCTCGTGGACGTTCGACGACGAAGGCGCCTGGCTCCACCTCGACCTCAGCATCTTCAACCACCAGCGGCGCGACGACTTCCTGGTGACGGCCCGTTTCTCGACCCAGAACGCCGCCGGCGCCGAGGTTCCGGCCCTCACCCTCGGCCTGGAGGACTACCACGACGGCACCCGGCTCGCGGTCCAGCAGGTCGCCACCACGGTGGCGGCGTACTCCGGGACCCGCTGGGACGACTTCACCCTCTTCGTTCCCTACAGCCAGTTCTTCCCCGGCGAGCGCGGCTACGTCGCCGACGTTGCCGTCGCCAACCCCGACGGGGGGACGATGGCGACGGCCCGGACCGGTTGGATCACCGTGAACCGCCCCGGAGCGCTCGACGGCACCTGGGCGTCGAACATCAACGGCGGGTGGGTGTACGACATGTGGCAGGACGCGACGAATTCCAACGTCTCGTGGTGGCGTCCCCGCGGCATCGGGGAGCTGGGACGGCTCACGTTCACCGGCACCGGCTACGAGCTGTTCGTCGAGTGGTGGGCCGACGACGGCTCGTACTCGGGCAGCGGCACGTCCTCGGTGGTGGCGGTGAACGACGAAGGCTTCCCGGTGCAGATCCAGGGATCCGACGGCAGCGGAATCATGTGGCGCTGACGAGGAGGGACCGAATGACGACCTGTCCGTGGTGTGGAGGAGAGATCCCCGAAACGGCGAAGGTGTGCGGCTGGTGCGGGCACCATGTCGGCACCGAGCCCGAGACGGCCCCGGCCGAGGAGGCGGACTTGGCCACGGCCCCGGCCGAATCCGAGCCCGCCACCTCGCCGGTCGAAACAACGCCGCCGACCGCCGTCGCCGCGGCGGAGACCACGGCGGTTCTTCCCGTGGCGGCCGTCCCGGCGGCCGTACCAGGGCCGGCGCCAGCGGCGGAGAAGGCGGGATGGCGGAGCCTGATCGGCTACGCCGGACCGCTGCTCCTGGCGGTGGCCGTGTTCCTCCCGTGGTCGGTGGGCTCCTATGGGAGCGGCGGGTTCGCCACCCTCTTCCCGGTCACCCTGTTCTGGGACCACTACCTGTCGAATCCCGACCTCGCCATGGTGGCCAGCATCGGCTTCGCGCTCCTGGTGGTGACCGTGGCGGCGGCGGCGCTGGTGGGACGGCCCCGCTTCGGCCTGTGGGTCCGCCTCCTCGGACTGGTCGACCTGCTGCTGGTGGTGGGCTGGCTCGTCAAGCTGGCCGACCTGCTCCACATGCTCAACAGCGACTTCTCCGACCTCTTCGACCACGTGGTCCGCTACGGCTTCTGGATGGCACTGGCCGGCTCCCTCCTCATGATCGTGATCGGCTCGGGCCGGAACGCGAAGACCACGCCGACGGTCTGAGGGGGCGGGAGCCCCGCGGCTCGGTCAGCGCTCGACGATGGCGAACGCCCGAACCGGGAAGGTCCCGAAGGCCCGCACCTTCACCGGGACCGCGAAGAAGCGGAACGCGACGCCGGCCAGCTCGCCGAGCCCGGTGAGGTGCTCCACGACCGGGATCCCCGCCGCCAGCAGCACGCTGTGCGCCGGTCGCTCCCCTGTCGTGGTGGCGTCGATGTTGACCGAGTCGACGCCCACCAGCGCCGCTCCCCCCTCCGCCAGTGCCGCCGCGGTCTCCCCGGTCACGAAGGGATGGTCGGTGGCGCCGTAACGGTCGGTGCCCCAATGGCGACTCCAGCCGGTGGCGAACAACACCGCCGACCCGGCGACGTCGACACCGTCGAGCAGATCCGGCGTGATCGGGCCCTCCGGCGACGCCAGGCAGACGCCGGGCAGATCGGCGACCCGCGCCAGGTCGAGGGCGGCGAGGTCGTACCCGTCCGGGTAGCGGTGGAACGGGGTGTCGAGGTAGGTGCCGGTGTTGGCCACCATCTCGATCCGCCCGATGTGGAACTCGGTGCCGGGCGCGTAGTGGGAGCGGGAGGCCTCCCGGCTCAGATGGTCGCCGATGCGGGGCCCGGGAAGACCGGGGTAGGTCACCATCCCGTCCTCGACGGTGTGGGAGAGATCGACCAAACGCGCCATGGCGCAACGCTAGCGCCGGCCCGTCCGCCTCAGCCGGCCGACACCCCGGCCCGCTCCAACCGCTCCCGCAGCGGGGCGGTCCCGTTGTGGCTCGGTGGCTCGGTCTCGGGGATCTCCTCGTCGCCTCGCCGCAGCCGTTTCTCCGCCCGCCGTCGGATCCGATCCGTGCTCACCGCCGGCCGCAACAGCAGCGCCCCGGCCCGGGTCAGCCGCCAGCCGAGCATCGACAGCACCAGTGCCGCGAGGGCGAAGAGCCCGATCACGATGGCGGCGCGCACCCCGTCGACCACGGAGTCCGCCACCTCGCCGGCGGAGGCCTCGATGTTGGTGAGGTCGAGAGAGCTGCCCGCCCCGGCCTGGCCCTCCTCCCGGCCCTGTTCGGGAACGAAGATGCTGCTCTCGGCGATGTCGGTCAATCCGTCCTCGTCCTCGATGGCGACACTCACCAGGTAGTCGCCCGGAGAGGCGTACTGGTGCTCGACGGTTCTCCCATGGGCGGTGGAACCGTCCCCGAGATCCCACACCCAGGACGTCACGGAGGTGTCACCGGGCTCGGAACGATCCCGCAGCGAGACGGTGAAGGCGGCGTCCGCGGCGCCGTCTTGCCCGCCTTCGGCGACCCACTGGAAGCCGGCTCGAGGCGCACTCGCCGCGGTCACCGTTTGGGACGGCTCCTCGGCGGTGGCGGGGAACCAGTGGTCGTAGCTGGCCACCGGGTCCTGCAGCACGGGGAACACCGCGAGGAACACGGCGAGGAACACCCCCAGTCCCAGTGTGATCAGGACCGCGCCGGTGACCCGCGCCGAGGCGTCTTCCGGTCGCTCGTCGAATCCCAGGCTCAAGGTGTGGCCTCCTGATCGTGCGTCGGGACGCCCGCCTACCCTCCCTATCAATCGGCCGCAGCGCCGAAAATCTCAAGTCGGCGCCGGATGTCTCCCCGCCCCGTAGGCTGGCGACATGGCGTCGTGGTCCGTGTTCGCGCAGGAACAGCCTTCGTTGGAGGCCGCGGTGCGGGCCCGTTTCGACGCCCACCGCCACTCCCTGCTGGCGACCCTCGACCCAGAGGGAGCCCCCCGCCTCAGCGGCATCGAGACACCGTTCTGGGCCGGGGAGCTGTGGCTGGCGATGATGCCCGCCTCGGTGAAGGCGGCGGATCTGCGGCGCGACCCCCGCTTCGCCCTCCACTGCGCCCCGATCGACCTCACCATGACCGACGGCGACGCCAAGGTGGCAGGACGGGCGGTCGAGGTGACCGACCCGGCGACCGTCGCCGGATTCTCCGCCTCCCTCCGCCAGCCCCCGCCTCCGAGCGGGATGGCGCTGTTCCGAGCCGACCTCGCCTCCGCCACCCTCACCCGCGTCGAAGGCAGCCATCTCGTGATCGAGACGTGGCGGCCCGGCGCCCCGGTGGCGCGGCGGCTCGTCGCGTAGCGGGGCTCGTCAGTAGTCGATCAGGATCATCAGCTCCAGGGTGGAGCCGGCCCGGTCGACGACGACGCCGCCGCCGACCCCGCGTACCTGTTCGATGATGGCCCGCTCGTCGGATGACAGCGGGACCAGGCCGGCGAGGCGGGGAACGTCGAGATAGACAGAGAGGCCGTCCCCCACCACCAGACCATCGAGTTCCCGGTAGAGGGCGGATCGGGTGATCCCCTCCCCGGTGCCGTTGGCGACGGCGCCGACCAGCTCCGGTCCGGTCCCGACCACGAGATGCTCGTCGTCGAGCGAGAGGGAAGCCACGTCGCTCCCACCGAACCGCAGCGTGGTGAGATCCCCATCGTCGATCATCTCGACGCCGAACACGCCGAGCTGATCCCGGAGCGACACCAGCAGCTCCTCGATCGGCCTCCGATCGTCGAGCCCGACCGCACCGACCACCCCGATCGGGATGGTCGTCTCACGGGCGACGGAGCCCTCCCGGGTCTCGGTCACCGCGAGCGTGATGGAGCCCGAGAACGAATCGAGCAGATCGAACAAGTCGACCCCGGTCACCGCCTCGAACTCCGCCGAGAGCTGATCGAGCTCGTACTGCAAGGTCGGGTCCATCGCGGCCAGAGCGTCGCCCGGGTCGCCGCCCCGGGCCGAGAAGAAGGCGATCACGTCGGACGGGAGCGACTCGAGCACCGCCAGATCGGGACCCGCCGCCACCGGCTCGGTCGGCCCGGCGTAGCCGAAGTCGAGGCGCACCCCCTCGTCGACGACGCCGAGGCTGAGGGCGTAGCTGCCGAGGTCGCCGGCCGGAAGCACCCCCATGTCGAAGGCGTCACCGGCCATCTCCTCGAGGAATCCCATGTCGACGAACATGGTGACCATGCGGTCCTGCGGCAGCCGCTGCAACGCCGCCAGGTAGCCGGCGTCCTCCGCCAGCGAGCCGGCGCCGCCGTCCAGCCCCAGCGCCTCGGTCACCATGGAGGTGCTCCCCGCCAGCAGCATGTCGTCGGTCAGCACGATCAGCTCGGACTCGAACCCGACATCGGGCACGAACTCGTACCCCTCGAAACCGGCGACGGTGCGCGGCGTCATCACGCCACCGGTGTCCTCGGTCAACGCCACGATCTTGTCGACGAAGGCGGCCGCGGCGGCGTGGTCCCGCACCGCGGCGGTGACCAGCACGCCCGGCTCCGGCATCACCTGAAAGGCGGCGGGGATTGCCTGCGCCGCCGGAGCGGCGGAGAGATCGGCGAACCCGCCCATCTCACCGAAGCCGGGCATCTCGCCCAGGTCCCCGAAGTCGCCGTACGGGTCGGTCAGGAAGCCACCGTACGCGGCGAGATCACCCACGGAGACGCCGACGGTGGCGGAGCGGCCGATCCAGGGAAGCACGTCGTCGCTGAGGGTGAGGTCGAGTTCCTCACCCATCGCCTGGTCGATCGCCCCGACCAGGTCGAACGGCTCGGCGATCACC
>CAZQUB010000084.1:0-7859 GCA_964596225.1 uncultured Acidimicrobiaceae bacterium
CCGATTGATCGGGGCGGGGCGAGGCACTCTCGACCGATGATGGACCCCGAACCCGAGCCGGCGGCCTGGTCCGCGAGCGATGCGGCAGGGAGCCGAGCTGCGAACTGCGGGCCCCGGGCCGGTTGAACCTGTTCCCGCCGCCGACCGGGACGACAATCGAGATCCTCGTCACGCGATTCGTTCCACCTATCGGCGTCAGGCACTATCGGGCTGTCGGAGGTCACCACCCCGAACCCGCGCGAGGTCGGACATGCCCATGACCGGTGTTCTCCCCATCGCCACCTATCTCGGCGCTCTCGAGATGGAGGGAACCCGCATGGCGACCGCCGCCGAAACAGGCGGCCTCACCACACCCATTCCCACCTGCCCGGGGTGGACGATGTGGGATCTGATCCGGCACACCGGAGCCGTGCACCGTTGGGCAACCGACATCGTCGCCACACCCCGTACCGACGAGTGGTGGGTCGACCTCGACGACGGTCCCTGGCCCGCGGACTCCGCACTGATCGACTGGTTCCGGCGCGGCGTTGCGGGCCTGCTGGAAGCGCTGCGGGCCGCCCCCTCCGATCTGGAGTGCTGGACCTTCCTCGCCGCCCCCACCCCGCTCCTTATGTGGGCGCGCCGCCAGGCTCACGAGACGGCCATCCACCGCCTCGACGCCGAGACCCCGACCGGCGCCGTGTCCGACTTCGATCCGGCCTTCGCCGCCGACGGTGTCGACGAGCTGCTCTCTTGCCACTTGCCGAGGAGATCACCTCGGACCCCGTCGGGGCAGCCGGTCATCATCCAGGTGCACGCCACCGGCCAAGGCGGGGACTGGTTCGTGGAGGCGGGCGCCGGCCCGATCTCGACGGCACGGCACGGCGACCGTGCCGACTGCCGGGTGGAGGGTGAGGCCGCCGCCCTCTATCCCTACCTGTGGAACCGGCGCGACACGGCCGAGGTCGCCATCGGAGGCGACGCCGCCGTCATGGACTGGTGGCGGGAGAACGTGCGCGTCCTCTGATCAGGGGGCGGTCAAGTCCAGTGGGCCCCCCGCCGCTCTCTCGACGGCACGGTGGAGAAACGCCGCCATCTGGCCCCGGGTCACAGGCTCATCCGGACAGAAACGATCGTTGTCCGGCGGATTGCAGCCCACCGTGATCCCCGCCGCCGCCAGCTTCTCGATGTCCGCCTCGAAGACCGAGCCCTCGTCATCGACGAACATGTCGCCGGCTCCCGTATGGAGCCCGAAGGCCCTCGCCAGGAACGCCGCCATCTGATCCCGGGTCACAGGCTCATCCGGGCAGAAACGATCGTTGTCCGGCGGATTGCAGCCCACCGTGATCCCCGCCGCCGCCAGCTTCTCGATGTCCACCTCGAAGACCGACTCGTCGTCGTCGACGAAGCTCACCGTCCCCCGATCGGTCAGCGAGAACGTCCGGACCAGGAAAGCGGCCATCTCGCCGCGGGTCACCACACGGTCGGGACAGTACAGGTAGTCCTCGGGCGGGTTACAGCCGAGGGTGATGCCGGAGTTGCCCATCCAGTAGATGTCGTCCTGGAAGGTGTCACCGAACATGTCGTCGAAGAGCCAGCGGAGCCGGGAATCGATGCCGGTGACGTCCTCTCCGACCCCGACCACCACCGGGGTCGCCAGCTCGGCCTGCAGCAGCGGCTGGTTCCGGTACACCTCGACGAAGTAGTCCCAGGTCGCGTCGGCGTCACCGTTCCAGAACGCCAGGTAGTAGGTGCCGGGACCGAGGTTCGGGATCGTGTAGGCGCCATCCGACTCCGCGTCGAACGTGGCGAGGTAGGTGAAGGTCGAGTCGAAGAGATCGACGTGGCCCTGGTCGACGGTGGCGCCCTCGATGTTGCGCACCGTGCCGCTGATGCTGCCGGGCACCGGGTCGGCGGCGGAGGCGGCTGCGGACGGCGCGAGGACGGCGAGGAGCAGGGCCGGCACGGTGAGCCGGGCAGCGTGTTTCGCCACGAATCGTCGCATGACGAACTCCTGGTGTGGGGTGGGGACCTCGCCACTCTGGCACACCGCGGGACCTACCGAGGACGGCCGCCACTCAGCGTGTCAGCTCCTTCTGGAGCGGGGTGGCGAAGCGCGGGGTGACCCGGAAGTCGCCCAGCCAGCGGTGAAGACCCGCCGCTTCGGCCTCCATCAGGGCCGTTGCGTCCCTGCCGCCGTCCTCGAGGATGCGGTATACGATCTCCCCGTCGGGGCGCTGCGCCCATCCGCCGACGATCCGCCCGTCGTGCCACACCGTGGCTCCGGCGTTCCCGTTGCGGTCGAAGAGGGCGGCGCGATGCGGTCCGAGGTACCAGTCACGGATCTTCCATCCCATCGTGGTGGAGTCGAGCCCGGGGAGGAAACGCACCCACGGCTCGGGTGGGTCGACGATCTCGACATCGCCGGCGAGCGCAATGCCCTCGTCTCCGTCTTCGAAGGTGACCTCGACGGTGTCGATCGCTGCGAGAGCCCGCCGGGTGTCGGCGACGGTCCATCCCGTCCACCATTTGAGGTCCTCGAAGCGGGCCGGGCCGTAGGTCGTGAGCCAGCGGCGGGCGAGCGCGGCGCGGGCCTCTCCGGGTGGCATGCCCGGCAGGGGCGCGCCGAGCCAGCGCTCCATGAGCGACCACCGGTAGGCCGCCGACAGCCACGAACCTCTGGGACGGGCCCGCACCACGGTGCCTCCGGTCGCCAGCAGGAACAGGATGCGGGTCGACACGCCGACCGGGCCACCCCACTTCTTGCCTTCGCCGAACACGAGCTGGGTGCGGAGGGCATCCACCTCGGCGCGGAGTTCGTTGGCGGTGGCTTCTCCGAGACGGTCGAGCGCCGCGACCGTGGCGGCGGAGACCTGGTCGATCCAGGCGCCTCCATCCTCGGCGATGCCCTGGTTCTCGATCATGGCGGCGAGGCGGTTGCGTTCGCGGCCGACGAGTGCGCCGGCGCAGCCGTGCTGAAGCAGCGGCGCGTCAGCGGTGGGCACGACGAACATGGTGCGCCGCATGCCGAGGATCCGGACCAGGTCGCGCCCGTCGTAGAGGGCGGCATCGAGGGCTGCGGCGACGTCGCCGTGACAGCGGGCCCGGGCGGCGAGATAGACGCTGGCCGGATCGGAGGAGTGCAGGCCGATGAGGTCCCCGGCAACGGTCACGACGTCGGGACCCGGGGTCGCCAGGTTGTGGCGTGTCCCGAGTCTGATCCGTCGCTGCGCGTCGGTGATCTTCGGAGGCATGGCAGGCATTGTCGCGGTTCACCATCCCGAGGCACCACCTCGCACGGGAGGCATCGGCGGCGGCCGACGGCCGCACGGCGCCGTTGTGCCGCTCTCGATTCGGACGTTTGGGACGGCTGTCCTAGCGTATGTGTCAGCAGACGCATACACCGTTCCTGGCCTCTTGCGGTGAAGGTTGGGCACACCCCGCACACCATGGGAGGCCACCATGCCAGCCAAACTCGTCTCCGCCACCATCGCTCAGGAGACCGGCTTTCGCACCGAATGCCGCGCCGGCAACCACCTGGTCGTGATCGACCAGCCGGCGTCCGGCGGCGGCACCGATACCGGGGCGACACCCCTCGAGTTCCAGCTCTTCGCCCTCGGCGGCTGCATCACCGCCATCGGCCGCATCATCGCCAACCAGCGCCGGTTGGACATCCGCGGCATCACGGTCGAGATGGAGGGTGATCTCAACACCGACGGTCTCCTCGGCAAGGAGACGCCCGATCGGGTCGGGTTCACCGAGTTTCGGGCCCGCGTCTCGATCGACGCCGACATGTCAGACGAGGAGAAGGCGGCGCTGGTCCACGAGATCGATCTCCGTTGCCCCATCTCCGACAACCTGGGGACCGGCGCGGCAACGGACATCTCCTTCGCCGGCTGATCCCACCGTGCCCGCCCCGTGCACCCAACCCAGGGCTCCAGGTCATCGAAACGCGGCCTCACGGCCCACGGTTCACCGGCCGTCCCGAACCGTGGGCTGAGGTACACGAAAACGCGGCCCTGGAGCCCTGGGTTGCAGGACACGCGGCGGCTTGCCGCCGGCTACCCGTCGTCGGCGGCGAGGAGGTGGTGGCGGCCGTAGCGCCACGGCCGCTCCGGCTTGGAGAGCAAGGCCTGGTAGACGGAGACGCCGCCCTGCTCGAAGGCGACCGCCGAACCGGCCATGTACACCCGCCAGATGCGGTACACCTTCTCGCCGGCGGCGGCCACCGCCGCCTCCCGGTTCCGCTGCAGGTTGGCCACCCAGTGGCGGAGGGTGCGGGCGTAGCTGAGCCGGAGGCTCTCGAGGTCGCGGACCTCGAAGCCGGCGCGTTCGGCCGGCGCGATGACCCGCTCCACCGGCACCAGCTCCCCGTCAGGGAACACGTAGGTACTGACGAAGGTGGGCTTGCGCCCGCGCCGCCGCCTGCGGTCCCGGCTGGTGATGCCATGGTTGAGGAGCTGCCCGTCGGGCGCCAGCAGCCCGTGGAGATGGCGGAAGTAGTGCCCGAGCTGCCGCTCGCCGACGTGTTCGACCATGCCGATCGAGGCGATGGCGTCGAAGGTACCCTCGACCTCGCGGTAGTCAGATCGGAGGATCACGACCCGGTTGGACAGCCCCGCCTCGTCGACGCGGCGGCGGGCGAGATCCGCCTGCTCGCCGCTGAGGGTGATGCCGACCGCTTCGACCCCGTATTCGGCGGCGGCGTGGAGAACGAACGCTCCCCATCCGCAGCCGACGTCGAGAAGGCGCATCCCCGGCCGGAGCTCGAGTTTGCGGCACACCATGTCGAGCTTGCGGCGCTGCGCCACCTCCAGTGGCTCGTCGGGGTCGAGGAAATAGGCGCACGAGTACACGAGGTCGGGATCGAGGAACTGCCGGAAGAAGTCGTTGCCGGTGTCGTAGTGGTGGGTGACGGCCCGCCGGTCGCGGCGCCGCCCGTGGAGACGGCCCCGGATCACCGGCCGCTCCTCCGAGTGGGCCTCCGGTTCGGGCAACCGGCGCAGCCTGCGCAGCAGCTGCCACGCCGCGAGACGGCGACCGGACAGCGATTCGAGCCGGGCGGCGAACTCGAGACCGGCGAAGATGTCGCCTTCGAGGTCGACGTCGTCGTTGATGTACGCCTCCCCGGCGGTGAGGTCGGACGGGGGGAGCAGCAAGGACCGCAGGGCCCCCGGATGGCGCAACACGATGGTGAACGTGGCATCGTCGGGTCCCCAGGTAGTGCCGTCCCAGGCCCGCATCGCCGGCGCCGGTGGTCCGGCGAACCTCACCAGGGTCGAGTAGATGTCGTGTGACAGCTCGAGGGCATCCATGGGCGCCTTCCTCCCGGCGGTCCGTTCCCTCCGATTCTCGCGGCTTCGACGGCTCAATGGAGCAGAGTTCTGTAGGGGTGGTGCCATCGCGGTCGAATCGGCGCGCGGCAGGTCCTGACCGCTCTCGGTACGCTTCGGCGGGGAGAGGGCTCCAGATCCGTCTCCTGTGTCTCTTTCCCGAGGAGCGTTCTTGGACAAAGCACCGCTGGTGCGGTCACCCCTCTTCCTCTTCCGCTTCGTCGTCGGGCTCTTCCTGGCCGGCGTCGGCGCCGCTTCGCTCGTCATCTTCGAACACGCCCTGCTCGGCTTGCGCCGCGACATCGTGTCGCTGCAGGGGTCGTGGCCCGGATGGGTCCCGACCGCGGTCGAAGCCACCGTGGCGACCGCCATCCTCGCCACCATCGTCGCCACCAACATCGGTCTGCTCGCCCACCGCCGGTTACGGAGATGGGCGCTCGTCAACGTGGCCGCCATCGGCGCTATCGCCCTGTCGGCCCTCAGCGTCGCCCTCGTCGATTCTCTCGCCACCTCCGACGAACTGGCCCGCGCCGTGCGCAGCACCGGCTCCGAAGCGAGCCTCGGCAACGCCGGCCTGGCGTCGCTCATCGCCGTCCTCACCTTGGGAAGCCCGTGGATCAGCCGCCGGCTCCGCCCCTGGGTGACCGGCGTCATCATCGGCGGCATCTCCCTGTCGTTCGTCGGCGCCGCCATCTCGGTGGTGACGCTTCCTCTCGACATCGGGGTCGGGATGGTGGCCGGCAGCCTGGTCGCCCTGCTGTTCAAGACCAGGGACCGCACCCCGTCGCCCGAGGAGGTGGCCGACACGCTCCGGGCTAACGGCGTCAAGGCCGGCACGGTGGTGCGAGCCGCGGTCGACGCCCGAGGTTCGGTGCCGTGGTTCGTCACCACCACCAGCGGCGACGAGTTGTTCGTCAAGACGCTCGACAGCGACCACCGCGCCGCCGACCTCCTGTTCCGCCTCTATCGCTGGCTCCGGCTCCGCCGCAGCGGGGACCGCCGACCCTTCAGCTCGCTGGAGCGGGCGGTCGAGCACGAGGCGTTGCTGTCCCTCGCCACCCACGCCCGGGGTATCCGCACCCCGCAGCTCATCACCATCGCCGACATCGGCACCAGCGGCATCCTGCTGGCGTACGAGAGGATCGCCGGACGTTCCCTCGACGAGTTCGCGCCCGACGACGTCTCGCCCCACCTGCTGCGCGACGTGTGGCGGCTCGTCGCCGAACTGGACCGGGCCGGCATCGCCCACCGCGACCTGCGCCTCGCCAACATCCTGGTGGCCGACGACGGCCGGCCCTGGCTCATCGATTTCGGCTTCGCCGAGCTGTCGGCTCCCCACGCACTGCGGTCCCGGGACGTCGCCGAGCTGATCGGCTCGACCTCGGTGGCGGTCGGTGCCGAGAGGGCCGTCGCAAGCGCCGTCGAGGTGCTGGGACCCGAACACGTCGCCGAGGCCTTGCCATGGATCCAGCCCCTCGCCCTCAGCACCGCCACCCGCACCCAGCTCGGCAAGACCCAGGACTTCAAGCACCTCCGTGCCGTGGTCGCCGAGGCGGCCGGGGTCCCCGAGGTCCCTCACCCACGGATGGAGCGGATCAGCGTCCGCTCGGCCCTCGTCCTCGCCAGCGTGGCAGTCGCCGCCTACCTCCTCATCCCCCAGTTCTCCGAGTTGAGCGGGTTCTTCGACGAGCTACGCCATGCAACACCCGGTTGGGTCGCCATCGCCTGCGTCGCCTCGGCCCTCACCTACGTCGGGGCGGCGGTCGGCTTCCTCGGGGCCGTCCCGGTGCGCCTCCCCTTCGGACCGATGATGGCGGCGCAGGTGGCGTCGTCGTTCGCCAACCGGATCACGCCCGCCAAGCTGGGCGGGATGGCGACCAACGTGCGGTTCCTGCAACGCAAGTCGATCGACCCGTCGGCGGCGGTGGCCGCGGTCGGCCTCAACACGGTTGCAGGATTCGTGGTCCACGCCTCCCTCATCGTCGCCGTCGGCGTCATAGCCGGAACCTCGGCGAACATCGACTTTCCGCTGCCATCCCGAAACGTCACTGCCATCGTGGTCGGCGCGCTCATCCTGCTCTCAGGGGTGTTCATGCTGATCCCCCGCGGGCGCCGCATCCTCACGAAGAACTTCGTCCCGGCCCTCAAGACCGCAGCGACCACCACCTCGGCGGTCGGCCGCAACCCCACCAAGCTCGCCGCCCTCATCCTCGGCTCCGCCCTCATCACGCTCAGCTACACGGTGGCGATGCTCGCCTCGCTCCGGGCCGTCGGGGTGAACCTGCCGGTGGCGGCAGCCGCCCTCGTCTACCTCGGGGGTGCGGCGGTGGCCACCGCCGCACCCACCCCCGGTGGCATCGGCGCCACCGAGGCCGCCCTCATCGGGGGCTACGCCGCGATCGGGGTGGCCGCCACCCCGGCCTTCACCGCGGTGCTGCTGTTCCGCCTCGTGACGTTCTGGCTCCCGATCCTTCCCGGGTGGCTCGCTCTCGTCACGTTGGAACGCCGCGGCGACCTCTGACCCGGGCGGGGACGGTCAGCTCCGGG
>CAZQUB010000085.1:0-6075 GCA_964596225.1 uncultured Acidimicrobiaceae bacterium
GACAGGCTCTCTCACCCCCCTGCTGTGCCTTCTGTCACCCTCCCCGCTGTGCCGGGAGGGTCGAAGAAGCGCCACCGAAGGTGGCGTCTGATTCGGGGAGGGCGACCGTGCGGTGACATCACCGCGACCCCCCTCGGATCGCTTCGCTCTCCGGTCCCCCCTGATCCCAGGGGGGACGACAGGGTCCGCACACCTGCCAACCGTCTCCCCAGTGCCAACCGTCTCCCCAGTCTCGACATTGGCAAGGGGGATGAGAAGGGAGAAGAGTGGGACGACAGGCGATGCGCTCAGCGGAACGACTTCAGGAACGCCTTCACCGGCTCGGCCAGGCCCCCGGCGACCGCCACGAACCCGGCCAGCTTCGGATTGGCCTGGTTGAAGGTGATCTCCTCACCGTCGGGGCCGAACACCGCCCCGCCGCCGGCCAGCACCAGGGCGGCCCCGCCCGCCACGTCCCACTCGTGTTTGGGGACCAGGGTCCAGGTGGCGTCGGCCCACCCCGCCGCCACCGCGGCCAGCTTGAAGGCGGCCGACCCCATGGTGCGGACCGAGATCTCGGTGGCGATGAACCGCTGCCACTCCCCCCGCTTCGCCTCGCTGCGGGACGCCAGCACCACCGCTCCCCGCAGGTCGGTGCGCCCCGTCGTCCGGGCCGGCTCCCCGTTGACGACCACCCCGTCGTCGATCGAGCCGACGACGCGCAGTCCCGCCGTCGGGTTGAGGATGCCGCCGGCGACCGGCTTCCCGCCGGCGACGAGCCCGATCGACACGCCCCACTCCGGGATCCCGGCGACGAACTCGCGGGTGCCGTCGATCGGGTCGACCACCCACACTCGCTCGCAGCCGAGGCGGGAGGCGTCATCGGCGGTCTCCTCCGACAGCCACCCCTCGCCGGGCCGCGGCAGCGATTCCCGCAGGGCGGCGTCGACCGCGAGGTCGGCAGCCGTGACCGGATCGTCGCCCTGTTTCATGCGGGCCTCGATCGCGCCGGGGGTGAACGGCGCCAGCACCGCCTCGGCCACGTCGAGGGCGGCGCGGATGCGGGACAGGTCGTCCGGGGCGGTGACCCGCGGCGGGGTGGTCACGACCCGGAGCCGTCCCCGGTGACGAAGCCGAGGTGCTCCAGGTGGAGGATCACCGCGTTGGCGGCCTCGTCGGGGCTGGTGTCGGTGGTGTCGATGACGAGGTCGGCGTCGTCGGGCTCCTCGTAGGGATCCGAGATGCCGGTGAACTCCTTGATGATCCCGGCCCGGGCCTTGGCGTAGAGGCCCTTGCGGTCCCGCTGCTCACACACCTCCAGCGGGGTGGCGACGTGCACCAGCACGTACCCTCCGAGCGGTTCGATGAGGGCCCGGTTCTGCTTGCGGACCGAGTCGTAGGGGGCGATCGGGGCACAGATGGCGATCCCGCCGTTCTTGGTGATCTCCGACGCCACGAAGCCGATGCGGAGGATGTTGAGATCCCGGTGCTCCTTGGAGAACCCCAGCTCGGAGGAGAGGTTCTTGCGGACGATGTCGCCGTCGAGCAGGGTCACCGGCCGGCCCCCCATCTCCAGCAGCTTGACCAGCAGGGCGTTGGCGATCGTCGACTTGCCCGAACCCGACAGACCGGTGAAGAACACGGTGAGGCCCTGCTTGGCGCGGGGTGGGTGGGTGCGCCGCAGCTCGGTGGCCACCTCGGGATAGGAGAACCACTCGGGGATCTCGGTCCCGGCCGCCAGGCGATCGCGCAGTTCGGTGCCGGAGATGCTGAGGGTCCTCGCCCCTTCCGGGACCTCGTCGACCGGGAGGTAGCTGTCGCGGTCCTCCACGTACACCATCATCTTGAACGGCACCATCGTGACCCCGAGTTCCGCCTCGTACTCGGTGACGAGTTCCTGGGCCTCGTAGGGGCCGTAGAACGGGTTGCCCTGCGAGTCGCTGCCGGGGCCGGCGTGGTCCCGGCCGACGATGAGGTGGCTGCACCCGTGGTTCTTGCGGATGATGGCGTGCCACACCGCCTCTCGCGGGCCCCCCATGCGCATCGCCAGGTTGAGGAGGGCGATCTGGGCGGTGTTGTGGGGGTAGCGGTCGATGACGGCCTCGTAGGCGCGCACCCGGGTGTAGTGATCGACGTCGCCGGGTTTGGTGAGCCCCACCACCGGGTGGATGAGCAAGTTGGCCTCGGTCTCGGCGGCGGCACGGCGGGTCAGTTCGACGTGGGCCCGGTGCATCGGGTTGCGGGTCTGGAAGGCGACCACGTGACGCCATCCGCGCCGGGTGAATTCGGCCCGAGTCTCCGCCGGGGTCTTGCGGAGCAACCGGAAGTCGTAATGCACCGGGAGCTGCATGCCCTCGACCCGACCCCCGACGTAGAAGGGATGCGCCTGCTCCAGCAGATACGCCACCCCGGGATGCTCCGGGTTGGTGGTGCCGAACACCGCGGCGGCTTCGGCGGCGCGGTCCGGTTGCCACACCGCCTCGACGTGGAGGGCGGCGAGCATCACACCCTCGGGATCGCGCAGGGCGAGGACGTCGCCGTTGGAGAGGCCCTCTGCCACGTCGGCCGGGACGTCGAGGGTCACGGGCATGGGCCACAAGGTGCCGTCACCGAGCCGCATGTCGGCGCACACCGACGCGTAGTCGTCCTCGGTGAGGAAGCCTCGCAGCGGCGAGAAGGACCCATTGATGAGTAGTTCGAGGTCGCAGAGCTGGCGTTCGGTCAGGTCCCACGACGGCCAGTCGCGGGAAGCGGTCCGCAGCTCGGCGCTGCGGGCGGCGTCGACGACGAGGTCGACGAGTTCGCCCCCATGGGGCTCGATGAGGCTGTCGGGCACGGCGCTTACTCCTTGCTGGTCTCAGGGGAGAGCCAAAATGGCGGCGTAGGCCCTCCTCCCACGCCCGTCCCGTCATGGTACGACCGGTCCCGGAGGGCTCCAAACTTCCGCACCGGGTCCGCTCCGGGATCGTGACGTCGAGGGAAGGGGCACCTGTGCGAGCGCACAGGGCCATCAGGGTTGCCGGTCAACGCTTGCCGTGCTTATCGCCCCGGGGCTTGCGGAGACCGGAGAGGCTGGAGAACACCGACCCTCCCGATTCCTTGCCGATGCTCGGCAGCTTGGCGGAGCGGCGGGCATAGCGTGACCGCTTCTCGTCGTCGTCCTCGTCGCCGCCCGATCCGTGCCCGGCGTCGTGGTACTCGCCGACCTCGGCTTGGGCCACGCGGGCCGCCAGGCTGCGCTCCCCGTTCACCGGCTCCCCCCCATCGACCGGTTCCGGAGCCTCGACGACCTCGTCGGTGTCCTCGGTGCCGTCCTCCTCCGCGGTTTCCTCAGCCGCCGCATCCTCAGCGGCCGCATCCTCAGCGGCCGCATCCTCGGCGGCCGCCTCGGCCAGGCGATCCCGCAGGCTGCGCTCCCCGTTCACCGGCTCCCCCCCATCGACCGGTTCCGGAGCCTCGACGACGTCCTCGACCTCCCCGACTTCAGACTCGGCCTCGGAACCGAACCATCCGCCGATCACCTTCTCGACGATCGACGGCCCGACGATTGTCTCCTCGGTGCCGTGCTCCTCATCCGCCGCATCCTCAGCGACCGCATCCTCAGCGGCCGCCTCGTCCACGGGCGCCACCTCGCCCCCGGGCTGTTCTCTGTCGAGCGCCGCCCGCTCCGCCGCAACCCGCTCCGCCAGGCTCCGCTCCTCAGGCTCGGGATCCGCTGCGACCTCCGGGGCCTCGCCTACGGCCGTGTCGAGAGGAGGCTCGGACGGCGCGGCGCCGAGGAAGGAGACCGGGTCCGGCGCCGTCGTGCCGGAGGCTCCCTCCACCGGGTCCTCACCCGTCTGAGCCGGTTCGGGATCATCGGCCCGTCCCTCCACCATGCCCTTCTCCTGCTCGGCCTGCGCCAGCACTCGCATCGCCTGTTCCCGCACGTCCGTGGCCTGGGCATCGGCGACGCGAATGGTGCGCTCGGCGTCTCCCCGGGCTGCCTCCTCGATGGCGGCCGCCGCCGTCCGGGCACTCTCGATCAACGCCTCCGCTTCGGCGCGCGCCTGCTCGGCGACCGCGGCCTCACCGGCGAGGCGGCGCTCTTGGTTCGCGATCTCCTCGGCCCGGGCATCGAGCGCGGCTGCCTCGGCCCGGGCGTCGTCGAGGATCCGCTGCGCCTCCTCCTCGGCCTCCCGGCGCACCTCCCGCCCTCGTTCCTCCGCCGCGGCGATGACAGAGTCGGCGTTGATCCGAGCCTCGGAGACCTCACGCTGGTGCGACTCGACCTCGGCCAGGCGGTGCTCCACCTCACGGCGCACCGTCTCGGCCTCTTCCTTGGACGCCGCCACCCGTTCCGCTTCGATGGTTGCCTGTTCGACGATTGCCGCAGCCTCGGCCCTGGCATCCTCGATCATTTGGGCGGCGCGTTCTTCGGCGTCGGCCAGCAGCGCCTGGTTGTCGCGTGCAGCCGCCAGCTGCTGGTCGGCCTCGGCCGTGATGGCGGCGGCGCGGTGCTCGGCGTCCCGGCGCAGACCGTCCACTTCATCGCGGGTGGCGAGGGCGGCCAGCCGATCCCGCTCGGCGGCCTCGGCGACGGCGGCGGCCTCTTCCTCCGCCTCGCTCACGATCCTGGCGCCACGCTCCTCGGC
Organism: uncultured Acidimicrobiaceae bacterium; assembly: GCA_964596225.1. Classification (GTDB taxonomy): domain Bacteria; phylum Actinomycetota; class Acidimicrobiia; order Spongiisociales; family UBA5794; genus CAYQEC01. The sequence goes on from CAZQUB010000085.1 coordinate 4,614, forward strand.
TTCCCGCCGCAGCTCCTCGGCCTCTTCACGGGCCTCCTCCAGCGTCTTCTCGGCAGCCAGCTTGGCCTTGAGCGCCCCGGAACGGGCCTCCTCGGACTGGTTGGTGAGCGTGGTCGCGGCGTCGCGGATACGGGCGGCTTCCTCCCGTGCCGCCTCGACCACTTGCGCGGCGCGAGCTTCCGCTTCGAGGTGGAGTTCCTCGATCTCCTCGTGGGCCGCCGACATGTCGGCTTCCGTCTGGGACCGGAGGGACTTCACGTCGTCACGGAGTGACTCGGCCTCCTCGCGGATGCGCTCCGCCTTCTGCTCGGCCTTGGTCCTGATGGTGCTCGCCTCTTCGCGGGCATCCGACAGCGCTTCGCTCGCACGGGCTCGCATGGTCTCGGCCTCGCTGCGGGCATCCTCGAGCACCGACCTCGCCTTGGCCTCCCGCTTGGCCGCCTTCTCCTCCGCCTCTGCGAGGGCTCGCTCGGCTTCGTCCCGAGCCTGGGTCGCTTCGGCGCGCAGGTTGTCGGCGGCGACTCGCGCCGCCTCCCGCATCGAATCGGCGGCTTCCTGCGCCTCGGCCTTGGACCTCGCCGCGTCCCGTTCCGCCTCTTCCTTGATGGCAGCGGCGGAGGCGCGCAGCTCGGCGGCGCTCGCTTCCGCCTCCTCCCGCACCGCGGCAGTGTCTCGCTCCGCAGCGGCACGAGTCTCCTCTGCCTCGGCCTGCGCCGCCCCGACGATCCGCTCCCGCTCCGATTCGGCCTGGAGAGTCGCGTCCTCGATGAGTTGGTTCGCTTCGGCGGTGCGCTGTTCACAGAGCGCGTCGATCTCAGCCAGCTCCTCCCGCCGCCGTTCGATCTCGTCGCGAGCCGTCTCGGCGGCGCCCTCCAGCCGCGCCACCTCCGCCGCCGCCTCGGCTTGGACCATCTGTGCCTCGATACGGCTGACATCGAGCTCCCGCGCCGCCCGCGCCGCCTTGGCGTTGATCTCGGACTGCAATGCGTCGGCGTCGGCCCGGATCCGAGCCGCGTCGGCTTCGGCACGAGCCCTGATGGCGACCGCCTCGGCCCGCGCGGTTTGGCCCAGCTCCTCGTGACTCTTGGCTTCAGCCAACCGAGCATCCAGGTCGGCGAGCAGGGTCTCCGCCTGCTGGTGGGCCCGGGCCACGATCTCCTCGGCCTGCCGGCGCGCCTCGGCGGTCATACCGGCGTCGCCCGACGACTCCTGGGGCGTCTGCTGGCGTTCCTCCTCGAGTGAGCGTCGAAGCTGCGCGGTCTCCTGGCGCGAAGTCGCCAGTTCTTGTTCCAGTGCTTCGAGGCGTCCCGGGTCGGGTGACTGCGCCTCCTCGGCGTGGAGACGATTCAGTTCCTCACGGGCGGCTTCGAGCTGGCGCTCGGCCTCACCGGCCCGCTGCTCGGCCTGCTCGATACGGTGGCCTGCGGCTTCCGCGGCCTGCCGCTGTTCCTCTGCGTCGGCC
>CAZQUB010000085.1:6175-7644 GCA_964596225.1 uncultured Acidimicrobiaceae bacterium
CGACGCCTCCAACCGCGTCTCCAACTCGGCGACACGCCCCGCATCGGCATTCCCTGAACTCGCTTCGGCGTTCCGGCGCCACTCCTCGGCCCGGGCCTGCTCCTCGGCGAGCTGGCCTCGCAGCATCACCACCTCGGCAGTGGCCTGGGCCAGATCCCGGTCGAGTTGCGCCGACCGGTCGGAAACGGCGTCACCGCTCGACGCCTCTTCTCGCATCGCGGCCACCTGAGCCCTGGCCTCGGCGATGATGCGCTCCGCCTCCACCCGTGCCTCCGCCAGCTGTTCCACGGCCTCGCGAGAGGCCTCATCCGTGCTGACCGGACCCTCGGTGGTGGCTCGGATGCGAGCAGCTTCTCGCTTGGCGGCAGCTTCGATCTCCTCGGCCCGGCGAGTGGCCCGCTCGATGATCCGATCCTTGGCGTCGAAGACCGCGATCATCGCCTTGTCGATCGAGGACTCTTCGTTGGACTTGGCCTCCTGGAGCTGCCCTTCGACCTCGGCGAGGCGCTGCTGGGTGCGCTGCGAGAAGCCTTCGAGTTCCCGGAACGCCGCTTCGATCTGGCTCAGGTAGGCATCGACCTCGCGTTTCGCGTAGCCCTTTCGGGCGACCGAGAAGTCCTTCTCGTCGATTCGTTCGAGCGCGGCGCGTTCCTTGCCCACGCATCGCTTATCGGCCGGCTGCTGGTGCCTCTTGACGATCTCGTCGCCGACGCCGCGCCACGACCCGAACCAGGCCGATCAGGTGCCGAGAACCCTGCTCAGATGGCGTCGATGATCGACTGATCGAGATCCGGGAAGCTCCGCAGGTAGGCGCGCCGTTCCTCGGTGAGGGAGGCCACGATCTGGTCGTACTCGTCTGCCCGACCTTGCCGCTCGTAGAGGCGTCGAGGCTGGAGCAGCTCGTCGTCGGCGAAGCCCGGGAGGCTCGCCGCCACGTAGTACCCGAAATCGGGATCCTCGACCCATTCGATGGTGCCGGCCACGATGCCCTCGACCACCGCCGCCGAGTAGCGGATCTTCACCTTCTTGGACCGCTCGTCCCCGTCGGTGCCCCCGACGCGGCCCGTGTTCATGAGGAACACCTCGAGATCCGGCATCGTCTCGAGCAGCTCGAGCATGCGGTTCCCTTGAAGGGCGTCGTTGGCGAAGAAGAACGGGTTGGTGCCGGGCACCCTCAGATGCTTGCCCATCTCGGCGGCTCCCCCGGCCGACGTGCCCTTGGTCTCTCCCAGCATGAAGTAGGCCGCCGCCTGCTCCCGCTTCAACTTGGCGACTGCCGGGATGATGTTCTCGTTGCGGTTGAGGAGCAGCATGTAGTCGGCAGCCGGGAGATCCCTGGGATCGCGGTGCCGGATGTTCTCCAGAGGGAACGTCGAGCGGCCGTTGGCGGTGTGCGAATCGTTGAAGAAGTCGACGGTCCCGTCGGGATCGACGTGGGTGTTCTCCAGCCAGGCGTCGGGCCGGGTGGT
>CAZQUB010000086.1:0-7637 GCA_964596225.1 uncultured Acidimicrobiaceae bacterium
CGGCCAGGCCGTCCTCCAACGCCTCGATGGCCGCAGCAAGCGCCGCCAGCGGGGAGCGGAGATCGTGACCCACCGCCGCCAGGAACGCCCGGCGGGATTCCTCGTTGCGTTCCCGATCGGCCGCGGCTGCGGCGAGCTGGCCGACCATCGAATCGACCGCGGCCGCCACCGCCCCCACCTCGTCGGGCCGGTCGACGCCGGTGCCGGCGTCGAGATCCCCGGCGGCGACGCGACGGGCCGTGTCGCGGATGCGTTCCAGGTCGGCGGCCAGCGGGCGGGTCAGGGTGAGGGCGAGGACCAGGCCCAGCAACGAGCCGAACCCGAGCACCACGAACAGCAGGTCGAGGTCGTGGGGATCGAGGAACATGAGCTGGGCGGAGATGACGGTGGCGACGCCGGCCGCGACCACGGCCGCCAGCGCCACCAGCAGCACCGCGGTGCGGAGGGATCGGAACCGCAGGGTGGCGCGGGTGAGGAGCACCCCGGCGGCCGCGACCCCGACCGCGACCCCGGCGAACACCAGCAGCAGATCGGTCCGCTCCGAGCCACTGGGCCGCATGGTGATCTCGAAGATGGCGAGCCCGATGATCACCGCCCCGACGAAGGCGAGGACGGTCTTCACGGTTCGAACTTGTAGCCGACGCCCCACACGGTCTGCAGCCAGCGGGGATGGGAGGCGTCGTCCTCGATCTTCTGGCGGAGGCGCCGGATGTGCACGGTGACGGTGGAGGGGTCCTGGTAGTCGGATGACGAGTCCCACACCTGCTCGAGGAGCTGGCCGCGGGAGAAGACCTGGCGCGGGTTGGCCGCCAGGTAGGCGATGAGGTCGAACTCCTTGGGCGTCAGCTCGATGAGGTCACCGCCCACGGCGACCTCACGTGTCGCCCCGTCGATGATGAGATCGCCGTACGCGACACGGGTCGAGGGCGGTCCGGGGCGGGTCCGCCGCAACACCGACCGCACCCGGGCCGCCAGCTCCCGGGGCGAGAACGGCTTGACGACGTAGTCGTCGGCCCCGAGCTCGAGCCCGAGGACCCGGTCCGGTTCCTCGGTGCGGGCGGTGAGGAGGATCACCGGCACCTCACTCTGGCGGCGGAGGCGGCTCAGGACGTCGAATCCGTCGACCTCGGGCAGCATCACGTCGAGCACCACCAGGTCGGGGGACGAGGCGGCGAGCACGTCGAGGGCGGCCCGCCCGTCGGCGACCGCAGCGACCACGAATCCGTCCCGTTCCAGGTAGGCGGTCACCACCTCACGCACCATCGGCTCGTCGTCGACGACGAGCACACGCAACGGGCGCGCATCGGCGGTGGGAGCGGCAGGAGCAGCTGACATGGGGATCATCGTACGGTGCCGTGCCCGGCAACGGCACCCGCCCCGGCCCGATTTCACCGAATCTTCACCAGTCTCTGCCTGGCGACTGGCGCCGGACACCGGTCGCGGCCCTAGGATTCCCCGGTGCACGTGCTCATCGCCACCACCGGCGTGCTGAGCCCCGATCCGGCCGTTGAGTTCAGCGGCAAGCTGATCCGCGGCGGAGGCAAGGTGACGGTCACCACCGTCATCGAGGTGCCCCGCAGCTTCCTCGACGCGCTCCGCTCCGAGGGGTGGCACCCGCTCGACGAGGCGATCGGCGCCAGCCCGGGGGCGGACGACGACGCCTTGCTCGCACGGTATGTCGAGGAGCGGGGCCGGCGCCTCACCGACCCGATCGTGACCGCCCTCAAGGCGGCGGGGATCGAGGCGAAGGCGATCTTCCGGGAAGGGGACGACCCGGCCCGCACCATCTCCCAGCTCGCCGACGAAGTGGCCGCCGACGTGGTCGTGCTCGGCGCCACCCGCAAGATCTTCGATCAGTCGGCGTGGGAGAGCGTCTCGGCTCGGATCATGATCGAATCGGGGCGTCCCGTGCTCGTCCTCCCCCCTCCGCACCGAGATCCGATCCCCGACGACACCGACGCGTCCTGACCGCGCCGGGCGGTCGTTCTTCCCTCCGGCTCACCGCTCCAAGGTGGCGAGCAGCATCGCCCGGGTGTGACCAACGAAGGCTTCGGGCTCGGTGCGCACCAGCTCCTCGACCTCGCCCCGCGGCCACCAGCGCGGATCCCGCGTCTCCCCGGCGAGCGGACGCGGCGTCCCGCGGGCGTAGCACTCGAACAGGACGTGCAGCGCCGGGTAGGCGCCGTCGAGACCGGTCACCACCGCCAGCGGCCGGGCGACGCCGTAGGCGCCCGGGCCCTCCCCCCGGTGATGCTCCCCGGCCGCGGCGACCGCGGTCACTTTCAACCCGGTCTCCTCTTCCACCTCCCGGACCACCGCGACGTCGGGCGCCTCCCCGGGACGCCACCGCCCGCCGGGAACCTCGAGGAGGCCCCGCACCGGTTCCCCGGGCTTGTCGCGTCGTTGCAGCAGGATGCGGTCTCGTCTCAGGTCGGGATAGACGAGGGCGGCGACGTTGGGGACGACCACCGCCTCGCCGTCCATCTCCGGGACCGGCACCTCACCCCACCCGTCCCCCAGCCACACCCGGTACCCGCTCATCGGATCGCCGCCTCCGCCGCCTCGATGCTCCTCACCGGCATGCACCCCATCCTGTCACGCCGGGGGCGGATCCGCCGCCGGCGCCCCGTTGTCGTCGGCCAGCTTGCGGAACTGGGTCTGGTACAGGGAGGCGTAGAGCCCTCCGTGCGCCAGCAGCTCGTCGTGGGTGCCGGACTCGACCAGCTCGCCGTGGTCGAGGACGAAGATGCGGTCCGCCGCCAGGATCGTCGAGAGGCGGTGGGCGATGACGAGGGAGGTGCGCCCCTCCATCACCCGCTCCAACGCGTCCTGGATCAGCGCCTCGGAATGGGCGTCGAGGTGGGACGTGGCCTCGTCGAGGATGAGGATGCGGGGATCCTCCAGCAGCACCCGGGCGATCGCCATCCGCTGCTTCTCCCCTCCCGAGAGGCGGTAGCCTCGCTCCCCCACGATCGTCTCGATCCCGCGCGGGAGGGAGCCGATCAGGCCCGTGAGGTTGGCGGCCTCCACTGCCGCCTCCAGCTCGGCGTCGGTGGCGTCGGGCCGGGCGTACCGCAGGTTGGCGGCGATGGTGTCGTGGAACAGGTACGACTCCTGGGTCACCACCCCGACCGCGGCCGCCAGCGACTCGAGCGACAGCTCCCGCACGTCGTGACCGTCGATCGAGACCCGGCCCCGACTCACGTCGTAGAGGCGGGGCACCAGGTAGGTGGAGGTGGTCTTCCCGGCGCCACTCGGACCGACCAGCGCCACCAGCTCCCCGGGCCGGATCCGGAAGGAGACGTCCCGCAGCGCCCAGCCGCCCCCGGCAACGGGATGTTCCGGAGCCCCGCCTTCGGTCATCTCGCTCCAGCCGTAGCGCCGCACCGACTCGAGCCCGGCCGATCCGCCCTCGTCGTACGAGAACCAGACTCCGGCGAACTCGACCTCCCCCCGGACGTCGGTCAGTTCCAGCGGATGCTCCGCCTCCTCGATGTCGTGCGGCAGGTCGAGCACCTCGAACACTCGCTCGAAGGACACCAGAGAGGTGGCGAACTCGACCCGGGCGTTCGACAGTCCCGACAGCGGCCCGTACAACGACGAGAGGTAGGCGGAGAGGGCAACGATGGTGCCGATCGAAAGCTGCCCGTTGATCGCCAGCGTCGCGCCGACCCAGAACACCATGGCAGTCCCCAGGGCGCTCACCACGCCGAGGGCCATGAAGAACCAGCGACCGATCGTCGCCTGCCGAACCCCGAGGTCCCGCACGTATCCCGCCTGCTCGGCGAACCGGGCGTCCTCGTCCCTGGTCCTCCCGAAGAGCTTCACCAGCAGCGCCCCCGACACCCCCAGGGTCTCCTGCATGAGGGCGTTCATCCGGGCGTTGTGCTCCATCTGGTCCCGCCGCACCTCTCGCAGCATCCGGCCGACCCGTCGCGACGCCAGGATGAACAGGGGCAGGATCGCCACCGCCAGCAGCGTCAGGTGCCACTCCAGGTTCAGCATCACGATCATCGTGGCGATCACGCTGAAGACGTTGGCGGCCAGGGTCACGAAAGTGCCGGTCACCGCCTGCTGGGCGCCGACCACGTCGGTGTTGAGCCGGCTCATCAGCTCGCCGGTGCGGGTCGCGGTGAAGAACCCCAGGGACATGCGCTGGAGGTGCCCGTAGAGCTGGCAGCGCAGGTCGAAGATGATGCCCTCCCCGATCATGGCCGACGCCCGCCGTTGCACCACCCCGACGACGCCGTTGACGATCGGCACCAGCACCATGCCGATCCCGAGCCAGGTGACCGCGGTCAGGTTCTTGTCGGGGATCGCCCGGTCGATGAGCTGCCGCATCAGGAGCGGCGGGAGCAGCGTCAGGAGACCGATGACCACGATCGTCACCAGCACCACCACGATCCTGCTCCGATGGCGCAGCGCGTAGCTCAGCACCCGGCGGAGGAGGCCCCGTTCGATGCGGGGACGATCCTGCTCATCGTCGTAACGCACATACGACCACCAACCGCCGGAGTGAAGGATGCGCCGACCTCCCTCGGCCTCAGTCGCCGCTCGCGTCGGCGGAGGCGTCGTCGGCGGGTGGCGCCGGGAGCTGATCGACCAGCGGCGCCGCGGCGTCTGCCATCTCCCGGCACAACTCCTCGGCCATGCTGGTGCGGCAGAACAGTTCGTAGCGGTAGCTGCCCCGCACCCAGATGAGGCTGTTGCCGTCGGGAACGACTTCGTGGCGGACCTCGCCGGCGTTCTCCCGATCCGATGGTGTCGCCAGCCCGACCCGGAGCACCGCGACGTCGCCTTCATCGACGCTGTACGGCTCGACCCGCCACAGCCCGAAGGCGGCCGACGTCCCGGCGTCGAGGGTGGCCGAGGCCGTGTCGAAGACGAGCTGGCTGGTCACCCAGCCGACATCGTCGGGAACGAGCGCCGGGAACTCCAGTTCGGGCAGGGCGGTCGCGATCTCAGCCCTGCTCGCCTGGATGTAGCGGTTGACACGATCGCCCCGGGCCCACACGTCGGCGATCACGACCGAGGGGATCGGCACCGGTGCCGCCTCGCCCAGGCCGTCGTTGTACCACGTGACGTCGGTGGCCTTGATCGCCCCCAACGGTGCCGACTCACCGTCGTCGACGACAATGGTGGTCGTGGTGGTGGTGTCTCCGTAGACGATCTCGCGCGACCGGTCGCCGAGGCCGTCGAGCAGACCTTGGTCGCCGCATGCGGCGAGGAGCAGCGCCGTCACCAGCAACACCCCTGCGGCTCGTTTCACGCGTTCCTCCACGCCGGGTCACACGGTGCGGTGGCACCGGTTCAGCCGCGCAGGATACCGGCGGTCCCGCCCAACGCCCGCGATCGGTCTCCTCCGCCACCGCTACGCTCCCGCCACATGACCCCATCACGATCGATCCGGGTGCTCGACGACCTCTCCGCCACCCCGACCCCGCTCGACATCGGCGTTGCCGCCGCCTTGTTGCAGCGGGCCTCGGACGGGGAGGTTCCCGAGACGTTCCAGATCGGCGTGCCGGGCCGGGTGGTCGCCTTCGGGCGCCGCGACCGCCTCGAACCCGGGTATCGGGACGCCATCGCCGCGGCGCACGCCGCCGGCTTCGCCACGGTGGAACGGATCGCCGGGGGACGGGCCGCCGCCTTCACCGAGTTCACCCTGTCGTTCACCTGGACCATCCCGGACCCGGATCCCCGCCTCGGTATCCGGGCGCGGTTCGTCACCCTCGCCGATCTCATGGTGCGTGCCTTCGCCCGGCTCGGGGTGGACGCCGCCGTCGGCGAGGTCCCCGGCGAGTACTGCCCGGGGGAGTTCAGCGTCCACCATGGCGGGCGCCTCAAGCTGATGGGGGTCGGTCAGCGGCTGGCGCGCCGCGCCGCCCATGTCGGCGGCGTCGTGGTGGTGGACCGGGCCGATCTGGTACGGCGAGCCCTCACCGGCGTCTACGCCGCCCTCGATCTCCCATGGCACCCCGAGACGACCGGCTCCCTCGCCGCGGTGAACCCGGCGGTGACGGTGGAGGCGACCCACCGGGCGGTGCTCGACGAGTTGGCAGAACTGGCGGAGGTGCGTCCCGGAGTCCTCGAACCGGCCACCCGAACCCTCGCCGCCGCCCTCGCTCCCCGCCACCTCGCCACGGCCGGGTGAGGCTCAGGCGGGAGCGGAATCACCCCGGGCCGGGTCGAGGGAGGTGTAGGCCCCGGTGCGCAGGTGGCAAGCCGCTTCGTGATCCGACCCCTCCGCCACGGGCAGCATCGCCGGCTCTTCGACATCGCATATGCCGTCCTGGGCGATGGGGCATCGGGTGTGGAACCTGCATCCGGTCGGCGGGTTCAGCGGGCTGGGGATGTCGCCTTCGAGGAGGATGCGGGCCCGGCGCAGGGTCGGATCGGGGATGGGGATCGCCGACAGCAGCGCCTGGGTGTAGGGGTGGGTGGGGCGATCGAACAGGTCGTCCCGAGAAGCCACCTCCACGATCTTGCCCAGGTACATCACCGCGATCCGATCGCAGAGGTGCTCGACGACCGACAGATCGTGGGCGATGAAGAGCAGGGTGAGGTCGAGGTTCTGTTGCAGCTCCTTGAGCAGGTTGAGGATCTGCGACTGGATCGACACGTCGAGCGCCGACACCGGCTCGTCGAGGACCAGGAAGCGGGGATGAACCGCCAGGGCGCGGGCGATCCCGATCCGCTGCCGCTGCCCACCACTGAACTCATGAGGGAAGCGGCGGGCGTGGTAGGGCTCGAGGCCCACCATCTCGAGGGTCTCGCGCACCCGGCCGCTGCGCTCCGCTCGCGGCACGCCCTGGACCCGAAGCCCCTCGGCAATGCTCTCCCCCACCGAGGTGCGGGGATCCAACGACGAGAACGGGTCTTGGAAGATGAGCTGGATCTTGCCCCGCAGTCCACGCAGTTCTTTGGGGCTGAGCTCGGCCAGGTCGGTGCCGTCGAAGCGCACCGTGCCGGCGTCGGGCTCCTCGAGCCGCAGCAGGAGCCGGCCCAGGGTCGATTTGCCGCAGCCCGACTCCCCCACCAAACCGACGGCCTCCCCGGGGAAGATCGCGAGGTCGACCCCGTCGACCGCCTGTACGTCACCCACCACCCGCTGGAAGGCGCCGCCTCGCACCGGGTAGGACTTGAAGAGCCCCTCGACCGCCACCAAGGGCGCCCGGTCGTTCATTCCACCCCCTCGTGGTAGAGCCAGCAGCGCACCGCGTGGTCGGGCTCGTCCTCGACCAGGGGCGGCTCCTCGACGGTGCAGATCTTCAGTCCCGCCTCGATCCGCGCCTGGCAGCGGGGGGCGAAGCGACACCCGGGAGGGAGGTCAACCAGGTTGGGGACCCGTCCCGGGATCACGTCGAGCCATTCTCGGCGCGACCCGGCGACGGGGATGGAGCCGATGAGACCCTTGGTGTACGGGTGCTTCGGGCTGGCGAAGAGACGGTCGGTGTCGGTCTCCTCGACGATTTCCCCGGCGTACATCACCGCCACCCGATCCGCCATCTCCGCCACCACCCCGAGGTCGTGGGTGATGACGATGATGGCGGTGCCCAGTTCGTCGCGCAGGTGGCGCATCAGGTCGAGGATCTGGGCCTGGATGGTGACGTCGAGGGCGGTGGTGGGCTCGTCGGCGA
>CAZQUB010000087.1:0-7459 GCA_964596225.1 uncultured Acidimicrobiaceae bacterium
CACCAGCCGCGGGCGTGGATCTCGGTGATGTTCGACAGCTTGCCGCCGCGCAGCAGCGCCACGATGACCGAAACCACGATGACGGCGACGAGCCAGGTCATGCCACGACGTTACCGCGGGAGGGGACGGTGCGGGGAGTGGCGGCGCGATCACCCACCGAAGGCAGCGGCGAGGTCGGCGTCGATGCTGTCCTCGGTCATCTGCCCGAGGATGCGTTTCACGATGTGTCCATCCGGCGAGATCAGGTAGGTGGCCGGCAGCCCGGGGGCGCGGAAGGCGGGCCCGACCTCGTCGTTCTCGTCGAACCCGATGAGGTACGAGATGCCGAGGTCGTCGGCGAAGGCGGTGGCGTCGTCGACCGAATCGCTGACGGCGACACCGACGAAGAGGACCTCGGGATGGCGGGCGGCGGCGGCGTCGATGGCGGGCAATTCGGCCCGGCACGGCGGGCACCACGACGCCCACAGGTTGAGCAGCACCGGCCGGCCATCGGTGGCGAGGTGGTCGGAGAGGGTGAAGGTGCCACCGCCCCTGATCGGCACCGCGAAGTCGGGGGCGCGCTCGTCGCCGCTCCCGGGCACCCCGGCGGCGGTGACCGGACCGGAGGAACCGGTCTCCCCGTCACCGCCGGCGGCGAGGGCGATCCAGATGGTCACCAGGCCGGCGAGGAGGGCCAGCGCGATGAGGAGGAGGGCACGGCGGCGGCGCACCGATTCGACGGTGGGTGGTGAGGATTCCATGTCGCGGCGACGATAGTGAGCCGTCCCCCGTTAGGTGGGACGGCTGCCGCCCGACCGTGCTCCCAACCCAGGGTTGAGAGGCCGCATTTCCGTGGTCTGTGGCCCACGGTTCGCTGGGTCTCCGCCGACATGCGTGAACCGTGGGCTGTAAGGCCGTGTTTTCGTGGCCTGGAGCCCTGGGTTGGAGGCAGCGGGGGCTGCGGGGTGGCAGTGTGGGGGCCTCGGTAAGCTGAAAGGTCTGATGACGATTGAACCGAGGTGAGCCGATGAGCGACGTCCACGACCCATTCCGAGCCCGTGAGGCGATCCAGACCCCGTTGGGGGAACGGGTTGTCCACCGGCTCGACGCCCTCGGGGACATGGGTGACATCGACCACCTTCCCGTCAGCATCAAGGTCCTGCTCGAATCGGCGCTGCGCAACCACGACGGTCGGGTCGTCACCGACGACGACGTGCGGGCCCTCGCCGGGTACGACGCCTCCGCGGTGGCCGAGGCCGAGGTCGCCTTCACTCCCGGCCGGGTGGTGCTCCAGGACTTCACCGGCGTCCCCGCCGTCGTCGACCTCGCCGCCATGCGGGCCGCCATCGTCCGCATGACCGGTGACCCCGCCGCCGCCCAGAAGGTCAACCCGCTGGTGGCGAGCGATCTCGTCATCGACCACAGCGTCCAGGTCGACGCCTTCAACTCCGGCATGGCTCTGCAGATCAACAGCGAGCGGGAATTCGAACGGAACCGGGAGCGCTACGAGTTCCTGAAGTGGGGCCAGTCGGCCTTCGACAACTTCCGGGTGGTTCCCCCCGCCACCGGCATCGTGCACCAGGTCAACCTCGAGTACCTCGCCAAGGTGGTGTGGGACGACGGCGTCGCCCTCCATCCCGACAGCCTGGTCGGTACCGACTCGCACACCACCATGATCAACGGGCTCGGCGTCGTCGGCTGGGGCGTCGGCGGCATCGAAGCCGAAGCGGTGATGGTGGGTCAACCCATCTACATGCTGCTGCCCGAGGTCGTCGGGTTCGAACTCACCGGGCGGCTCGCCGAAGGCTCCACCGCCACCGACCTGGTGCTGCGGGTGACCCAGATGCTGCGGCAGCACGGCGTCGTCGGCAAGTTCGTCGAGTTCTACGGCTCGGGCCTCGCCGGGATGCCGCTCGCCAACCGGGCCACCATCGCCAACATGGCGCCCGAGTACGGGGCCACCATCGGCTACTTCCCGGTCGACGAGCAGACCATCCGCTACCTGCGCCTCACCGGACGTCCGGCCGCCTTGGTGGAGACGGTGGAGCAGTACTGCCGCCTCCAGGGCCTGTGGCGGGACGACGCCCGTCAGGTCGCCTACTCCGCCCGCCTCCACCTCGACATGTCCACCGTCGAGCCGTCCCTCGCCGGCCCCAAACGTCCCCAGGACCGCATCGCCCTCAGCGGCATGCGGGATCAGTGGCGCTACGACCTCGCCGAGACCTTCCGCAAGGTGGCTTCCTCCGGTCCCGGCACCGTTCAGGAGATGGTCGACGAGGGTGGCGTGGTGCTCCCCGAGCCGCCTCCGGGTCCAGCCAACGGAGCCGAGGTGGCCCTCAACGGCGATCGCTTCCGGTTGGATCACGGCGACGTCGTCATCGCCGCCATCACGAGCTGCACCAACACCTCCAACCCGGACGTGATGGTGGGCGCCGGGCTGGTGGCCCGCAAGGCTCGGGAACGGGGCCTCACCCGCCGTCCCTGGGTGAAGACCTCCTTCGCTCCCGGCTCGAAGGTCGTCACCGACTACCTGACCGACTCGGGTCTGATGGAGGATCTGGAGGCGGCCGGGTTCTACCTCGTCGGGTACGGGTGCACCACCTGCATCGGGAACTCGGGTCCGCTGCCCGATCCGATCCGGGCCGCCATCCAGGAGCATGATCTCGTGGCGGCGTCGGTGCTGTCCGGCAACCGCAACTTCGAGGGGCGGATCTCCCCGGATGTGCGCGCCAACTACCTGGCGTCGCCGCCGTTGGTCGTCGCCTACGCCCTCGCCGGCACCGTCGACATCGACCTCACCTCCGAGCCGCTCGGCCACGACTCGCAGGGCCGGCCCGTCATGCTGGCGGACCTGTGGCCGACCCAGGCCGAGATCGACGAGATCGTCGCCCGGTCGGTCAAACCCGAGCAGTTCAGCGCCGAATACGGGTCGGTCTTCGAAGGGTCGGAGGAGTGGCGCGCCATCCCCACCACGGGTGACGCCCTCTACGCATGGAACCCGGACAGCACCTACGTGCAGGAGCCGCCCTTCTTCCTCGATCTCGGGCCGGAGGTGACGCCGCTGGGGGCGATCACCGGCGCCCGTGTGCTGCTCAAGCTGGGTGATTCGGTCACCACCGACCACATCAGCCCGGCAGGGGCGATCTCCCCGACGTCGCCGGCGGGGGAGTACCTCGTCTCGCGCGGGGTGGAGCGGCGCCTGTTCAACAGCTACGGCTCGCGGCGCGGCAACGACCGGGTGATGACCCGGGGCACCTTCGCCAACATCCGCATCCGCAACCAGATCGCTCCCGGCACCGAAGGTGGCGTCACCACCGACTTCACCGACGGCACCGTCAAGCCGGTCTACGACGCCGCCCTCAGCTACCGCGAGGCGGGGATCCCGCTGGTGGTGCTGGCGGGACGCGACTACGGCATGGGCTCGTCGCGGGACTGGGCGGCGAAGGGGGCGTTCCTGCTCGGGGTCAAGGCCGTGCTCGCCACCAGCTTCGAGCGCATCCACCGCTCCAACCTGGTGATGATGGGGGTGCTGCCGCTGACGTTCCCCACCGGGGAGAGCGCCGACAGCCTCGGCCTCGACGGCACCGAGACCTTCTCGATCGAGATCGACGACGCCCTCACCCCCCGCCAGGGGGTGCCGGTGACGGCGACCAAGGCCGACGGGTCGGAGGTCACGTTCACCGCCACCTGCCGGTGCGACACTCCGATCGAGGTCGAGTACCTGCGCAACGGCGGCATCCTGCACATGGTGCTGCGGCGCATGGCCGCCGGCGACTGACGGACGGCGGGGCGGCGGCGTCAGCCCTCGCTCGCCACCTCTTCGACCCGGCGCATCACGGCGAGGACGTTCTCGCCGAGCACCAGCGCGACGTCGCCGTCGCTCCAGCCTCGCCGCAGCAGTTCCTCGGTGATCGCCGGGTAGCACGACACGTCCTCCAAGCCGGCGGGGGTCATGTCGATGCCGTCGAAATCGCTTCCGAGCCCGACGTGGTCGATCCCGGCGACCTTGGCGACGTGCTCGATGTGATCGACGACGTCCTGCACCGAGCCCCGGTCCCAGTCCCGTCCCGCCATGAGGTCCTGCATCGCCTGCTCGAAGGCGGGTTCTTCGTCGGGCCCGAAGCGGGCCCGGAGGCGCCGCGCCACGTTGAACATCCCGCGGGCCCGCTCGGCGCTGGCGGCGACGACGAACCCCGGGTAGAAGTTGACCATCACCACGCCGCCCGTCTCTCCGATCATCTCCAGCACGTCGTCGGGGATGTTGCGGGGGTGGGGAGCGAGCGCCTCGGCGGAGGAATGGGAGGCGATCACCGGGGCGTGGCTGACGCGGATGGCGTGACGCATCGTGTCGGCCGACACGTGGGAGATGTCCACCATCATGCCGATGCGGTTCATCTCGTGCACCACCGTTTCGCCGAACTCGGTGAGGCCGCCGTGGCGGGCGTCGTCGGTTGCCGAGTCGGCCCATTCGTGCGAGTCGGCGTGGGTGAGGGTCATGTAGCGGACCCCGAGCGCGGCCAGCGCCCGGAGGGCGCCGAGCGATCCTTCGATGCTGTGCCCACCCTCGACACCCATCAGGCAGGCGATGCGTCCCTCGGCGCGGATGCGGACGATGTCGGCGGCGGTCCCCGCCATCGCGAGGTGGTCGGGGTCGCGTTCCACCATGCGGTGGACCAGCGTGATCTGTTCGAGGGTGTGGCGGAGAGGCGCCTCGCTCCAGGCGGGCACGTACACCGACCAGAACTGGGCACCGACGCCGCCCTTCAGGAGGCGGGGAACATCGGTGTGGTAGCCGGCGAGATGGCCGCTGGGGTCGGCCTCGTCGAGGTCGGATCCCGCCCTGGTGCGGAGTTCCCACGGGAGGTCGTTGTGGCCGTCGATGACGGGGAGGCGGTCGTGGATGCGCCGGGCCCTTGCCGCGAACGAGGCGGCTTCGATCTCCAGATCGGGCTGATCCCCGTCGCCGGCCCCCGGTGGAGGGGGTTGGCGTTCCTCGGTTGCCGTCATGTCCCTACCTCGTGTCTGTGTGCCCTGAGCTCACGGTACCGACCGCGGCGCCGGCCCGGGAACCGACTTCCCCGAAGGTGTTCCTGCCGACGACGTCGAGTTCCTCGGACGTCACGACGGCTCCGGCGACCCGACCGGTGGCGTCGAAGAACGGGGCGCAGTGAGTACGGGTCGTCACTCGGGTGCCGTCGAGGCGCCGGATGATGAGCAGGATCGGTCCGGTCGATTCCCCGCTGCGGATGGCGTGGGTGACCGGGGCGTTCTCGAGGGTGAGCGGCGTCCCATCGGCGAACTGCACATCGAACTTCTCCTGGCTGTCTCCGAGGTCGGTCGGCCGGTCGGTGTCGCAGCCCAGGCCGAGGAGGATCTCCTCCTGGCGGTTCCAGTCGATGACCTTCGGGGGGTCGCCGGCGAAGACCGAGATGGCGATCGGCAGCGACGCCATGACGCTGTGTCGCAGGCTGCGCTCGAAGGCGATGTCGTCGGCGAGGAGGCTGCGATGGATGGCGAATCCGGCGAGCTCGGCGAGGGCGGTCGCGACCTCCCGGCCCCCGGTGCCGGGGAGCCCGGCGGCGTCCTCCCATCCGATGGCGAGGACCCCGATCGGTTCGTTCATGTCGAACACCGGGGTGAACAGTGCCGCGTCGCCGCCGAGCACCTGGCGCCACTGTTCGATGCCGTTGCCCGACAGGTCGGTGATCTCGATCGCGCAGCCCTGCTCGATCACACGGCCGAGGACGCGGTCGTGGGCGATGAGCCCGGCGTCGTCGACGGTTCCGAAGCTTCCGGCGTGGCGGAAACCGCCGGAACCGTCCGGCATCATGAGCAGGCCGCCGGTGGCGCCGAGCAGGTCCCCGTAGAGGTTCTGGAGGGCGGTGACGACACGGTCGACGGAGCGTTCCGAGAGGGCGGCGACCATGTCGACGAGGAGCCGCGCCCGCGGCGAGAGGGCCACGAGGCCCCCTTCCGGCCGGATGATGTGGTCGACGAAGGCGGCGGGTTCCTCGTCGCAGTGGGGGAGGGTCAGCGTGAACGTGGTGCCGGATCGCAGCGGGGTACCGAGGGTGAGGTCACCATCCATGGCGCGGGCGAGGCTGCGGCTGAGGGGCAAGCCGAGCCCGAGCCCGGTCTCGCTCTCGCCTCGCCGGAACAGCGTCCCCGAGCGCTTCGCCGTCACCCCGGGGCCGTCGTCGGAGAAGTGCAGCAGGACCCTGTCGTCGCGGTGTTCGAAGGTCACCTCGATCCCACCCTCGGGGGCGTAGCGGTGGGCGTTCTGCACCAGGTTGGTGACGATTTGGAGGAGGAGGCTGGGATCGGCCCATGCCACCGCGTCGGGGTCGCTCTCGACGTAGGTGCGGCGGGCGACGGTCGGGAGCCGGCGCACCGCCTCGTTGACGACCTGGGAGACACTCACCGGAATCCGCTTGGCGGTGACGGCGTCGCGGTCGAGCCGGGAGGCGGCGTGGACGTTCTCGACGATCTGGAGCAGGTTGGTGGCTTCGGAGCGGGCCAGCCCCATCAGCTCCGCCGCCTCGGCCGGTTCGAGCTGGGCGTCCGGTTCCGACAGGAGATCGAGGGTTCCCAGGAGGCCGGTGAGGGGGGTGCGGAGTTCGTGCGAGACGTGGCGCATCAGGTCGCTGGCGACCCGGCGGCTGGTGGAGTGTCCGTGCCACCACATGAGGAGACCGGCCGCGGTGACGGCGCCGAGCGCTCCCAAGGTGATGGCGCGGGAGATGTCGAACAGCACCATGATCCACACGACGGCGGTGGCGAGGGCGCCGCCGAGGGCGATGGTTCCGGCGCGTAGCTCGGCCTTGATTGCTCTACCTCCCGGTCAATGTGCTGGGGGTTTGATCGGTCTGCGACCCTGCGATATTGAGCAAGAAATGCTGAGCCGCCGACTCAGCGATTAGACCTCGGTGATGCAGACGTCCTCGGGGCTGAGACGGGGCGTCACGATCGGCGGGTCGGTGCACTGCACGTTCTCGAGCAGGCCCATGACGATGCCCTGGTCGAGCCGGCAGACGATGTCGCGATGGTTGGCGGCCGCTTCCCCGAACGGGCAGAAGTGGGTGAGGAACCGGCGCTCGTCGATGTGGGCCTCGGTGTCGAACCCGACGCCGGCCATCGCCCGGACCACCGCCTGGACCGCGGTCTCGAAGCCGGCGTCGTCCGCGAACCCGATCTGGGCCGCCAATTGACGCCCGTACTCCCGCCCGACCTCCACCGCGACGGCCGATGCCGATTGAGGGGCGAGCCGTTCCACCATCCGCGCCAGCAACTCGGCGAGGAGGTCGTAGCGCCGGGCCGGGAACTGCAGCGACACTTCCTTGCGGGTGACCTCGTAGTGCTTGGCGGGGCGGCCGGCGCCGGGGCCGCGCTTGCCGGGACGACGCCGGTGTGAGACCTCGAGGTAGCCGTCGTCGACGAGCCGGTCGAGATGGTGGCGGGCGACGTTGGCGTGGATGGCGAA
>CAZQUB010000088.1:0-7401 GCA_964596225.1 uncultured Acidimicrobiaceae bacterium
CTCGCCCAGTACGAGGCGGCGGAACGGGCCCGCAAGGTCGCCGAGGCCGCCCGCAGGGCCGGCGCCGCCGGCGGGCTTCCCGCCGGCACCATCCCCGGCTTCATCTGCCCGGTGCAGGGCGGCGCCAGCTTCATCAACGACTGGGGGTTCCCCCGCTCCGGTGGCCGCACCCACAAGGGCAACGACTTGTTCGCCCCACGCGGCACCCCGGTGGTCGCCGTCACCGACGGCACGGTGCGCCTCTCCAGCAACAGCCTCGGGGGCACCACCGTCTACGTCGTCGGCGCCGAGGCCACCTACTACTACGCCCACCTCGACGGCTACGCGCCCGGGGTGTCGACCGGCCAACGGGTCTCCAAAGGCACCGTACTCGGATATGTCGGGAACTCCGGCAACGCCATCGGAGGCGCCACCCACCTCCACTTCCAGCTCCACCCCGGAGGCGGCGCCCCGGTGAACCCATACCCGACCCTGAGGGCGGCGTGCTCGTGACGGTTCCTTGGTAGCCTCGTCCTTGGACAGAAAGGATCGGCTCTGAACCAGCAACGCAGGCGCATCGACATCGTGCTCGACCCGGACTTCGTCGCCGACGTCGAACAGGTACCCCTCGACGAGCTGCGCGCCCGCCGCAAGCTGTGCGACGAGCTCGACACCGAACTCTCCTACTACCGGCGCCTCCTCCACGGACGCATGGACCTGCTCGCCTTCGAGATGCGACGCCGCGCCGGGGACGAGGTCCGCAGCCTCATCGAGGCGCTGCCGGAGATCCTCACCGGGAGCGACGCCGATTCCGGGCAGCGGGCCGCGGTCCCCAAGGCGCTGCCGATCGACCCGCCCGAGACGCCCCAGACCGGCCGCCGTTCCGTCGATCGGGTGCTGGGCGACGACTTCCTCACCCACCTCCCCGGCATCGCCGACGACGAGCTGGAGGACATCCAGGCGACGCTCACCGAGATGGAGCGTGAGGTCTCCCGCCAGCGGCGTGGCGTCTACGAAGCGCATGAGCTGATCCATGCCGAACTGATCCGGCGGTACCGGGAAGGTCTCGCCACCGTCGACGAGTTACTGCAGCCGGGCTGAGTGCCTCCGCTGCGTATCCGCACGGTTCGATCCGGCCTCACCGAGGCGATCCACGAAGCCACGGTGGTCGCCGCCGACGCCGCGGGCCGGGTCCTGGCTTCCTGGGGTGAACCCGACCTGCCGTTCTTCCTCCGGTCCGCCATCAAGCCCTTTCAGGCCACCGTCGCCCTCGAGGCCGGGGCCGACCTCGCCCCCGAGCAGCTGGCGGTGGCGTGCTCCAGCCATTCCGGGTTCCCGATCCACCTCGCGTTCGTCGCCTCGATCCTCGAGGGCGCCGGGATGGGGGTCGAGGCGCTGCGCTGCCCGCCGGCGTGGCCGCTGAGCGAGCGTGCCCGCGACGTCCTCGTCGCGGGCGGGCGGCGCCGGCCGCAGCCGCTGTTCCACAACTGCTCCGGAAAGCACGCCGCCTGGCTCGCCGCGTGCCGCGCCTCGGGCTGGTCCGAGCACGACTACCTCGATCCGGCTCATCCTCTGCAGCGCCTGGTGCGCGACGTCGTCGCCGACGTCACCGGGGTGGCACCCGATCCGGTGGGCGTCGACGGGTGCGGGGCTCCCACCTGGCGGGGGTCGGCGCAGGGACTGGCCCGTGCTTTCGCCCGCCTCACCTCCGATCCCCGCTTCGCCGCCGCCACCACCGCCATGCACCGCTACCCCGCCCTCGTCGCCGACCACGATCGGGGTGACGGGCGCCTCGGCGCCTGGTGGGGAGGGCCGGTCAAGGTCGGGGCGCAAGGCCTGATCGTCGCCGGGAGGCACGGCGTCGGGATCGCGGCCAAGAGCCACGAGGGGTCGTCGACGGTTGCGGCGGTGGCGTTGATGGAAGGGATGCGGCGCCTCGCGTTGTTGTCCCAGGTGGCGTGGGACGCCCTCGACGACGTCGCCCGGCCCCCGGTGTGGGGAGGCGGTCGTGTCGTGGGCGCACTCGAGCCGGAGCAGGCGGGATGACGACCGACGACATGAGGACCGGCATGGACCTTCACAGCGACTGGGCGACCCCGGCGTTCGACCTCGGGCCGGCGGCGCCCTCCACCGGCCCGTTCCCGCACCGTGTCTTCCTTCGCGCCTGGTGGGAGCACTGCCGGCCCGCCGGGGCCGAGTTGCTCCTCGCCGATCGGGGCGACACCCTGGTCCCGTTGTACCGCCACGACGGCCGTCTCGAGTTTCTCGGCGACCCCGACCTCACCGACTACCACAGCCCCCTCGGGACCCGGGTCCCAGCCGCGGTGGAGGAGCTCGCCGCCGCCGTCCCGCCAGGGACCCCGTTCCGTTTCGACAGCCTCCCCGCCGAGGCAGCCGGTGCGGTCGGGACCGGCCTGGCGGCCGCGGGGCTTCCCACCCGGGCACGGCAGCACGAGGTGGCTGCGGTGCTCGACCTCCCCGACGACCCGGAGCGCTACCTGGGGAGCCTCGACAAGAAGCAACGCCACGAGGTTCGCCGCAAGAGGCGCCGTTTCGAGTCCGTCCGCGGGACCCCCCGTCTCGAGCGTGAGCAGGGACCGGAGGCGGTGGAGACCTTCGTCGCCATGCACCGTCGCGCCGGTGGCGACAAGGGCAGCTTCATGTCGCCGGACCGGGTCCACTTCTTCGCCGCCCTCCGCCACGAGGCGGGTGCCGTCGTCGACGTGGTGCGCGACGGCGAGGGGGCGCCGGTGGCGGCCGCCTTCGGGTTCGAGGACGCCGACGGCTACTACCTGTACAACTCCGCCTACGAGCCGGACGCGGCCGACGCCTCGCCCGGAATCGTGCTGGTGCATCTCATGATCGAACATGCCATCCGCCGCGGGCTGCCGCGCTTCGACTTCCTCAAGGGCAGCGAGCCGTACAAGTTCCGCCTCGGCGCCCGACCCCGCCCCCTCTCGCGCCTCGACGGCGTCTTCGGGGGGCCGGCGTGATCCGGAAGGTCGCCTTCCTCTCGTTCCACACCTGCCCGGTGCAGGCTCCCGGATTCGGCGACGCCGGCGGCATGAACGTCTACGTCAACGAGGTGGCGAAAGCGATCGCGCGGCGCGGCATCGAAGTGGTGGTGTTCACCCGCCGCACCGGGCACGACCCGGAGGTGGTCGACGTCCGCCCCGGCTACCGGGTGGTCCACGTCACCGCCGGGCAACCGGCGCCGCTCCCGCTGCGTCACCTCCCCAGCCTCGTCGCCGATTTCACCGACCAGACGCTGGAATGGATCGACGCCAACGGCCTCGGGTTCGATGTGCTCCACAGCCACTACTGGCTCTCGGGATGGTCGGGCGTGATCCTCAAGGAACGTCTCGGCCTGCCCCTCGCCAACTCGTTCCACACCCTGGGGCGGATCAAGGATCTGCATCGTCGCCCCGGCGAGCCGGGCGCCGGGGTGCTGCGCACCTTGGCGGAACAGGAGGTCATCGCCCGCTCCGATTGCATCATCGCCTCGACCCCTGCCGAGTACGACGACCTGCTCGAGCACTACCACGCCAGCCCGGAGCGCCTCTGCACCTCCCCGCCCGGGATCGACCACGCCATGTTCCGGCCCGGGGACCGCCACGCCGCCCGGATCTGGACCGGCCTCCACGACTACCTCGGGGACGATCCGGTGGCTCTGTTCGTCGGACGGATCCAGCCCCTCAAAGGAGTGGACATCGCCATCGCCGCCTGCGCCGCCGTTCCGGATTCGGCCACTGCCCGCCCGCCGCACCTGGTCGTCGTGGGTGGGCCGAGCGGGCCGGACGGGGACGCCGAGCTGTCGCGGCTCCACGAGCTGGCCTCGGCGCTGGGTGTGAGCAGCCGGGTCCACTTCCTCCCACCACAACCCCACGATCAGCTCGCCCGCTTCTACCAGGCCGCGGACGTCCTCGTCATGCCGTCCCATTCCGAGTCGTTCGGGCTGGTGGCGGCCGAAGCCCAGGCGTGCGGGCTCCCCGTGGTGGCGGCCGCGGTCGGTGGGCTTCGCTTCGTGGTGGAGGACGGACGCTCCGGTTACCTCGTCGACGGTCACGAGCCGGCCGCCTTCACCGAGGCGATCACCCGGGTGCTGGAGGACGAGAACGTCGCCACCAAGCTCGGGAGGGGCGGGGTCGACGTCACCGATCGTTTCTCATGGGAGACGACGGCCTCCCACCTCATCGACCTCTACCACGGCATCACCGGGCAGTGACCGGAGGCGGGTGACCCACCGTGGGGGGCCGCCACCCGGGCGCCGGCACGCCGCCTTCTCCCCGTCCCTCTCCCCCGTCCCCGACACCGCCGGCCGCGAAAAAAACCCCTGGCGGACTTGTCGACACGTGGTTGTGCACAAGACCCTGTGGATTGCTGTGGAAATGTGGAGAACCCGTCACCTCGACCGTGAAGTAGCCGCAAGTAGGGCGCGGAACGTGGCGTGAGGTCCGTGATTTCGCGGGACCTCGGCCCGATCGAGACACTTGAATCGCATGCCGCGGGTTCGTAAGGTCGGAACGTCAAAGCCCAAGGGGCTCGAGCAACCAGACCTCGTTCGGGGAAGTGCGGGGACCGGCTGCAGAGGTTCCTTGGGCTTCGGCACGTCCGGCCCCCTCCCCTGCCGTGGGTGGGGTCAGAATCCGAAGATCAACTCGTTGAGCTGGACCCGGGTCGTCTCGTACGTCTCGAGGTTGATCTGGAGCGAGCCGAGCCGGAGCCCCTTCATCTGCTCCCCGTAGTGGGTGGCGACCCGCACCACGCCCCGGTCGAATTCGAGGGCGCCCAGACCGAGGCAGCGTCCCTCGCCGTCTTGGACGCCGACCAGCATGCCGGCGAGGCGGGAGACGTCGAAGCCGTCCGGGAGGGTGGGCGCGAACACCGAGGTGTGGACCCGCCAGCGCTGCAGTGGTGGCTCCAGGGCCCGGCGGAAGGAGGCGATGCGGCGGGCCCGGCGCTCCACCGGGCTGGCCGGGACGAGGTCGGGAGGCGGCGCCGCCTTGGCGACCCGGGCCGCCAGGAAACGGCGCAGCATGCCTATGACGGGCTCCATCTCCTCGCCACGCTGCATCACGATCACCAGAGTCGGGGCGCACACCTCCATGAGGTGATACTTGAGGGTCTGGCCCAGGACCCCGGAGACGACGCTGGTGGTATCGAGCACGATGAAGTCGGCCTCCTGGCGGGCGATCTCGACCAGCGTGGCGGTGGAGACCACGTGAGCCAGCAGCACCCCGCGCGGCTCGGTGGAACCGACGAACCGCAGCTCATCGGCGTCACCGAGGGTGGCGAGGTCGTCGTGGCTCCGCACCCAGCGGAGTCCGGCACAGGCGGGAGGTCCCACGGTCGAGACGCCCACGTCGGCATCGATGAAGGCGGCGGACAGGCCCTCCTCGACCGCGCCCTCCAGCAGGTAGCGGGACATCGTCGTCTTTCCCGTGTCGGTCCCGCCGACGACCATGACGACGCCACGCTCGCCCATGACGCGGTCCCGTAAGGACGCGTATCCCTCCGCAGGCTCCTCCAACGACCCTCCTCCGATTCCTCGGGGCGATTCTATGCCGACCGTGGCGCGAGCCGAGCGGCACGGTGCGGCCCGGCCCGGCGGTAGGCTCCCCGCCAGCATGTGGGACCCGTCCTCCGCCGCGCCCCCGTCCCCCGCCCCCCGGGGCCGGTGGCGGCGCCGGAGTGCGGCCGGGAGCCTGGGGAGGCGCCGGTGGCGCGCCTGGAGGTGAGCCGGGTCATCGCCGCTCCGGCCGCCCGCATCTGGGACGACCTGTCCCGGCTCGAAACCCACGTCGAATGGATGGCCGAGGCCGCCGACCTCACCTTCCTCGGGGAGCAACGGACCGGTGCCGGTACCCGCATCGCGGTGGTCACCAAGCTCGGGCCGTTCCGGCTCACCGACGTCATGGAGTTCGTGGCGTGGGAGCCGCCCCGCCGTATGGCGGTCCGCCATACCGGCTTGGTCACCGGGAGCGGCGAGTTCCTCCTCGACGAGGCGGCAGACGGCTCCACCCGTTTCACCTGGCGGGAACGGCTGCGGTTTCCCTGGTACCTGGGCGGCCCGCCGGGCGCCGTGGTGGGAGCCCGCGTCCTCACCGTGGTGTGGCGCGGCAACCTGCGCCGTCTCGCCCGCCGCTTCACATCGTGAGCGGCCCACCGCGGGCGGCCGTGGCGACCCGCGAGAATGCGACGCCATGACTGGTCGTCGGCGTCCACCGTGGTGGGGAGGGCGCGTCCACCTCGCGGTCACCATCGTGGTGTTCGTGACCCTGGCGTCACTCGACAACGCCGCCATCGCCGCCATCCCTCAGATGGTGCTGCCGGTGTCGGAGGCGCTCCACGCCTCGGAGACCGCCATCGGGGTGATGACGGCAACCGTCATCCTGCTCGCCGCCCTCACCGCGGTCGCCTGGGGCTTCTGGGGCGACCGCTCCGACCGCAAGCGGCTCCTGTTCGGAGGCACCTTGGTGTGGGCGCTCGGCACCTTCCTCAGCGGCGGCGCCGGCAGCTACCGGGAGCTGTTCATCTGGCAGATCGTCACCGCCGTCGGGCTGGGCGCCATCGCCTCGGTCGGCTTCTCGGTGATCAGCGACTTCGTGTCGCCGCGCCATCGGGGGCTGGCCATGAGCTTCTGGGGCCTCGCCGAGGGGCTCGGCACGGTGGCGGGTGGCCTGGTGGCGAGCCAGCTCGGCGCCGAAGACTTCGGCGCCCCGCTCCGGCTCATCGCTCTGCTCGGGGCGGGTTTCGCCGTGCTGTACCTGTTCACGTTCTCGGCGCCCCGCGGCTTTCGGGAACCGGCACTGCAGGCCCTGCACCAGGCGGGCGCACCGTATGACCACCGCATCGACGCCTCCCAGATTCCCGCCCTGTTCCGGCGCCGCACCAACGTGTGGCTCATCGCCCAGGGTCTCAGCGCCCAGTTCGCCTACGGCTCGCTGATCTGGGTCCCCCTGCTGTACCAGGAGAAGGTGGCGGCGCTGGGGTACGACGTCGAGACCGCCACCCGGGTGGGTGGCCTCATGGCGGCGATCCTGCGTCTCGGGGGCCTGTTCTCGATCGTCGCCGGCGCCATCGGCGACCGGATGCAGCGGCGTTCCCTCAGCGGTCGGGCCGTGGTGAGCGCGGTCGGCATCCTGGGGGCGGTCCCGTTCTTCCTGGTGTTCTTCTTCGTCCCGCTGCGCGGCCTGGAGGTCACCAACGGGGCGAGTACGTCGACGTTGCTGCCCGAGGTGCTCCACGCCCTCGTCACCAACGGGTGGGTGGCGCTGGCGTTCTTCACCTCGCTGCTCGCCCTGGCGCTCACCTCCGCCGACTCACCCAACTGGTTCGCCCTCGTGTCCGACGTCAACCTGCCGGAGCACCGCGGCACCGTGTTCGGTCTCGGCAACCTCTCCAACGGGGTGGGGCGGGCCG
>CAZQUB010000089.1:0-7383 GCA_964596225.1 uncultured Acidimicrobiaceae bacterium
GGGCGGGACGTGGTCGTCGTCGCCGTCAAGCCCAAGGACGTCCACCACCTCATCGACCAGATCCGGGGCACCATCACCCCCGACCAGACCGTCATCTCCCTCGCCGCCGGTGTGCCGCTCGCCGTCTA
This sequence comes from uncultured Acidimicrobiaceae bacterium, assembly GCA_964596225.1. Classification (GTDB taxonomy): domain Bacteria; phylum Actinomycetota; class Acidimicrobiia; order Spongiisociales; family UBA5794; genus CAYQEC01. The sequence goes on from CAZQUB010000089.1 coordinate 129, forward strand.
CGAGACGGCCCTCCCCGGGGTGCCGGTGGTGCGGTCCATGCCCAACACCCCCGCCGCGGTCGACGAGGCGATGACCGCCTACTGCGGCGGCACCCACGCCGGCGCCGACGCCCTCGCCGAGGCCGACCAGATCCTCTCCGCGGTGGGCTCCACCATCCAGCTCTCCGAGGATCTCCTCGACGCGGTCACCGCCGTCTCCGGCACCGGCCCCGCCTACGTGTTCCTGCTCTCCGAAGCGCTCACCGAGGCCGCCATCCGGGAAGGGCTGCCCCACCACGCCGCCGAGAAGCTGGTGCTGCAGACCCTGCGCGGCGCCGGCATCCTGCTGTCCACCAGCGAGAAGAGCGCCTTCCGGCTCCGGGCCGAAGTCACCTCTCCCGGCGGCACGACGGCCGCCGCCATGCACGTGCTGGAGGAAGGCGGGTTCCGGGCCCTGCTGGAGAAGGCGGTGCAGTCCGCCGCCCGCCGCTCACAGGAACTCGGCGAAGCCGCGGTGGAGAACACCAAGACCTGATTCGGGCTCCCTCCGCAGCCCCAACCGGCGCCTACCATTGCCGCCATGAAACGTCTCCCCGCCCTGCTGCTGACGCTCCTGGTCCTGGTCGCCACCGCCGCCCCCGCCCTCGCCGCCGCCGACCCCGACGAGGTGGCCGCCGCGGTTCGCGACAACGGCGTCTACGTGCAAGCCGGCTCGGACCTGTCCGCAGCCGAGGCGGGTCGCCTCGTCGCCGAGGCCCGCAACGCCGGGGAGCGCCTCTCGGTGATCGTCCTCACCGAGGACCCGCCCTCCGGGGCGGTCACCTTCGGCGACGCGGTGGCGGACCGTCTCGACGGCGGCAACCTCCTGTTCGTGCTCACCCCCAGCGACGTGGGCATCGCCGGGGAAGGGGTCGAGTTCACCACCACCGAGATCCAGCACGCCCTCGACGTCGCCGACGCCGCCGGCGGCAGCGACAGCGCCTACGTCACCAACTTCGTCACCGCCCTCGTCGCCACCGGTGCCGCCACCACCGGCGGCGGCACCTCCGGTTCCTCCGGCGGTTCCGGGCTCGTCTGGTTCCTCGTCATCGTCGCCGTCATCGGCCTCGGGATCGTGCTGCTGGTGTGGTGGAGCCGCAAGAAGGCCGGCACCACCGCCGCCGCCAAACTCGCAGCCGCCAAGGAAGAGGTCCAGAAGCAGGTCGACGCGGTCGCCAACGACATCCTCGACATGGCCGACGAGGTGCGGGTCTCCGGCAACGACCAGGCCGAGACCTTCTTCGAGCAGGCCAGCGCCACCTACAGCGCCGCCTCCGACCGGCTCGCCGCCGCCACCACCCCGCAGGCGCTCCTCGACCTCTCCAACGAACTCGACGTCGCCATCTGGCAGCTCGACTGCGCCGAAGCCCTCCTCGACGGCAAGGAACCGCCTCCCAAGCCCGAGCCCCGCACCCCCGAGCCGGCGCCCACCCCCACCCAACCTGCCGCCACCCCGCCCACGGCGACGGCACCCACCCCTGCCCCCGGCTACCGGCGGCGCTCCACCCGGCGCAGCTCCTACGCCGGTCCCGGCGTCCTCGACGTCCTCATCGGCGTCGCCGGACAGGTCATGGCCGGCGGCCGGGTCCGCTCCCGTGGAGGTCTCCTCGGAGGCGGCATGTTCGGCGGCGGCGCCTCCCGCACCGCGCGGCGCAGCTCCAGCCGCAGCAGCGGCGCCTCCCGTTCCCGCGGCACCGGCGGCCGCATCCGGATGGGACGCTCCCGGCGGCGCTGAATCCCTGGTGACGGGGCCGTTCCGTCACCTAGACTCAACTCACCCATCCCACGGAAGGACGTCATGAGCTTTTTCAGGCGGATCTGGGGCTACATCAAGGCGCTGTTCAGGGGCGCCGCCGAGAAGGCGATGAAGCCCGAGGTCGAAATCGAGCAGGCCATCACCGAGGCGCGCAGGCGCGACCAGGAGCTGCGGAACCAGGCAGCCAAGGTCGTCGCCCACCGCACCCAGCTCGAGAGCAAGATCGAACGGGCCGCCGACGACGTCGGTGACGCCCGCGAGATGGCCAAGCAGTCGCTGCTCAAGGCCGACGCGGCCAAGAACGCCGGCGACGTCGAAGGCCAGACCAAGTGGACCACGACCGCCCAGTCGCTGGCGATGAAGCTGCAGGCCGCCGAGAACAACCTGGCGACCCTCAAGACGCAGTACGAATCGGCCGTCACCCAGGCCGAAGAGGCCAAGACCGCGGTGCAGCAGAACGCGATGCGGGTCCAGGAGCTGGCCGCCAAGCGGATGGAGCTGCTCGGCAGCCTCGAAGCGGCCAAGATGCAGGAATCGGTCAACAAGGCCGTCGAGTCCCTCTCCAGCACGATGGACTACGACATGCCGTCCCTCGACAAGATCGAGGACAAGATCGAGTCCCGCAAGGCCGAGGCGATGGCGAAGGCCGAGCTGCGGGAAGTCACCCCCGAAGGCGCCGAAGCCGAGCTGAAGGAAGCCATCTCGATGAGCCAGGCCGACGCCAAGCTCGACGAGCTGAAGGCGGAGCTGGGCCTCACCTCCTGACCCCGACCACCCCGGACTGAAGCGAAGGCCCCCGGGCGAACCGGGGGCCTTCCCGCGTCCCGGCGGGCCCGTGACCCGCCCGGGTACACTCGGCCCGTCGCCGAGACCGGGAGGAATCGCGTGGCCGGCAACGACGAGGAACGGGACCGATCCCAGCCGCGGCGCCTCCGCCTCGACGCCGCCACCGCCATCCTGACCGCCACCGCCCTGGCGGTCGCCGGCACCTTCTTCCTCTGGTGGCTGGGCACCATCCCCGGCGAACCGACCGCCACGGTGCGGCGGGTCGTCTTCGGTGACGTCCCCGGTGCCGTCATCGCCCTCTTCTACGTCGCGGTCGCCGTCTTCCTCGCCCTCGCCGGGTACCTCTTCGCCGAGCGGGCCCGCAACTGGGCCCGGGGCGGCGCCGAACGGCGCGACGGCATGTGGCGGCGCCGCCTCCGCGAGCTGTGGCGCGGCGTCACCATGCAGACGGTGCTGCGCGACCGGGCCGGCGGCGTCCCCCACGCCGCCCTCTTCTACGGGTTCGTGGTGCTGTTCCTCGGCACCGTCACCCTCGAGATCGACCATCTCCTCCCCGCCAACCTCAAGTTCCTCACCGGCGCCGTCTACCAGGGCTACTCGGCGGTGCTCGACGTCGCCGGCGTCGTGTTCCTGGTCGGAGTGGCCTGGCTGGCGGTGCGGCGCTACGTGGCGATGCCGTGGCGGCTCCGCACCAAGACCCGGCCCGAGGACGGCTGGATCCTCGTCACGCTGGGCCTCATCGGCGTCACCGGTCTCGCCGTCGAGGCGGCCCGCATCACCCTCGCCGGGCGGCCCGACTTCGAGACCTGGTCGGTCGTCGGCTACCCGCTCAGCTACCTGATCCCGCGCTCGGCCGCCGCCGGCACCCACCAGGCGTTGTGGATCGCCCACATCGCCTCCTTCGTCGCCTTCCTGGCGGTGCTGCCGCTCACCAAGCTGCGTCACATGTTCACTTCCCCGGCCAACATGCTGCTGTCGCCCCGCACCCGCCCCAAGGGCGCCATGCGGGAGATGCCGAACCTGCTCGAAGCCGTCGACATCGAGACCGTCGGTGCCTCCACGGTGGGGGAGTTCACCTGGAAGCAGCTTCTCGACACCGACGCCTGCACCGTGTGCGGGCGCTGCACCTCGGTGTGCCCCGCCAACGGCACCGGCAAACCGCTCGACCCCCGCGAGATCGTGCTCAAACTCGGTGAGGTGGCGGCTCGCACCGCCTCCGGCCTGGTGCCGCCGCCGGTCGGGGTCGACGCCGCCATCACCGTCACCTCCGACTCGGTGTTCGAGCGCATCACCGCCGAGGAGCTGTGGGCCTGCACCTCGTGCCGGGCCTGCGACGAGGTGTGCCCGGTCGACATCGAGATCCTCGACAAGATCCTCGACATGCGCCGCTACCTGTCGCTGATGGAGGCCCGTTTCCCCTCCGAACTGGGCCGCACCTACGTGAGCATGGAGAACTCCTCGAACGCCTACGGCATGGCGCAGGCGACCCGCGGCGACTGGGTGAAGGAACTCGACTTCGAGGTCAAGCTGCTCGGGGAACCGGGCGTCACCGCCGAGTACCTCTACTGGGTCGGGTGTGCCGGATCGTTCGACGACCGCAACCGCAAGGTCACCCTCGCCACCGCCCGTCTCCTCCACCACGCCGGCGTCGACTTTGCCATCCTCGGGCCCCGGGAGATGTGCAGCGGCGACCCGGCTCGCCGCAGCGGCAACGAATACCTCTTCCAGAGTCTCGCCCTCCAGAACATCGAGACCCTCAACGACCTGGGCGTGACCAAGATCGTCACCCAATGCCCCCACTGCTTCAACACGCTCGCCAACGAGTACCCGCAGTTCGGCGGCGACTACCAGGTGATCCACCACAGCGAGCTGCTGACGCGACTCATCGCCGACGGCCGGCTCACCCCCAAGGGGAACGGGTCCCGCATCGCCTACCACGACCCCTGCTACCTGGCCCGCCACAACGACGTGCTGGCGCCGCCCCGGGTCGTCGTCGACGCGGTGGGGGAGCGGGTCGAGATGCCCCGCAACGGGATGAGCTCGTTCTGCTGCGGCGCCGGGGGCGCCCGCATGTGGATGGAGGAGCCCACCGGCAAGAAGATCAACATCGAACGCACCGAGGAGGCGGTGGCGACCGAAGCCGACGTCATCGCCACCGGATGCCCCTTCTGCTTCGTCATGCTCGACGACGGCGTCAAGGACCTCGGGGTCGACGAGACGGTGGCGGTCAAAGACCTGGCGGTCCTGCTGGCGGAGCAGGCCCTCGACTGACCAACCATCGGTCGATGGGGGCGCCGCGGCGATTCAAGCAATGCGGCCCCGATGCCGATAGCTTTCCGTTGGCCAGGAACTGGGTAGCGCATGACGTGTGCACGGTGCGGAGCCGAGAGCGGAGAACGCGACGGAGCGTCGCTCTGCGAAACGTGTGAACAGCGTGACGCCTGGTACCGGTTGATCGAGCAGGTGCAGGCCCGCGCCGCCGCGGCGGCGGAGACCCGGCAGCTCTCCGACCCCGATCTTCCCGCCGATCCCTTCCGGCAGCCGGTGGACGTCCCCGCCTGAGATTCCCCGACGCGCGCCGTCCGTCACCGATCCCGTCGGGGTCTCTACCCTGAGGTGAGGCGTTCGGGCCGTGGGGACGGACCGGCCGGTTCCCCGCCGGGCCCGATCCCGGAGGGACATGCCATGCCCGAGAACCGAGCCCGATTCGAACGGGCGGTCGACGAGGTCGAGAAGCTTCCCCACCGACCCGACCCCGCCACCCTGCTCCGCCTCTACGCCCTCTACAAACAGGCGGTGGTCGGCGACGTGGCCGGGGACCGGCCCGGCGCCTTCGACCTCAAGGCGAGGGCCAAGTACGACGCCTGGGCGGCGCTCCGTGGCACCGACCCGGAGGAAGCCATGGAGGGGTACGCCGACCTGGTCGACGAGCTGAAGGGGTAGCCGGTCGATGGGTCCTGCCCGGCGTGCCGCCACCCTGCCTCGTCGTCGGCGCGGGACGGCGGAGTGAGCGGCGGAGGCTTCGATGCCGAGCTGCTCGCCGGGTTCGACACGGTCGGGCTCACCACCCGGGGCCGCCGATCCGGCCGGACGACGCGGACCGAGATCTGGTGGTGGCACCTCGACGGGCGTTTCATCGTCACCGGCACGCCCGGACCCCGCGACTGGTTCGCCAACGTGTCGGCCGACCCGGCGGTGACGATCCACACCCCGCTCGGCGACTACCCGGCCCGTGCCGAAGTCATCACCGATCCGGCGTTCCGGCGCCGGGTGTTCACCGCCCCGGCGACACGCTGGTACGCCACCCAGGCGACCCTCGACGAACTCGTCGCCGCCTCGCCCATGATCGAGATCCGGTTCGACGGCGCACCCCGCGGAAACCCCGACGGGTCCCGTGCCGACCCTTCGCCGGGCAGGTAGCCTGGGGGCGTTCCTCCGGAGAGTACGTGAAGCTCCTCGTCGCCACGCCCGAGTTCGCCCCGCTCGCCACCACTGGTGGGCTCGGCAACGCCATCGCCGGTCTCACCTCGGCGCTGCGCGAACGCGGCCACGAGGTCACCGTCGCCCTGCCCCGCTACTCCGCCGTCGACATCGCGGCGGAACCGGCGGGTGGACCCTGGCGGCGGGCCGCGGTCGAAGGGATCGAGGTGATGCTGTACGAGGACGGGGAGGCCTTCTCCCGGTCCGGCATGTACGGCCCGATCCCTGGCACCGCCTACGACGACAACTGGTGGCGGTTCGGCCGGTTCTCCCTGGCCGTCGCCGACCTCGCCGGCGGCTACGACGTCGTCCACCTCAACGACGCCCACGTCGGCCCGGTGACGCTGCTCACCTCCACCCCCACCGTGATGACCCTCCACAATGCGGCCTACAACGTCCTCGGGCCGCTGGTCGAGGTGGTCGAGCTGCTCGGGATCGACCCCGCAGTGGCGGAGCCGGGCGCCTCCCTCGAGTGGTACGGCGAAGCCAGCTACCTCAAGGCCGGCATCGTCGGCGCCACCCGGGTGAGCACGGTGAGCCCCACCCACGCCAAGGAACTCGCCGACGACGCCACCTCCTTCGGTCTCGGTGGCCTGATCCGCTCCCTGCCCCATCCCGTGACGGGGATCCTCAACGGCATCTCCGCCGACAGCTGGGACCCGGCCACCGACGCCACCCTCCCACAGCCGTTCTCGGCGCAGGATCTGAGCGGGCGCCGGGCCAGCCGGGCAGCCCTCCTGGCATGGACCGGCATCGCCGACGGGGTCATCTTCGGCAACGTGGGCCGCATGTCGCCCCAGAAGGGACTCCATCTCCTCGACCCGGACCTCGACGCTCTCGTCGACGAAGGGGTCCGGCTCGTCCTGATGGGCAACGGGGAGATCGACGAGATGGTCGACGGCTGGGTGGCGAACCACCCGCGAGCCGTGGTCCACATCCCGTACGACGCCATCCGCTCCCGGCTCGTCTTCGCCGGGTCGGACTCCTACCTCATGCCCTCGGCGTTCGAACCGAGCGGCCTCGGTCAGCTCTACGCCTTGCGCTACGGGGCGCCACCGGTGGCGCGGCTCACCGGAGGGCTGGTCGACTGCGTCATCGATATCGACGAGGACCTCGGCCGCGGCAACGGCCTCGGGTTCCGCTCCTTCGGGTCCGCCACCGTCGCCAAGACGATGCGGCGGGCGATGCGCTACCGGGAGGGCTTCCCCGACCTGT
>CAZQUB010000090.1:0-7324 GCA_964596225.1 uncultured Acidimicrobiaceae bacterium
CGGTGCACGGCGGGTTGCGCGGCTACGGGGCGACCTTCCTCACCTTCAGCGACTACATGCGGGGGGCGGTGCGTCTCGGTGCGCTCATGGAGGCGCCCAGCGTGTGGGTGTGGACCCACGACTCGGTGTTCCTCGGTGAGGACGGGCCGACCCACCAACCGGTAGAGCACGTCGCCGCCTTGCGCGCCATTCCCGGGCTGTGGGTGATCCGTCCCGGGAACGCGGCGGAGACCGCCGGCGCCTGGGAGGTGGCCCTCAACCGCACCGACGGCCCCACTGCCCTCATCTTGACCCGGCAGGGGATCCCGCTCGGCCCCGCCGAGCGGGCACCGGTCGCCCGCGGCGGGTACGTGGCGCGGCCGGGCGACGACGCGGTCCTGGTCGCCACCGGCTCCGAGCTGTGGGTCGCGCTCGAAGCGGCCGAGCTGCTCGCCGCCTCCGGCCGTTCGGTGCGGGTCGTGTCCCTGCCGTGCTGGGAGGCGTTCTTCGCCCAGGACGAGGCCTACCGCCGGGAGGTGCTCGGCGACGGTCTCCCCATCGCCTCGCTGGAGGCCGGGGTCACCTTCGGGTGGGCCGCCATCACCGGCGCCGATGGCCTCCGTCTCGGCATCGACCACTTCGGGGCGTCGGCGCCCGCCGGCGTTCTCGCCGACCAGTTCGGCTTCACCCCCGAGAAGGTGGCGGCCCGTCTGGAGGAGTGGCTGGCGTGATCCGGTCGACCCGGTGAGCGAGGTGCCGGGCGGCCTCGAACTGACGCCGGCCCTGGTGCTGGCGATGTGGACCGGCGGCATGGCGGCGTTGGCGGCTCTCGTCGCCTGGTGGAGGATCGTCGGCCCGGGGTTCGGGTGGCTGATGGCGGCGGTGGTGCTCCTCTTCGGAGCCGGGCTGGCGGCTGCCACCGATGATGGTCGGGTCGTGGTGGCGCTGTTGCTGATCGCGGCCGCCGGGGTGACGGTTCGCCGTCCCCGGGTGGCGGCAGGGTGCTTCCTGGCGGCGGCGCTGGTGTTGGGGGCGGTGGCTACCGCCGATTCGCCGCTGCTGCCGGTGGTGACCGGGATGGTCTTCCTGGGCGGGGTCACCGTGGAGATGGTGCTCGGCCACTGGTACCTGGTCGATCCTCGCCTCCCCCGCTGGGCGCTCCAGGTGCTCGCCGTGATCGGGGGCGCCGGGCTGGTGGCGGAGAGCGCGGTGCTGGTGGCGGCGGGGGCGCTGGGATCCGCCGAGGTCGCCACCGTGTGGGCGTTCGTGGCGTTGGCAGCGACCACCGGCCTGCTCATCGTGGCGGTGTCGGTGTCGTTGCGGGAGCGCGGCTATTCGGGGGTGATGGCGGCAACCGGCCTGAGTTACCTGGCGGTCCTCACCGCCTTCGGGGTGACGGTGGTAGGCCGCATGCTGGCGTACGGGTGACCGTGGCGACGGCCCGGATCGGGCGCGCCCGTCTCGGCGGCGGCGGTCTCTAGGCTGGCCGGCGTGAAGATCTACACGCGCCGAGGCGACGACGGGTCGACCGGCCTGTTCCGGGGGGGACGGGTCTCCAAGGACGCCAGCGGCCCCGAGGCCTACGGCGCCGTCGACGAAGCGGTTGCCTTCCTCGGCGTCGCCCGCGCCGAGGTCGGCGCCACCAACCCGCTCGGGGACGAGATCATTCGGATCCAGCGGGAACTGTTCGTAGCGGCGGCGGAGCTGGCGACCGCGCCGGCCGCGGTCGCGGCCCTGGAGCCGGGGGTGAGCATGGTCGACGCCGCCATGGTGGCGGCGCTGGAGCGGGCGATCGACCGCACCGTGGCGAGCCGCGGCATGCCCTCCGGGTTCGTGGTGCCGGGGGATTCCCGGCTGGCGGCGGCGCTGGATGTGGCCCGCACCATGGTGCGTCGTGCCGAACGCCGCGCCGTGACGCACCTCACCTCCGAGAAGCGGCAGGACTCGCTGGTGATGCCCTACCTGAACCGGCTGTCCGACTATCTGTACGTGCTGGCGCGGGCCGCCGAGGAGACGTGGACCCCGAGTCGTGATGAAGAGGAGCTGCAATGATCGAGATCGTGCCGGGAGCCGGGGTCGAGGAGGCCTCGGGTGACGTGTTGGTGGTCCCCGTGTTCGAGGAACGGGTGTGGGGCCCGGGAGCCGACTGGGTGGTGGAGCGGCTCGGGGATTGGATCGACGACTACCTGGCGCAGGCGGACTTCACCGGGAAGGTGGGCCAGCTCGCGGCGATTCCCGGCGGGGACCGGATCGGCGCCGGACAGGTGGTGTTCGCCGGGGTTGGCGCCGAGGCCGACGCCGAAACCCTCCGCCGGGTGGCCGGGACGGTCGCCAGGGCGGTGACCCGTCACCGCACCGTCGTCACGACCCTGCATCAACTCGGCATCGACGGCGCCGCCGAACCGGTGACGGTCGGGTTCCTGCTCGGTCAGTACCGGTTCGACGCCTACCTGTCGGATCCGTCCCCGATCCTCACCGAGCGGCTGGTGCTGGCGGGGGCCGGAGAGGACGTCCGGGCGGACATCGAGCACGGGCGGGTGGTGGCCGATGCGGTGTCGCTGGCCCGTGATCTCGTCAACGAGCCGGCGGGGGCGAAGCCGCCCGCCACCTTGGCGGAGCGCATCGGCCGGGTCGGCGAGGAGGCCGGATTCGCGGTACGGGTCTACGACGAGGCGGAATGTGCCGCAGAGCGGTTCGGTGGTCTCCTCGGAGTGGGGGCGGGCGCCGACAACCCGCCCCGGATGGTGGTGATGCGCCACCAGCCGGAGGGGGCGACCGTGTCCCTGGGGCTGGTCGGCAAGGGCATCGTGTTCGACAGCGGCGGGCTCTCCATCAAGCCGGCCAAGGGCATGGAGACCATGAAGACGGACATGTCGGGAGCGGCGGCGGTGGTGGGCGCCATGCAGGCGATCGCCCGTCTCGGCCTTCCGCTCGAGGTGATCGGGGTGGCGCCGCTGGCGGAGAACATGACCGGCGGCAGCGCGCAGCACCCCGGTGACGTGGTCCGGATCCGCAACGGGAAGACGATCGAGGTGCTCAACACCGACGCCGAGGGGCGGCTGGTGCTGGCGGACGGGCTCTCGCTGGTCGCCGAGGAGGCGCCGGACATGATCGTCGATGTGGCCACCCTCACCGGGGCGTGCCGGGTGGCACTCGGATCGAAGGTGGGCGGTGTGCTCGCCAACGACGACGGCGCCGCCACCGCGGTCGAGTCCGCCGCCAGGGGAGCCGGTGAGAAGATGTGGCGCCTCCCGCTGGAAGGGGAGTACCGCAAGGACATCGATTCTTCGATTGCCGACATGAAGAACATCGGCGGTTCCTACGGGGGTGCCATCACGGCTGCGCTGTTGCTGGCCGAATTCGTCGGTGACATCCCGTGGGCGCACCTCGACATCGCCGGACCGGCCCGGGCCGAGGCCACCTCCGAGTACACGACCGAGGGTGGTACCGGGTTCGGGGTGCGGACGCTGGTGGCGCTCGCCGAGCAGCTCGCCGGGTGAGTCGCCTGGGCTCCCCATAACCACCATTTGTGGTCAATTCGACCACGCATAGTTCTCAAGCGTGAGGGCCCCCTGCCCGATACGGAAAGTAGCAGCACTGGCTACTTTCAGTAAGGGGCCTTCCAGATGGCACCGCTGCGGCGGACACTTGTTCTCTTGGCGACGCTCACCGTCATGCTCACGGGGCTCGCCGTTCCGGCAGCCCACGCTTCGGCGGAGGGCAGCTTCGTCGCCAAGATCAACGCCGAGCGTGCCGCACAGGGGCTGGCGCCGGTCGAGGTGTACTGGGATCTCGTCGACGACGCCCGTGCCCACTCGCAGGAGATGCTGGCGGCCGACGAGCTCTACCACAACCCCAACCTCAGCTCGGTCTGCTCCAACTGGATCGGACTGGGCGAGAACGTCGGGGTCGGCCCGAGCGCCGACGCCATCCACAACGCCTTCATGCGATCGTCCGGCCACCGGGCCAACATCCTCGGTGACTACAACTACGTGGGCGTCGGCGTGGCGCAGGGCTCCGACGAGCTCTGGGTGACGGTGGTGTTCATGAAGGGTCCGGCCGGTCTCGTCACCCCGGCCGAGCCGGATCCTGCCCCCGACCCCGATCCGCCTGCCGTCGACCCGGAGCCGGAAACGACCATCCCCGCCGACACCACCCCCGCGCCGGAGTCCGAGCCGACCCCGGCGGCGGACGACGTCGCAGCGGCCACGCCGTCGACCACCACGGTCCCGCCCGACACGGAGCCGGTCGCGGCCGAGGAAGCGGCGCCGCAACACGAGGTGATGGTGCGGTACGCCCGCCTCCCCGGGCTCCATCCCATCTACGACTGACCCGGCTCAGGCCCTTCCCGTTCCCGGAGCGCAGGTCTGGTCGTAGTCGACCAGCGGCGGAGGGTGCTGTTCGTCCCCGCATGCCGGGCACTCCGGATCCCGCCCGAAGCGAAGCACCTGCGGAACCTGATCGAGGACGTCGTAGCTGAGGAGGCGACCCACCAACGGGGTCCCGATGCCGAGCAGGAGCTTGAGGGTCTCGGCGGCCTGGATCGACCCGATGATGCCCGGCAGAGCTCCCAGCACCCCCGCCTCGGCGCAGGGCGGAGCCAGTTCGGGTGGGGGAGGGGCCGGGAACAGGCATCGGTAGCAGGGTCCGGCGTAGGGGCGGAAGGTGGTGGCCTGGCCCTCGAAGCGGTACACCGCGCCGTGGACCACCGGGGTCCTGAGGTGGAGCGAGGCGTCGTTGATGAGGTAGCGGACGGGGAAGCTGTCGGTCCCGTCGACGATGACGTCGGCGCCGTCGAGCAGTGCGAGGGCGTTCCCGGCGGTGAGGTGGACCGGATGGGCCTCGACCGTCACGTCAGGATTGAGGTCGCCGATCCGCCGTCGGGCCGACTCGACCTTGGGCCGGCCGATCTGCGGAGTGTCGTGGAGGATCTGGCGCTGCAGGTTGGAGACCTCGACGGCGTCCCCGTCCACCACGCCGATGGTGCCGACGCCGGCGGCGGCGAGGTAGAGCGCGGCGGGTGAACCGAGCCCACCGGCCCCGACGACGACCACCCGCGACCCGAGCAGGCGATGCTGTCCCTCTTCACCTACCTGCGGGAGCACCGTCTGGCGGCGGTAGCGAGCCAGGCGGTCGACGGAGGGCGTGTCCGGGGCGACGACCGGGTAGCCGGAGGCGGCCCACGTGATGATGCCGCCGGCGAGCGACGAGACCCGGGTGTAGCCGGCGTCCTGGAGGGCGGCAGCCGCCAGCGCCGACCGATCGCCCACCGCGCAGTAGACCACGATCTCACGGTCCCGTTCGGGAGCGATCCCGGGGAGTCGCGACGTGACGGCGCCGTGGGGGACGAGCACCGCCCCGGGGAGGGCGCCGCGGGCGTGCTCGGAGGGCTGGCGGGTGTCGACGACCAGGACGTCGCCGAGCCGGGACTCCAGCTCGGCGGCGGTGATCTCCCGGATCTGCGCCTTGGCGCGGGCGATGAGGTCGCGGTAGTTCGATGCCATGGGATGACGCTAGTGGGCCCGGGTCGGTGCCGGGCCGGAACCCCTCAGGAGACGAGGGCCGCCACCAACTCCGGCAGGATGGTGCCCGCCATGCCCCGGATCCGTACCCTGGCACGGTTGTCGTACTCGGTCGGCCCCTTGTTGATGATGACCATCGGGTGGCCGCGACCGGCGACCTCGAGCGGGATGTAGGCGGCGGGGAACACCGAGAGGCTGGATCCGATCGAGATCACGGCATCGGCCTCCCCGATCCAGGTCTGGGCTTGCTCGATCGGCCCTCCGGGCAACATCTCCTCGAAGAAGACGACCGTCGTCTTGAGGATGCCGCCGCAATGGAGGCAGCGGGGGTCGTGGTCGCCGCCGCTGTAGCGGGCCTCGACGTCGTGGATGTCGGCGGGCGCTCCGCAGTCGACGCAGGCGATGCCGTCGGCGTTGCCGTGCAGTTCGGCGACGAGGTCGAGCGGGAGCCCCGCTTCCTGGTGGAGTCCGTCGATGTTCTGGGTGACGCACCCCACCATGCGGCCCGCCTTCCACAGGTCGACGACGGCGTAGTGGGCGGCGTTGGGGGTGGAGTCTCCGTAGAGGCGAGGGAAGCGGGCCGCCCACGACCGGGCCCGGACCTCGGGGTCGCTCAGGTAGCGACTCAGGGTGAAGTCGTCGGGGTTGAGCCGGGTCCACAACCCGCCCGGGCTCCTGAAATCGGGGATCCCCGACTCGGTGGAGATCCCGGCTCCGGTGAAGATCAGGATGCGGGTGCAGTCGGCGAGGACGTCGGCGGCGGCTTCGACGGTGAACTCCATCCGCCAACGCTATCAGGCGCGAGACCCCTCTCGTTCGCCGGCGACGAAGCACTCGTGGTCGCGGCGCACCCGGGGTGGGAGGCGGCGCACCAGATGCGGTGGGAGCAGCGGGACCCGGGCCCTGACCTCGAGGCGACCATCGACGATGCGTACCAACCCTGCCTTGATGAGGGTGGGAAGGGAGTGGGGGCGGCGCAGGGAGCGATCGCGGCGTGCGGCGGTGGCGAGTCGGAGCAGGTCGGCGACCGCCCCCGCGCCGATGGCGGCGGTCCAGAAACGGCGGATGTAGGGATGGTCCATCGCCAGGCCGCCCTCCCCGGTGTCCCACACTCCGGGACGGACCAAGGGACGAGGCACCGCGGTGGGCCGGACCGGAGGGCTGGGCCCGACGGCGCCCGGGAATGGCGCGGAATCCATGATGGGAGGACGGACATCAAGGAGGCTCCCGGGCGCCGTCGAGGACTGGGTGGATCTCATGGCAACTTGATATCAAGTAACCGCAAGTGACTGCAAGAGTCTTGGGGTAGGGTCGCGAAAGATCGCCTTGGCGCTAGGCGACGACCTCGCCGGTCTGGACGTCCCACAGGGAGCGGTAGAGCCCGTTGCGGGCGACGAGTTCCTCATGGGTGCCGACCTCGCAGATCCGACCGCCGTCGAGCACGTAGATGCGGTCGGCGTGCCGGATGGTGGAGAGCCGGTGGGCGATCACCAGGGTGGTGCGGTCGTGGGCGATGCGGGCGAGAGAGCGCTGGATGGCGGCCTCGGTCTCGTTGTCGACGGCGGACGTGGCCTCGTCGAGCACCAGGATGCGCGACGCGGTGAGCACGGCACGGGCGATGGAGATCCGCTGCCGCTGGCCTCCCGAGAGCTTCTGGCCCCGCTCGCCCACGATCGTGTCGTAGCCGTCGGGAAGGTCGGTGATGAACTCGTGGGCTTCGGCGATCTCGGCCGCCCGGCGGATGTCGCCGTCGGAGGCGTCGGGGCGTCCGTAGGCGATGTTGTCCCGCACCGTGCCGTGGAACAGGAAGACGTCCTGGCTCA
>CAZQUB010000091.1:0-7280 GCA_964596225.1 uncultured Acidimicrobiaceae bacterium
AGGACGCCATCGTGATCGGCGCCATCGTGGTGCTCAACGCCGTCATCGGGTTCGTGCAGGAACGCCGGGCCGAACAGGCGATGGCGGCGCTCCGCACCATGGCGGCGCCCGAGGCGAGGGTGGTGCGCGACGGGATCGAGGTCACCCTGCCGGGGCGTGACCTGGTGCCCGGCGACCTCCTCGTGCTGGAGGCGGGCGATGTGGTCCCGGCCGACGCCCGCCTCATCGACTGTCCCAACCTGCGGGTCAACGAGGCAGCCCTGACCGGGGAGTCGGTCCCGGTCGACAAGCAAGCCGAGACCCTGCCGCAGGAGGGCGGTGAACTGATCGCCGACCGCCGCAACATGGTGTTCAAGGGAACCGCCGTCGTCTACGGGCGGGCCAGGGCCGTGGTGGTGGCGATCGGGATGGAGACCGCCCTCGGCACCATCGCCGGCTTGCTCAAGGCCCACCAGGCTCCCCGCACCCCACTCCAGATGCGGCTCGCCGCCCTGGGCCGATGGCTGGCGGCCGCCTCCGTGGTGGTGTGCGCCATCGTGTTCACCGTGGGAGTACTGCGCGGCGAGGAAGTGAGCCTCATGTTCCTCACCGCGGTGAGCCTGGCGGTGGCGGCGATCCCGGAGGCGCTCCCCGCCGTCGTCACCATCGCCCTCGCGCTCGGGGCGCAACGCATGGTTCGCCAGAACGCTCTCATCCGCAAGCTGCCGGCGGTGGAGACGCTCGGGTCGGTGACCGTCATCTGCACCGACAAGACGGGGACGCTCACCCAGGGCCGGATGCTCATCGAGAAGGCATGGACGGCTGCCGGGGAGGTCACCGCCGAGGGCGCCGGTTACGAACCGGGCGGCCGGATCTCCGTCGGAGGGGACCCGCTCGGGGAGGTACCGGGTCCGCTCCGCTCGTTGATGCTCGCCGCCGCTCTCTGCAACGACGCGGTGCTGGTGGCGCCGCCCGCCGCGGGTGGCGACTGGGGCGTCGCCGGTGACCCGACGGAGGGTGCGCTCCTGGCGTTCGCCGCCAAAGCCGGCCTGGAGCGCGACGAGGTGCAACGCCGCCATCCGCGCCTGGCCGAGGTCCCCTTCGATTCGGGCCGGAAGAGGATGACGACGGTGCACCGTGGATCGGAGGACCGGGGCCGGCTCATCGCGTCGAAGGGAGCGATCGAGGCGGTCCTGGAGACCGTCTCCTCACTGGCCGCCGGGGACGGTTCCCGTCCCATAGGGGAGGAGGAACGCCGCGACGTCGTTGCTCGGGCCGAGGCGTACTCGAGCGCCGGCTACCGGGTGCTCGCCGTCGCCGGCAGGGCCGATGACGGGGCGGCCGACAGCGTCGAGGGGGCCGAGCAGAACCTCACGTTGTACGGGCTGGTGGCGATGGCCGATCCGCCTCGGGCCGAGTCGGCCGCCGCGGTGGCGGCGTGCCGCACGGCCGGAATCACCCCGGTGATGATCACCGGGGACCATCCCGCCACCGGCGCCGCCATCGCCGGTCGCCTCGGGATCCTCGAGGGCCGGGAGGTGATGACCGGCGCCGATCTGGCCCGTGAGCACACCGCGGGCCTCTCCGCCCACGTCGACCGGGTCGGCGTCTACGCCCGCACCTCGCCCGAGCAGAAGCTCGACATCGTGCAGGCGTGGAAGGCGCGAGGCGACGTCGTCGCCATGACCGGCGACGGGGTGAACGACGCCCCTGCGCTGCGTGCCGCCGACATCGGCGTCGCCATGGGGGTGGCCGGGACCGAGGTGGCCAAGGAGGCCGCCGACATGGTGCTCACCGACGACGACTTCGCTTCGATCGTCGCCGCCGCCGGTGAGGGCCGCCGCATCTACGACAACATCCGCCGTTTCGTGCGCTACACGTTGACGTCGAACACGGGGGAGATCTGGGTGATGCTCCTCGGGCCGTTCCTGGGGTTGCCGCTGCCGCTGCTCCCGGTGCACATCCTGTGGATCAACCTCGTCACCGACGGGTTGCCGGGTCTGGCCCTCGGGGTGGAGCCGGCCGAGCGCAATGTGATGCGGCGCCCGCCGCGCCCGCCGTCGGAGAGTATCTTCGCCCACGGCATGGTGTATCACATCCTGTTCGTGGGCCTTCTCATGGGGGCGATCCCGCTCGGTCTCGGCGTGTGGGGGAACGCCACGGACCGTCCCTGGCAGACGATGGTGTTCGTGTCGCTGGCGTTGCTCCAGCTCGGCAACGCCATGGCGGTGCGGTCGGAGCGCGAGTCGCTGTGGTCGCTCGGGCTTCGCACCAACCTGGCGTTGCTGTGGACCGTGGCCGGCACCGCGCTGATCCAGGTCCTCGTCATCTACCTGCCGTTCTCCCAGACGATGTTCACCGTCGATCCGCTGTCGCTCTTGGAGCTCGTGGTGGTGCTGGCCGCCTCCACCGGGGTGTTCTGGGTGGTGGAGGGGGAGAAGGCGCTGCGCCGGCGGATGGCGCGCTAGCAGGACGTCAGCCGTTGTGGCCGACCGACGAGTCGAGCCCGGCGGCGAGGAGGGCGTGGCGCCGGAAGTCGAGGTCGGGGTGGACCAGCCAGGCGAAGGCGAGGCCGTTGAGGGCGGCCAGGAGCACCTCGGTGTGGGCCGCCACCTCCTCGCCGGTCAGCTCGGGGTGCTCCTTGGCCATCGCCTCTGAGAAGCGCTGGCTGCGGCGGCGGTGGTGGCGCGCCACCCGGGCGCCGAGGCCGTCGTCGTTGACGGCGCCGCTGATGGCGATCTTGAGGTAGACCCGGGCGAGGGTGGACTCTTCGGTGATGAAGGCGATGTAGGCCTCGACCAGGTCGGCCAGGGTCTCCTGGCCGACTCCGGAGGGGTCGGGGTCGACGGCGCGGATGGCCTCCCGGACGACCCGCAGCACCACCTCCTCCTTCGATTCGAACAGGTTGTAGAAGCTCCCGGCACGGACCTCGGCGCGGTCACAGATCGCTTTGAGCGTGGTGCCTTCGAGCCCGACCTCGCCGAGGAGTTCGCGGGTCGCTTCGACGATGCGCCGCTCGGTGCGGATGCCTGCCTGATAGCGCGCCACGGAGTGCTCCCTTCCGTCTCCGGCAGCGTAGCGGTGTGCCGTCAAAGAACTTGAACGTTTGCTCAAAATGGAGTGTAGAGTCAAAAAGGAATCAAAGAGCGAAAAGGTCCATGATTCCGTTCCCAGGAGCAGGGGAACGAGAGGCACAGAGGGGTCGCCATGAGCCACTACAAGACCAACCTCCGCGACATCGAGTTCAACCTCTTCGAGGTGCTCCGGATCCAGGAGTACATGGGCGCCGCCCCCTTCGGCGATGTCGACCAGGGCACCGCCCACCAGATGCTCACCGAGATCGAACGGCTCGCGGTGGAGGACCTCGCCGCCTCGTTCGTCGACGCCGATCATGCCGACCTCACCCTCGTCGACGGTGAGGTGGAGATCCCCGAGTCGATGAAGCGTTCGCTCGCCGCGTACCGGGACGGCGGATGGGACACCCTGTTCGTTCCCCCCGAGTTGGGGGGTGTCGCCACCACCGACTCCTTGCGCTGGGCGGCCCAGGAATTGCTCATCGGCGCCAATCCCGCCCTCTACCTGTACGTCGGCACGCTGATGCCGATCGTGCTCAACGAGGTCGGTACCTCCGAGCAGATCGAGCGCTTCGTCAAGCCGGCCCTCGAGCACCACTGGGGCGGCACCATGGTGCTCACCGAGCCCGACGCCGGATCCGACGTGGGAGCGGGGGTCACCAAGGCGATCCCGGTCGACGAAGAGGCGGGGATCTACCACCTCGAAGGCGTGAAGCGGTTCATCACCAGTGGCGAGCACGACATGTCCGACAACATCGTCCACCTCGTCCTGGCCCGTCCCGTCGGGGCCGGCCCGGGAACCTCCGGCCTCTCGATGTTCGTGGTGCCGAAGTACCTGGTGAACGAGGACGGCTCGGTGGGGGAACGCAACGGGGTGATGTGCACCTCGATCGAGAGCAAGATGGGCATCAAGGGGTCGACGACCTGCGACCTCACGTTCGGTGCGGACATCCCTTGCGTCGGATATCTCGCCGGTGGCATTCACGACGGCATCCACCAGATGTTCCGTGTCATCGAACGGGCTCGGATGCTGATCGGGACCAAGTCGACGGCGACGCTGTCGACCGGGTATCTCAACGCCCTCGCCTACGCCCGGGAGCGGATCCAGGGTGCCGACATGACCCAGATGACCGACAAGACCGCGCCGCGGGTGCCGATCATCCGTCACCCCGACGTGCGCCGGATGCTGATGCTCCAGAAGAGTCACGTGGAAGGGATGCGGGCCCTGCTCCTCTACACCGGCTGGGTACAGGACCAAATCAAGATGCACCCCGAGGACGAGACCTGGGCTCGCCGCGAAGACCTCCTGCTCCCGATGGTGAAGGGGTACTCGTCGGAGAAGGCGTACGAGATGCTCGCCCTCTCCCTCCAGGTGTTCGGGGGCGCCGGGTTCACCAAGGACTACCCGATCGAGCAGTACATCCGCGACACCAAGATCGACACCCTGTACGAGGGGACGACCGGGATCCAGGCACTGGACCTCTTCTTCCGCAAGATCGCCCGCGACCAGGGGCAGGCGTTGACGTCACTCGCCGCCGAGGTCGTCGAACTGATCAAGGGTGGGGGTGACGAGATCGCCACCGAGCGGGAACTGCTCGGTACCGCCCTCGACGACACCCAGGCGCATCTCGGGGTGATGGTGACCGAGCTGATGGCCGCCCAGCAGGACCCGACTCAGCTCTACCGGCTGGGGCTCCACACCAACACGCTGCTGGAAAGCATCTCGGAGGTGGTGATCGGGTGGCTGCTGCTCCGCCAGGCCGAGGTCGCAATCGAGGCCCTTCCCGGCGCCGAGGGGCAGGACCGGGCGTTCTACGAGGGGAAGGTGGCGGCGGCCCGCTTCTTCGCCCTCCACGCCCTCCCCAAGGCGAAGCTGCGGCGGGAGGCGGCGGAGCGGGAGTCCGGTGCGGTGATGGACATGAGTGACGAGGCGTTCTAGATGGTCGCGGTCTGACATCTGAGGAACTCAGGGCGCCGGGAAGAGACGGCTCGTTGCCCCGGGTTCCGTCCAAGGCAGAGGCCCGGCGTTGCCCAACGCCGGGCCTCTGTGCGTCGGGGGAGCATTCCTCCTCCCGTCGGAGGTCTTCAGTTCTGTGCGGTGAGCCGCCGCACCGCGTCTCTCAACTCGTCGCGCCGGAACGGTTTGGTCATGACGATGTCGGCGCCGGCGTCCTTCGCCTCCTCGAGCGTCCTGATGCGGGCGTCGGCGGTGAGCACGATGATGGCCGGCGAGTCGTCCATCTTCCGTGCTTCCTTCACCAGGTCGATGCCAGAGCCGTCGAGGAGGTAGATGTCGACGATGGCGAGGTCGGCTTCGCCGTTGCGGAGGCGATCGAGGGCGTCATCGCAGCGCCACGAGTTCGTGATCTCGCATCCGAGGCCTCGAAGGCTCGCTGCGATGAGTCTGCCGAGGACTCGGCTGTCTTCGACGACGAGTGCGCGTACGGGTTCGTTCATGGTCGAGGCGCCACGGTACCTCCTCGATCGCCGCGGCGCGTCCCGGAGGCGAGACGCTGGCTCATTCGCTGACCCAGCACCGGCCGGTTCGGGCTAGCTCCTTGGCGTGGACGCAGATAGGCACCTCAGAACCTGGATGGATCCTCAGGGTTTCTGCGGGAAACGCCGATATGCAACCGGTGAAACATTCCGACCGGGAGGAAGGCGCGACGGAGCGCCGGGGC
Source organism: uncultured Acidimicrobiaceae bacterium (assembly GCA_964596225.1). Lineage (GTDB taxonomy): Bacteria > Actinomycetota > Acidimicrobiia > Spongiisociales > UBA5794 > CAYQEC01. Next base: position 5,735 of record CAZQUB010000091.1, read on the forward strand.
CGCGCCGGCGCATTCGCCCTGGCGACGCTCGGTGCCACCCTCCTCGTGGTGAGTGCGGTCGCCTTCTCGTCTTCCAACGCCGCCGAACGTGTCGCTGCCAACGCCGAGGCCCTCCACTGGGCCAACGGGATGTTGGGGCATGTCGAGATCTCGTGGGAGGCAGTGGATGGCGCTCTGGCCGAGGCCCGGCTCGAGGCGGCGGGTCTGGCCGCTCCCGGGGAGGTGGCGGCGGCGACCGATGGGGTGCGGGCCCACCTCGACGATGCGATCGCCTGGCGGAGCGGGACCGGGAATCCAGGGGGTGACCTCGATACGGCCGCTTCCACGTATCTCGCGGTCGCCGATCAGACCTTGGCTCTGATCACGGCCGGCGATCTCGATGAAGCCGCCGCGGCCCGCGCCGATCTCCTCGCCCCGCAACGCGCCGTGGTGATCGAACTCGCCACGGCCCGCCAGGACGAAGTCGTTGCCGCCATCGGGTCGTCGGAGGCCGCCGCCGGGCGGGTGGCCGCCGTGTTGCGGTGGCTGCTGCTGCTGGCGATCCCTGCCCTGGCGATGCTGGGATACCGTCGCCACCTCCGCAAGCTGTTGCGGGAGCAGGCGATCCGCGCCCAGAGCGAACTCAGCGCCCACCGGGAGGTGAGCAAGGCGAAGGAGGATCTCCTGGCGGGTCTCTCCCACCAACTCCGGACGCCGCTCACCGGCATCGTCGGGATCGGCGACTTGCTGCGTGACGATCCGGAGATCCCGATTCTGCAGCGCGACCTCATCGGCACCCTGCATTCCGAGGCGAGCGAACTGTCTCGTCTGGTGGAGGATGCGCTCGCCTACACGCGTTTCAGCCGGGACGGGGAGCCGGCGCCGATCCAGACGGTCGCGGTGCGCCCCCTCCTGCAGGACGTGTGCGGCGACGCATGCGGTATCGGGCAGCACGTGGAGCTGGATTGCCCTCCGGGGTTCGTGCTGGGGGCGTCGGCCGCCATTTCCCACGTCATCCGCAACCTCCTCTCGAACGCTCGCCGCCACGGGGGGCTGACCACCAGGGTCTCCGGTCGGGTCGTCGGTGATGCCTTCGAGATCGTGGTGGCGGACGACGGGGCAGGGGTGGACGAGGCGATGGTGCCGCACCTGTTCGAGCCGTTCGTCAATCAGGGTGACCGGGCGCTGTTGGCGGGGAGCCTCGGCATGGGCCTGGCGGTGGCGCACGGCCTCGTCGACGGGATGGACGGCGAGTTGTCCTACCACCGGGTGGGCGGTTGGACGGAGTTCCGGGTGCGCCTGGCGCTGGCGCCGGGATTCGAGCAGGAGCACGACTGGCCGGCCGCCCTCATCGGTGAGGAGGCGGGCGAGTGAAACGGTGGGCAGCCGTCGCCTGCCTCTGGCTGACGTTCGGTCTCGTCTTCGGGGTGGGCGGCCGGGCGATGGCCTCGCCGGTGACACCGCCAGCGGTTGTCTTCTTCCGCTTTCCCGAACAGCCGCCGGACGAGCTGCCCAACGGCAAGGTGCCGGGCGAGAAGGTACCCGGCAACGACACGACGACCACCAC
>CAZQUB010000092.1:0-7185 GCA_964596225.1 uncultured Acidimicrobiaceae bacterium
GCCTTGTCCTCCAGGTCGACGAGGGCGAGCAGGTCGGCCACCACCGCGGGGCGGGCGATGGGCCGGATGTGCTGGGTGGCGGCGAAGAACTCCAGGTACTCGCGGGCTCGCAGTCCTTCGTAGACGCCGAAGAAGTCGGGCATGTAGCCGACGTGACGGCGCACCGCCCGCGGGTCACGTTGCGGGTCGATCCCGCCCACCCGCACCATGCCGCCGTCGCGGGCCAGCAGCGAGGTCATGATGAGCATCGAGGTCGTCTTGCCGGCGCCGTTGGGTCCGATCAATCCCACCGTGGCGCCGCGGGGCACGGTGAGGTCGGCGCCGCGGAGGGCATGGACCCTCCCGTAGCGCTTGTCGACGGCCTGGAACTCGACGATCACGACCCACTCCAGACCAGCGCGAAGCGGGGAAGCTGCAGCGCCTCTTCGAAGAAGTCGTCGGGACCGGCGGTCCCCCGGATGACCAGGTCGCCGCCGGGAGCCACGTAGGGCGCCAGCGGGAATTCGTCACCCCATGCGATCTCGTCCCACGCGGCATCGGCCCAGTTCCACGCCTCGACGGTGGCCAGTGACGTCCCTCCCGGCGCCACCCGCCCTTCGCCCGAGACCCCTTCGGGGACCCGGTAGCGGAACGTGACCTGGTCGGCGCCGTAGACGTACATCTCCTCGTAGTAGGCCTCCACCGTGGCGGCGCCACTCACCCCGAGCACCTCGGGCTGCACCCACCCGAACTGGGTCCTCGTCTCCGCCGGAAGGGCGAACCGCTTCACGAGCAGGCTGGTGCCGCCGGCGACGTTCTCCTTGCCGTCGACGGAGAGGCGCGGCTCGAAGCCTTCGGTGAACCCGAAGACGTACAGGTCCGCGCCGCGGAGGCCGGCGACGTGTGTCTCGGCGAACTCGGCCAGGGAATACCCGGCGTCGTAGTGGCTGGCGGTGGTCCCGTCGAACGGCGCTCCCTCCACGGCCGAGGCGATGAGCGGCCCGTAGGTGACGTTGCGGACGCCGACCCGCGCCGTGAGCGTCCCGGTCTCACCGGGGGCGAGCTGCATGCCGTTGGTGGAGGCGGCGCCGTTCACCGCCACCCCCCACGACCACCACGTCCAGGGGGTGTCGTTGCGGACGGTGACCTCCAGGCCGTTGCCGGTCAGGCGGTATTCGGCGTCCACTGCGAGCGGCTCGGCCTGCCACCGCACCTCGGCCGTCCCGGCACCGAGATCCTCGAGGTCGAAGTCGACGAGACGGGAGTCGGATGCGTCGATCACGCCCGACACGGAGCCGGCGACGCCCCGCAACGGCGCCGCGGTCCAGCCTTCGGGGAGGGCGAGCTGCCGGGTACCGCCCGATTCCACCTGCACGATGAGCCCCGCCTCGCCGTCGGTCACCCGCCCGTCGTCGTACAGCAACGAGCCGTGCGAGACGGTGAAGTCGGCGACGCTGCTGCGGCCCATGTACCAGAAGCCGGCCACGAACAGCGCGCTGAGGAGCGGCACGGTCACCCAGGCCAGCTCGGGGCGATCGAAACCCCGCAGCACCACGAAGTTGACCGGACCCACCATCACCACGAACAGAAGGATGCCGAGCAGGAGCCACGACAGTGCCGGGACCGCGACGTCCCGTCCCGCCGAGGCGGCCGACACCAGGGCGAGGTCGGATCCGTAGAGCCCCTGATCACTGATGAGGCCGAGCGGCACCGCGTCGTGGACGAGGCGAGTCCATTCCGCGACGCTCACCGCGGCGACGTCCGCCACCGCGATGAGTTCCCCGTCACCTTGCCGCGCCACGAGGGCGGAGGTGCCGGGGAAGAGCGTCCCGTTCGCCGGCTCCCCGATCACCGCCAGGTCGTCGGCGCCGGCGGCGAGGCGTCCCCCTCCGTCCACCCACCCTTCCAGCGCGCTCCGAGCCGCGTCCCCCAATCCCCGCACCGCTCCGCCTCCCGCCACCAGGTAGGAGGCAGGTGCCAGGCCGGCGGCGATGGTGGCCTCGTCGACGGCGATGGTCGCGATGTCGCTGCCGAGCGGGGTGGCGGAGGCGCTGCGGAGAGGCGTGACGGCGCCGTCGGCGTCGAACACGGCGACCAGTACCACCCCGTCGGGAACCCTGAGCTGCACGTCCTCCCGGTACAACTGGGTGCCTTCGTCACCGCCGGCCACCAGCGACACGACGGCGCGCCGGTTGTCGCGTGGCGCCGGCACTTCGATGTCGTAGCGCTTGGCGCCGCCGGCGGGGACCTCGACCGCGGCGCGGGCGGTCGCACCGCCGCCGATCGACACCTCGAGGCGCCCCACCAGCAGCTCGCGGGAAGTGACGGAAACGGAGAAGTGCACGGGCTGGGAGGGATCGACGTAGCGGTCGAGACCGGCCGTCACCTCGACCGTGACCCCTTGGTCGTCCGCGGCCTCGCCCTCGCTCTGGGCGACGGCGGCGGACCCCAACGTCAGCAAGACCGCGGACGCGGCGATACCGATCGTCAGGCGTGTCGCGATCCTCACGTGTCTCAGACGCTCACCGCACCTTCGAGGTTCCCCGGTTCCTTGCGGGACGTTAGCCGCCGACTGGTGCTCTCTGGCAGCCCGCGCCGCACCTGCGAGGACGAGATCCACCCCCCTCGGACTGCTATGACGTACCATCGTGTCGGAGTCCCGACAGACCTCATGGGAGGAACCATGGACCTGCACGCTACCCCCCGTCATGCACGCCGCTGGCTTCGCCTCGGCGTGGTCCTTCTCGTCGTCGTCGCCGTGATCTCGCCGGTCGCCGTCATGGCCGCCGGCGGCGCCTTCACCGACGACGACACGTCCATTTTCGAAGCCGACATCGAATGGCTGGCGGACGCCGGAGTCACCGCAGGGTGCAACCCGCCGGACAACGACTACTTCTGCCCCGGCGACGCCGTGACGAGAGGGCAGATGGCCGCGTTCATGCGGCGCCTGTCCGCCAACCAGGTGGTCGACGCCGGGGCCCTCGAGGGTGAGACGGCCGATCATTTCGAGAACGCGGTCTGGGCCAACGACGTCGAGGGTCTCCTCGCCGATCCTTTCGACGGCAGCAACCAGGAGTGGGTCCAGCTCACGGTCGAGACCACCGCCCCCGGCTTCCTCCTGATCAACGCCACCACGTCGCTCTACGACTCGACCAGCGCGGGATCGGCGCTCTTCTGGATCCAGGTGGACGTGCCGGCGTGCTCCAACGTGCCGGATCAGATCCAATCGGTCGGGTACGCCTACGGCTACGTCCCCGAGGACTACCGCCAGTCGGTGGCGATCACCGGCGCCGCGGTGGTCGATGCCGGGACCCACACCGTGACCCTGTGCGGACGCTCCTCGGCCGGTGGAGGCGACACCCGCCTCTACGGCCCGGGCCTCACCGCCCTCTTCACGGCCACCGGAACGGTGCCGGCTTCCTAGACGAGGAGGCGATGCCGCGCTGGCGGTCGAGCGTCAGCCTTCGATTGCCAGCGCGGTGTCGATGCGCTCCCGGATCTCGGGTTCGGGCAGGATCCCGAACCACTGGTCGACGATGACGTCGTCAGGGGAGATGAGCACGGTGACGGGTTGGGCCTTGATCCCGTACAGGTACCAGATCGAGTCGTCGAGACCCCAGGTGAGGTTGTCGCTGAACCACTCCCCGGCGCGTTCCTCGGTCAGGTCGTAGCTGGACCTGCCGGCGACGGCGAGAAACGTCATGTCGTCGAGGTAGTCGCCGGCGATCTCGTCGACGACGGGCATCTCCTGGGCGCAGGTCGGGCACCACTCGGCCCAGAACACCAGGTAGACCGGCTTGTCCTCACCGGAGAGGATGAACGTCGTCCCGTCGGCGAGGTCGAGCGTGAAGTCGGGCGCCGCCGGCCCGGCCGGCGCCGGATCGACCGCCGCGGCGACGGTGGAGGTCGCGGCGACGCCCCCACCGGTCGTGGTGGTGGCCTCCGGCGTGGAGGAGCCACCACACGCTGCCGCCACCAGGGCGAGCAGCACGACCAGGTGGGGAAGGTGGCCGGTCGAGGGTCGGCGGGTCATCGTGGCGGAGACGCTACCGGCGCCTCGCGCCGTTGAGAACCCTGAGGGGCGATTGTTCACCGATCGTTCACCGGCACCCAAAGGCGCCGCAGGACCGCCGCTCAGGCGTTGCGGGAGAAGGCGATCACCCGATCGAGCACGGCTTGGGCATCCCCGGAATCGACCGCCTGTGCCGCCAGTGTCATGGCCCCCGAGAACCCCTCCGCCAGACCGGCGACCACGATGGCGGGCGCGGCGTTGACGAGGGCGATGTCACGGTGATGGCCCGGCTCACCGGCCAGCACGCTGCGGGTGATGGCGACGTTGCGGGCGGGATCGCCGCCGCGGAGATCCTCGATCGTGGCCCGGGGCACCCCGAAGTCCTCGGGGGTGAACTCGGCGTGGGTGATCTCGCCGTCCTTGAGACGGTAGATGAACGAGGGTCCGGTGGTGGTGAGTTCGTCGAGTCCGTCCTCGCCGCGGAACACGAAGGCGTACTCGGCGCCGAGATTGGCGAGGACCTCGACCATGAGTTCGGCCATCCGCGGATCCGACACGCCCATGGCGTAGCGGCCGGAGCGAGCCGGGTTGCACAACGGCCCGAGGAAGTTGAACACCGTCCTCACCCCGAGCTCGCGGCGCACCGGCCCTGCATGGCGCATCGCCGGGTGGTAGCGGGGCGCGAAGAAGAACCCGAAACCGATGTCGCGGATCATCTGCACCGTGCGCTCCGGTGGCATCTCGAGATCGAGGCCGAGGGCTTCGAGCAGGTCGGCCGATCCCGTCTGGGACGATGCCGCCCGGTTGCCGTGTTTGGCGATCTTGGCGCCGGCACCGGCCGCGATGAACGCGGCCGTGGTCGAGACGTTGAAGGTCCCGCTGCGGTCGCCGCCGGTCCCCACGATGTCGACGACGGGTTCGCCGACGTCCACCGTCACCGCGGCGTCGAGCATGGCCTCGACGAAACCTGTCATCTCGTCGGCGGTCTCGCCCTTGGAGCGCAACGCCACCACCAGCGCTGCGATCTGTGCCGGGGTGGCCTCACCCGACATCACCGACGCCATCGCCCATCGGGCATGGTCGCGTCCGATGTCGTCTCCGGCGATGAGGTCCGTGAGGAGGTCGGGCCAGGTGGGATCGGTCATCGCGGTTGGACGCTAGCAGCCGGCACCGGCGGGACGAACTGCGAGTTCAGGCGGAGCGACGCAGCAGTGCGAGGCGTTGTTTCTCGGTCAAACCTCCCCAGATGCCGAAGCGCTCCCTCGCGTCGAGGGCGTACTCGAGGCAGTCGAGCCGCACCGGGCAGACGGCGCACAGGGCGAGGGCGTGTGCGCTCTCGTCGGGGGTCGCCGGGAAGAAGAGATCGGGATCGGCGTCGCGGCACGCCGAGAACACCATCCAGGGACGCTCCTCGGTCACAGGAACCGGGAGGAAGACCACAGGATCGAGCACCTGGGACATCACAGCCACCTCCAGGAGGCCCCGGGGGGCCCGGAATCCGGAACAACGAGCCATCACAGCAGGCTCACTCCCTCATAAGACGGCTCACCGGCCCGAATGGTTCCCGCGATGCCGGCAGGCATCGGAGGCGTGGGCGCCCCCCGACCGGCCCGGACCGGATGATCCCGCGCTGCCACTGGGCTCACGAACCCGCGAAGGCACTACAATTCCCCGTCCGGCTACTACCGGACGACACACGTGGCAAGGAGGCACACCCTGCTGTACTTCGCCTACACCGCGAGGATCGCCCCAGATCAGATGCGCGATGCGGCGCCTGGCGCCGAGTTCCAGTTCATCGCGCATCTGCCCGAGTGGGGCCTTCACTTTCCCATCGAAGACCGCACCTGGAGCGGGACCCTTCCGACCGTCACCCCTGAGACCGGGAGCACGGTGTGGGGCGCCGTCTTCTCGGTGCCGGACGACGAGGTCGAGCGTCTCGACAAGATCGAGGGCGAAGAACAGCGCACCCTCACCACCGTCGAGGCGATGGACCGCAGCGGGAAGCGTCATCAGGTCTCGATCCATCTCCACGACGGAAGCACCAACGGTCACCATGAGCCGTCCGCCGAGTACCTCGGCATCATGCTCGACGGGTCCCGCCATTGGCGTCTCCCCGCCGGCTGGATCGCGGGGCTGGAGGAGCACCTTCACAACGGGGCGTGACCCTGCGGTGGACCGGCCCGGCGTTGCGTGGGGCGCGGTCGCACTCGGTTCGATGGCCGGTCTCGCCAGCGCCTTGCTGGCGTTCCTCGTGTTGGGAATCGTCGGCGCGGTCGGTGTTGATCACGGTGCCGTCCTGCTCATCCTCGTCGAACTGGCCGCGTTGGTGATCGCCGGCTACACCGGGGGACGCTTCGGCGGGCCCCCGACCGTGATCCACGGCAGCCTCGCCGCCCTGTTGCTCTCACTGGTGACCGGCACCTTGTCGGTGGCGGCGAGTGATGCCGGCTGGGGCGCCATCGTCGCCCTCGCCATCGTGGCGGCGGTGCTCGGTGCGGCCGGAGGGGCGCTCGCCGCTCGCCCGTCCCGCCGTTCCGGCTGAACCCTCGGGCCGCCCCGCCCTTCCCGCCCGCGATCGTGCCCGCGTTCACAATGGGACTTTCGGCCCTAATGCAGAGGCATGAGTGGGCATATCATGCATGAGATGCAGGAGAGGCTGCCCGACGCGAGAGTCAGGACCGATGTCATGACCACCCTGCTCACGACGAAAGACGTGCAGGAACTCATCAACGTGGACAAGTCGACCATCTACCGCATGGCCGAGGATGGCCGCCTCCCCGCCGTGAAGGTGGGACGCCAATGGCGGTTCCCGGCCGACAAGCTCGCCGAGCTCGTGAACGGGGACGGAGGAACCGCCGCCGCCGGCGTCGCCGAGGCCCGCCCCCGCCATGCCGCCGCCTCCCTCGCCGTCCTCCTCGACGGCGAGCCCGCCCAGGTCATCGCCGATCTCGTGGCGGACATCTTCGGCGTGATGGCCGTGATCACCGACATCGAAGGCAACCCCCTCACCGACGTCGCCAACCCGTGCGGGTACTTCGCCGCCATCCAGGCCTATCCGCAGTCGATCGACGCCTGTGTCGACGGGTGGCGCCAGCTCGCCGAGCAGATCGACATGGAGCCGCGCTTCGTGCCGAGCCACCTCGGCTTCCTCTGTGCCCGCACCTTCATCCGGGTCGGCTCCGAGCTGGTCGGCA
>CAZQUB010000093.1:0-7177 GCA_964596225.1 uncultured Acidimicrobiaceae bacterium
TCGTCCCCGAGCAGGCTTACGAGATCCATGTCAGCTCCTCGCCTCGTCGTCCGGCTCCGGGCCGGCTGGTTGCGCGTCTCCCGCGCATTATGGCGGGTTGGGTCCTGGAGGGGTAGTTCAGAGACCGAGTGCGGCGACCGTGGAGGCGGCGAGACGGTCGGCCGTCGCCTTCAATTCCGGCTCCATCCGGCTCGGCGCCTCGCCTGAGGGGACGGGAGCCGTGGCGTCGACGTAGATCTTCAGCTTGGGTTCGGTCCCGCTGGGACGGGCCAGTACCCGGCCCCGCTCCCCCAGATCCATCTCCACCAGGGTGGCGGCGGGCAGATACCGGGGTCGGTCCTCGGCGCCCTGGCGGTAGTCGGTGACGGCCACGACGGGGATCCCGTCGAGCGAGGAGGGAGGCGCGGCGGCGAGCCGTTCCATGGCGGCGGCGATCTCGGCCGCTCCCTCCGTTCCCGGCCGGACCACGCTGCGTTGGGTCGAGACCCACAGCCCGTAGCGGCGGTGGAGGTCGTCGAGCCTGTCCAGCACGGTTCCTCCGCCAGCGTGGCAGCTGGCGGCGAGATCGGCGAAGAGCACCGCGGCACTGATCCCGTCCTTGTCGCGTACGGTCTGACCGACCGAGTAGCCGAGGGCTTCCTCGTAGCCGAACACGAAGCGGCCCTCCCCCGCCTCCTGGAGGTCGAGCGCCGCGTTCCAGATCCACTTGAAGCCGGTGAGGGTCTGGGCGAATCGTGCCCCGTGGGCGGCGGCGATCTTGGCGAGGAGCGGGGAGGACACGATGCTGTTGAGGACGATGGGCCGCGCCGTGGTGGTGTGTTCCAAGATGAAGTCCGCCAGCAACACGCCGATCTGGTTGCCGGTGAGGGGACGCCAGCCGTCAGGGTGTGGCACGCTCACCGCGAGCCGATCCGTGTCGGGATCGTTGGCGATGATGAGATCGGCCCCGATCTGGGCCGCCAGCTCGGTGGCGAGATCGAGGGCCCCCGGCTCCTCAGGGTTGGGAAACGCCACCGTCGGGAAACGCCCGTCCGGTTCGTACTGCTGCGCCACCGGGTGGATCCGGGTGTGACCGAAGCGCCGCAGCGCTTCGGTGACGAAGGCGCCGCCGACGCCGTGCATCGGGGTGTACACGATGACGAGATCCGAACCTGACGCGCCCGGCGGCCGTATCGCGGCGACGTCGTCGAGGTAGCGCGCGAACACGTCGGCCGGGACCGGGGCAACGAGGGTGTCCCCGCCCTTGGTGGCGCCGCGCACCCTGGGAACCTCGATCGCCAGCCCCACGCGATCGATGGCTGCGGCGATCTCCCGGTCGGCGGGGGGCACGATCTGGATGCCGTTGCCGTCGTATACCTTGTACCCGTTGTCGGCGGGAGGGTTGTGACTCGCGGTGACCACCACCGCGGCCCGCGCCCCCAGCATCTTGGCGGCGTAGGCGACCAGCGGGGTCGGCGTCGGATCGGGGAAGAACCGCACCGGGAGCCCGGCGGCGGCCAGGACCCCGACGGTGTCCTTCATGAAGCGCTCGCTGGAGAGGCGGGCGTCCCGGCCCACGACGACGGGCTGTTCGGAACTGTCGTCCCGGGCCAGGAGGTAGCGGGCGAGACCCCGAGTGGTGCGGATGACGACGGCCCGGTTCATGCGGTTGGACCCGGATTCGACCTTGCCCCGCAGGCCGGCGGTCCCGAAGACGAGGGATCCGGCCATGCGGTCCGCCAGCGCCTCCGTGTCGCGCCGCTCCAGCAGATCCTCGAGCTCGGCCCGGGTCTGCGGATCGGGATCACCCTCGATCCAACGGAGGGTGGCGTCGATCAGGTCGGTGGGAAGTTCCATGCCTCCATTATCGAGAACCCGGGCTGATAGTGCACACGGTCCCCGCCGTCATCCTTGACGCGCCGCCGCGGCGAGGCCGCCTCACCCCCGCCGGATCACTGCAGGTGGGCGCGAAGCATCCACAGCTGTTCTTCGAGGCCTTCGATGATCGCTTGGAGCAGGCTGTCGCTGACGACGTCGAGGTCGGCGACTGCCTCCTGGTGCTCCCGCATCCGCGAGGCCACAACCTCCACCCTGGCTCCGAGCGTACCGATGGCGTCCCGGTCGGCGATCCAGCCGAGCGGGTAGGTTCCCGGCTCGGTCAGGTCCTCGGCCCGGCCCTTCGGCAGCTCTCCGAGGATGACGATCCGCTCCGCAACCTGGTCGGTCCACAGCCGCCAGGCGTCCACCAACACGTCGATCCGCTCATGGGCGGCCTGGAACCCGGGACCCACCACCGTCCAATGGGCCTGCTTCCCGATCAGGTGCAGATCGACCAGATCTGCCAGCGCCGGCTGCAGCTCGGCGGCGACTTTGGCTGCGGTTTCTTCGGGCAATACGGTCCAGCCCACGGGGCACCTCCTGCGTTCGTTCTCTCACCCTGAGCCTACCGTCCTTCTTCCGCCTCGCGTCTGGTCGGAATCCGGCGAATCGGTGCCGCGCCTGGGCCCTCCCAACGCGACCGATTCCCCCCGTACTCGAGGGGAATCGGTTGGTTGGGGGGACGGTCAGTCGTCGGTGGTCGAGGACGCCTGGTTGGCGATCTCCGCCACCACATCGGCGTTGGCGAGGGTGGTCACGTCGCCGAGGTGGCGCTGCTCCGAGATGTCGCGCAGCAGGCGTCGCATGATCTTCCCGGACCGGGTCTTGGGCAGGTCGTCGGTGAACACGATCGACTTCGGCTTGGCGATCGGTCCGATCGTCGCCGCCACCGTGTTCCGCAGCTCCTGGAGCAACGCTTCGTCCCCGATCACGCCGCTTCGCAGGGTCACGAAGGCGGCGATCGCCTGGCCGGTGACCGGGTCGGTCCGCCCCACCACCGCCGCCTCGGCCACGGCGGCGTGGCCGACCAGCGCCGATTCGACTTCGGTGGTCGAGATGTTGTGACCCGCCACCAGCATGATGTCGTCGACCCGGCCCAAGAGCCAGAAGTACCCGTCGGCGTCGCGCTTGGCGCCGTCACCGGCGAAGTAGAGGCCCGGGAACCGGGACCAGTAGGTGTCGACGTACCGCTGGTCGTCGCCGTAGATCGTCCGCAGCATCGCAGGCCAGGGACGCCGGATCGCCAGGTACCCGCCGCCACCCAACGGCACCGAGTTCCCCTCGTCGTCGACGACGTCGGCCGCGATGCCGGGGAAGGGCCGGGTGGCCGATCCGGGTTTGGTGGCGACCGCGCCCGGGAGCGGCGTGATCATGATGGCCCCGGTCTCGGTCTGCCACCAGGTGTCGACGATGGGGCACCGCTCGTGGCCGATGTGCTCGTGGTACCACATCCAGGCCTCGGGGTTGATCGGCTCGCCGACCGTGCCCAGCAGCCGCAGCGAAGAGAGATCATGCCCGGCGGGGAACTGGTCTCCCCACTTCATGAAGGCCCGGATGGCGGTCGGGGCGGTGTAGAAGATCGTCACCTTGTAGTCGTCGATGATCTGCCACAGCCGGTCGTTGCCGGGGAAGTTGGGAGCGCCTTCGTACATCACCTGGGTCGCGCCGTTGGCGAGCGGCCCGTAGACGATGTAGGAGTGCCCGGTGACCCAGCCGATGTCGGCGCCGCACCAGTACACGTCGTCCGGCTTGAGGTCGAACACGTACGAGTGGGTGGTCATCACCTCGGTGAGGTACCCGCCCTGGGTGTGCACGATGCCCTTCGGCTTCCCGGTGGTACCCGAGGTGTACAGGATGTAGAGGATGTCCTCGGCGTTCATGACCTCGGGATCACAGTCGGTCGACTGGTCGGCGATGACGTCGTGGTACCAGATGTCACGCCCGGCCTGCATCTCGATCTCGTTGTCGGTGCGCTTGACGACGATGACCTTCTCGATCGAGTGGGTCCGCGCCAAGGCGACGTCGGCGGCGCCCTTCAGGGAGACGACCGAGCCGCGACGCCAGGAGCCGTCGGCGGTGATGAGAACCTTCGCCTCGGCGTCGTTGATGCGGTCCGCCAGTGAATCCGACGAGAACCCACCGAACACGACGGAGTGGATGGCGCCGATGCGGGCGCACGCCAGCATCGTGACCGGCAGCTCCGGGATCATGCCGAGGTAGACGGCAACCCGGTCTCCCCGCCCCACGCCGAGGTCCTTGAGGGCGTTGGCGAACTTGGTGACTTCCTCGTAGAGATCCCGGTACGTGATGTCGCGGGTGTCGCCCGGCTCACCCACCCAGTGGTAGGCGATCTTGTCGCCAATGGTGTCGAGGTGCCGGTCGAGGCAGTTGTACGACACGTTGAGTTCGCCGTCGGCGAACCACTTGAAGAACGGCGGGTTCGAGTCGTCGAGGATCTGGGCCGGCTCCTTGAACCACGTGATGCGGCTGAGGGCCTGTTCCTTCCAGAAGCCGAGCCAGTCTTCCTCGGCCTTCTCGTAGACCTCCGGGCCGGCGTTCGCCTGGGCCGCGAACTGTTCCGAGGGTGGGAACAGTCGCTCCTCGGACATGAGATTCTCGATCGCCTGGGTGCTTTCAGCCACATTTCCTCCTGATGGCTAGCGCTCCGTTGTCGGATGGTAGGGGTCGGGTACCGCGCTGGACATGAGGCGAATGGCCCTTCGCAGGTGCCGAACGATCTCCCCCGCGAGGAGGTCGAGATCCCGATCGAGCACCGCCAAATGGGCGGAATGCTCGAGCCGGAGCACCCGTGGGTCGCCCGATCCGATACCTTCCCTGATGATACGGACGCTCGCGGGATTAACCGTCTCGTCGAGGTCGGACTGGACGATCAACGCCGGGCAGGTGATCCGAGGGAGCGCGGTGCGGGTGACGCGCACCAGATCCATCAGCTCGGCGGCGCTCCCCTCCGGCGTCCCCTGGTAGTCCTGCCGGTACCTCTCCATGCCTTCCGGCAGGATCACGGGTGGTTCGGTGTCGGGCCGGACCCGGTGGCTGTGGCGCACCAAGGGAGCGAAGCGCGCCCACCGGTCCCATACTGCCATCGGGGCGTTGATGGCCGTCACGGAAGCGGCCTCGAACACCGCCGCCAGAAGGAGGGACAGCGCTCCGCCCATGGAGAGGCCGACGAGGTGGAGGCGCCTTCCCTCGTCGCGGAGATCCTGAGCGGCGGTGGCGGCATCGCGCACCCACGCCCGCCAGCCGACGCCGACGAGGTCCTCGATCCGGGTGCCGTGGCCGGCGAGACGGGGGCACGCCACCGTGAAGCCCTCCCGCTGCAGGCGGTCCCCCAGCGGGCGCATCTGGCCCGGCGAGGCGGTCCAGCCGTGCAAGAGAAGCACCCCGTCGCCGGGGCCGCCTTCGAGGCGGAATCCCTCGGCGAGGGGGTGCATCACGTGGACATCGGACGCGCGGCTCACAAGAGGGAACCTCGGGTGTCCCCCGGTATCAGCGTGGCGACCGTCCGAGCCCGGTCGCGGTTACTCGTCGCTGGAGCCGAAGAGGCCCATGGCGCCGCCGAAGATCACCAGCGCGGTGCCGACGAACAGGACGACGAACCCGACGCCCCGGCCAACGCCGTAGGCCGCGGGAATCGCCCCGCCGGCGGCAAGCTGCCCGAACAGCGCCGCGAGCTTGTCGGCCTTGTCGCCGGCGTCGACGAACTTGACGATGGCGTAGATCAGCAGTCCCACACCGATGACGGTGGTGACGAGCGCGCTCATCCGGTCGAGCTTCGCCCGCAATGGGGGACGCAACGCCAGAACGACGAGCACGATCATCAGGATGACGACGAGCCATTGAGCCCACAGGTCCAGGCCACCCCAAATGGTGGGGATTCCGCCTGGAGCGTCCGGGTTCTGGGCGTGGATGCCTGCGAGCAGGCCTTCACCCTCGGTGTCGAGCGACGTCAGTGCGAGACCGACGATGCCGACGACGACGCCAGCCAGGGACAGGAGACGGGTACTGTGCATACGCAGCCCTTCCTCGCTTCGTAGAGCGGTCCTCTGGAGCGGCAGGCTAGGAATTCGCGATACCTCGCTGCAAACGGTCGAGAGATCTGAAGTCCCGGCACGGGTGCTCCCGGAGGGCGGGGCGGGCACCGGAACACGCCACCGTCGCCGGTGTCCCTCCATCCGGCAGGTTCTATACTCCGCTGGCCCAGTCGGCGGCCGACGGCCATGGGGTACAATCCCGGTCCCTCGGGCCCCCATCGTCCAGCGGTCCAGGACTCCGCCCTTTCAAGGCGGCAACGGGGATTCGAATTCCCCTGGGGGCACGTCCGCGGGGGCGTGGTGAAGTCTGGAGTTCACGCCGGCCTGTCAAGCCGGAGGTCGCGGGTTCAAATCCCGTCGCTCCCGCCAGGTACCCGGGCCTCTGGTCCGGGTACCCACGGTCAGGTAGCTCAGTTGGTAGAGCGCCGGTCTGAAAAACCGGAGGTCGCCGGATCGACGCCGGCCCTGACCACCAGTCATCACGTTGCGAGATCGCCCGAGCACGCCGATGATCATTGGGGTCTCGGGCGATCACACTCCTTCTGCCGTATCGTGACTTCTTGCGACGTCGCTTGTCATCCTCCGGGCCGAATGCGGGTCGTGGGACGGCATCTGTCCCGACCGTCGAGAGCGGATCCTCGCGTTCCGTCGCCGCCTCGAGGGCCACTCGTTCGCCGGCCGCAGTGCCGAGCAGGCTCAGTCTTTCAGGAACACGAAGTAGAAGAAGACAAACACCACGACGATGCCGATGTTCACAATGAGCCGTTCCCAGAAACGATGCCTGAAGACCGCCACATCGACGCCGACGATGATGGCCACCATGACCACGACAAGGACTGCACTCAGAATCCGCTTCGTCACTCGCCGACCTCTCGCGAATCGACCACCAGGTTGCCCGGATCGTACCCACCGATCCCGCTCAGGGTTCGAGACGACCAGTGCTGGGCGCCCTCACCCGTCCCGAGGCGGTGAGGAAGCAGCTGGAGATCGGAACTGTACGCCGCCTTGGACCGGTCCGCAGCCCTTCATCCGCCGCCCAGGTCACTCACGTCGGCTTCGGGCCTGCCCTCCGTCCCGCCTCGCTCAGGCTCTCACCTCCTGTTTCATGAAGTCGACGTAGCCGAAGGCGAAGATCACCACGGTGGCGGCGGCGAGGCCGACCAGCTGCGGCCACACCAGCAGCAGGCTCTGACCGAGGCTGAGATCGCCGACCACGGCCCGGTCGAGCTGGGCGAGGGTGACGAGCCCGACGCTCCGCACCCCCGGGT
>CAZQUB010000094.1:0-7177 GCA_964596225.1 uncultured Acidimicrobiaceae bacterium
CGGTGGGGAAGGTCTCGGGGTGGCGGAACCGGACGTGCTGCTCGACCGGCCCGGCGGCGCACACGTCGGCAAGTGAGACGACCAGCTCGTCGCCGCTCCACACGCCCTCACCGTCGAGGTCGTCCCCGCCGTACTCGTCGAGGAGGCGGCTGCGCAGCTCCACCGCAGCCTGATGGACGGCGCCGCCCGTCATCTGGGTCTGGCGGGACGCCGAGGTCGACCCGGCGGAACCGATCTCCGAGGTGTCGTCGGCGACGAAGACGACCTGTTCGATCCCGAGCACGGTGCGGGCGATCTGCTGGCACACCGTGACGAGTCCCTGCCCGACTTCGATGGCGGCGGTGTGCACCTCGACCCCCTCGGTGGTCAGCACCACCCGGGCCTCGGCGTAGTCGTCGAAACCCTCGGAGAAGGCGAGGTTCTTGAACCCGACCGCGTACCCGACGCCGCGCCGCACCCGATCCGGCGGGGTGGTGAGGCCGGTACCGCCGGGGAGGAGCCGCGGGTCGTCGCCGGTGAACTCGGCCGGCAGCGGGATCTCCTCGACGGCGTCGATCACCTCCCTGGTGGGGAGGGAGCCCTCGATGCGCTGCCCGGTGGTGGGCATCGGGTCCCCGGGTTCAAGGGCGTTACGGCGTCGCAGCTCGAGCCGGTCGATGCCGAGCCGGTCCGCCAGCAGATCCATCTGGGCCTCGTGGCCGAAGCACGCCTGCACCGCCCCGAAGCCCCGCATCGCCCCACACGGCGGGTTGTTGGTGCGGGCGGCGGCGGCGTCGACGACGACGTTGTCGCAGCGGTAGGGGCCCACCGCGAAGTAGGCGGCGTTGGCGAGGACCGCCTCGCTGGTGTGGGCGTAGGCGCCGCCGTCGAGCACGAGTCGTGCCTGCACCTTGACGAGGGTCCCGTCGGCGTCGGCTTCGTGGCGGTACCACATGCGGGCGGCGTGACGCTTGACGTGGCCGACGAACGACTCGGCCCGGTCGTAGACCATCTTGACGGGCCGGCCGGTGCGGAGGGCGAGCATGCAGAGGTGGATGTGGAGGGAGATGTCTTCCCGGGCGCCGAAGGCGCCGCCGATGCCGGCGGGATGGCAGCGCACCTGACCCGGCTCGAGGCCGAGGCACGGAACGATCTGCTCGTGGTCGACGTGGACCCATTGGCTGGTGGCCCACAGGTCGACGCCGCCGTTCCCGTCGGGCACCGCGAGCCCGGCTTCGGTGCCGAGCGGCGCCTGATCCTGCGATGCGGTCTCGTAGTAGCCCTCGACGACGATCTCGCCGCTCGCGCCGGCATCGCCGCGACGGATCCGCATCCGGTGGAAGACGTCGTCGCGGGCGTCGGCCTCCTCGGGATCGACCAGGGGGTCGAGCGGCTCGTAACTGACCTCGATGGCGGCCACGGCGCGGCGGGCCGTGTCGATGTCGTCGGCGGCGACGACCGCGATCGGCTCACCCCAGTACCGGACGTCCCCGTCGCACAGCACCGGTTGGTCACGCTGCAGCTGCCCGAACGTGGGAGCTCCCGGGACGTCGTCTTGGGTGAGCACCGCCCACACCCCATCGAGGGCGAGCGCCGGGCCGACGTCGAGGTGGGTGACCTTGGCCCGGGCGTGGGGGCTGCGCAGCGTGGCACCCCACAGCATGCCCTCGGCCCACAGGTCGGAGGCGTAGGCGAAGGCTCCGACGACTTTGGGAATCCCGTCGGGGCGGGCCACCGACTCGCCGATGCCTCCGCGAACCCGGGTCCGGGTCGGTGCGGTCATGCGGCGCCTCCGGTGAGACTCTCGAGGGCCCGCAGGATCGCCCCGTACCCGGTGCAGCGGCAGATGTTGCCGGAGAGGGCTTCCTCGATCTCCTCCCGGGACGGGTGCGGGTTGTGTTCGAGCAGGTGGGCGGCCGCCACCACGAACCCTGGGGTACAGAATCCGCACTGAACGCCACCGGCTTCCACCAGCGCGATCTGTACCGGATGGAGCCACTCGTCGTCGGCGAGGCCTTCCACGGTGACGATCTCGCTCCCGTCGCAGTCGGCGGCCATCACCAGGCAGGAACACACCAGTTCCCCGTCGAGCTCGACCGAGCACGACCCGCACTCGCCCTGCTCGCATGCGTTCTTCGACCCCGGCAACCGCAGCTCGTTGCGGAGCACGTTGAGCAGGCTCTCGGCGCCGCTGACGGTGGCGACGCGGGTTTCCCCGTTGACGGTCAGTTCGATCAGCATCGGGCCAGGCACCTCTCCAGGAGTCGGCGGGCGAGCACCCCCGATGCGTGGCGGCGGTACGCCTCGGTGGAGCGATGGTCGGTGATGGGACGGACCTCCTCGGAGACGAGCCGGGCGAACTCGGCGAGGGTCGCCTCTGAGGGGGAGGCGTCGGAGGACACCAGCGCCTCGGCTCGAGGGGCGCGGATCGGGGTCGGCGCCACCGAACCGAGCGCGACGTGGACCGTGCCGTCGTCGTAGCGAGCGACGCAGGCCGACACGGTCGAGATGACCATGGCGTTGCGCTGCCCGATCTTGGCGAACTCCTGGTTGGCGGGCACGTCGTCGGGAAGGATCGCCGCCAGGATCACTTCGTCGGGAGCGAGGGCGTTGCGCTTCACCCCGGTGAAGAACTCGTCCCAGCGCAGGCGCCGCACCCCCCGGTCACGGGACGCCACCTCGATCTCGGCGTCGAGGGCAGCCAGCCACGGCAGACCGTCCCCAGCAGGGCTCGAGGTGCCGATGTTGCCGCCGATGGTGCCCGCGGCGCGGATCTGCGGTGATCCCACGGTACGGGCGAGTTGGGCGAGGGCGCGGTGCGGGCTCGATTCGAGCCGGGCCCAGGTGACACCGGCGCCGATGCGCCGCGCCTCCTCGTCCTTCAGCTCCTCGACCCGCCGGACTGCGACGACCGATTCGGGGCGGGCACGGCCGAAGTTGACCTCGACCATGAGGTCGGTCCCGCCGGCCAGGAGCTCGGCGCCGGGCGTGGCCGCCCGGGCCTGGAGCGCCTCGTCGAGTGTCTTTGGTCGAACGATCTCCAACGGGTCCCTTTCAGGTTGTACAAAGTGTATGCATCAGCCGGCGGCGAGGTCACGCGCCGCCGCGTTGTGGCGGGCGACGAGGTCGTCGACATCGACGGTGACGAGGGTGCCGTCGACGACGACGGGGCGGCCGTGCACGTAGTTGACGTCGACGGTCACCGGGGCGGCGAACAGCACCGCCGCCACCGGATCGTGCAGTCCCCCGGCGTACTCGATGCGGTCGACGTCGATGGCGACGAAGTCGGCACACTTGCCGGATTCGAGCGATCCGAGGTCGGGCCGTCCCAGCAGCTCGGCGCCTCCGCGGGTGGCCAGCTCGAGGGCGGTGCGGGCGGTGAGGAGATCCCCGCCCTGCTGGTTGGGGGCGGCGTCGAGGCGGGCGAGCAGCATGGCCAGGCGTGCCTCGGCGAGCAGGTGGCTGCTGTCGTTGCTGGCCGACCCGTCGACGCCGATCCCGACCGGTACCCCGGCGGCGAGGAAGCGCCGCACCGGTGCGATCCCGGAGGCGAGCCGCATGTTCGACGAGGGACAGTGGGCGACCCCGGTGTGGCTCGCCGCCATCCGGCCGATCTCGGCGTCGTCGATGAAGACACCGTGGGCGAACCACACGTCGTCGCCCATCCAGCCGAGATCCTCGGCCAGCTCGACGGGACGCCGTCCATGCGTCTCGAGGCAGAACGCCTCCTCGTCCATGGTCTCGGCGAGGTGGGTGTGGAGGCGCACCCCGTGGTGGCGGGCCAGCGCCGCCGACTCCCGCATCAGGTCGGGAGTCACCGAGAAGGGCGAGCAGGGGGCGACGACCACCTGGATCATCGAGCCGGGCGCCGGATCGTGATAGGCGGCGATGACCCGGTCCGTGTCCTCCAGGATGGCGGGTTCCTCCTCGACGACGGAGTCGGGCGGGAGCCCGCCCTTCGACTCTCCGAGGCTCATCGAGCCGCGGGAGGCGTGGAGGCGGAGCCCGACCTGGGCCGCCGCCTCGACCTCGTCGTCGAGCCGGGCGTCGTTCGGGAAGAGGTAGGTGTGGTCGAAGGCGGTGGTGCATCCCGAGAGGGCCAGTTCGGCGAGGCCGAGCCGGGCAGACACCGCGAGGTGCTCGGCGGTGATGCGGGCCCAGATCGGATAGAGGGTGCGGAGCCAGTCGAACAGGCCGACGTCCTGGGCGCCGGGAACGGCGCGGGTGAGCGTCTGGGAGAGGTGGTGGTGGGTGTTGACGAGGCCGGGGAGCACGACGTGACCGGCAAGGTCGAGCACCGTGTCCGCCGTCTGCGGCAGCTCGGTCGACGGACCGACCTGCTCGATGAAGCCGTCGACGGCGTAGAGGCCGCCGCCGGGGATCTCCCGCCGCCCCCCGTCCATGGTCACGAGCGCCAACGCGTTCTTCACGAGCAGGGTGGTCATGGGGCCAAGCTAGCGCCTGGACGAACCTTGGTCCTGTCCGGGCGCCGGCGGCGCCCGGGACCGCCCCCGGATCGGGCCCATCCGGGGGGCCTCCGTCCCGTCCCTGTTCGCCATTCCCGGCCTGGAGATCACCAGGATCAAGGCTCAAGCGAGGTACGTTTCGCGTCGAAATGTCCACTGTTCACACTCGACTGAAGGTGGCGAGACCATGACTGCTCACGATGCTGGCGAATCCTCTGCGCGTATCTCGCGCCGGCACCAGATCCGACGTTTCACGGGTGTTGCCCTGGCAGCGGCTCTCTTCGCCGCGGTGATCGGCACCGTCCCCGCCTCGGCGGATTCCACGTTCCAGATCGGAGGAACCGACGACGCCTCCTACACCGAGGGTGATCCCGCCACCCTGGTGACTCCCTCCCTGACCCTGACCGATGGTCTGGCCTACGGCGGCCAGTACCTGGAGTTCTCCATCGACGGGGCGGTCTCCGGCGAGACGCTCGGGCTGGCGGACGATGGTGTGGCCGACACCACCGACGGCGCGGTGTCCGTGGTCGGGAACTCCGTGTACCTGGGCAACGGCACCACCGCCGACGCCATCGCCTCCATCGACGGCATCCTCGACGGCGAGGACGGCGCCACCCTCAGGATCAACTTCACCAGCGAGTTCACCAACGCCGGGTTCGAGACCGGTGACCTCACCGGATGGACCGCACTGACCCAGCAGATCGACCTCGGCGTGACCGAGATCGCGGGCTGCACCACGGTCGACACCAGCACCTATCCGGGGGATGTCACCAACGAGGACAACAACGTCCCGCTCAGCCTCGGCACGCTCACCACGCCGATCGTGACCGACGTCGTGTCCGAGGGAACCTATGCCCTGCGGCTCCAGTCGTCCGGCATGACCACGTTGGTGGGGTTTGACGTCGTGCACGGCCCGGCCGTGTACTCCGACGAGTTCGAGGCCGCCAACGGTGACACCATCTACTTCGACTGGCGCGCCTACGCAGGATCCGACGACTTCCACGTGTTCGGCTACATCATCGACGAGTCCTGCACCCAGACCGAGTTGCTCGACGCCACCGGTCCCGGGACCACGGCATGGGCGACCCAGCCGACCGTGATCCCGGCCGACGGCACCTACCGGTTCGTGTTCGTGTCCGGCACCTTCGACGCCTCCGGCGGTCAGGCCGCCGGCGCCTCTCTCTACATCGACAACGTGCAGGTGTTCGGCAACAAGGCCACCGACGCGGTGGCGCAGGCGGTGGCCCGCAAGGTCACCTACGTCAACACCGACGAGGAGGCCGTGGGCCCGACCCGGACCCTCGACATCACCGCCCAGAGCGTCGCGCAGGGCACCGCGACCGGTTCGGTGACGATCAACGTGGCGACCGACCCGGCCGTCACCACCGGGGTCACCGGGACCGCAGGGAACACCGCGGTCGATCTCAGCTGGACCGCTCCCGATGCCGGCAGCGCGCCGATCACCGACTACGTCGTCCAGTACTCGTCGGACGGCGGGTCCCACTGGTCCACCTTCGCCGACGGCACCTCGACCGCCACCTCCACGACCGTCACCGGCCTCACCAACGGGGTGGCCTACGTGTTCCGGGTGGCGGCGGTCAACGCCATCGGCGACGGACCCTTCTCGACGCAGTCGGATCCGCTGACCCCGATGGCGACGGCGCCGGAGACGCCGGCGAACGTCGAGGCGGCCGCCGGGAACGCCCAGGTCGCTCTGACGTGGGAGGCGCCCGACTCGGGCGGCTCGGCGATCACCGATTACGTGATCGAGTGGAGCGCCGACGGCGGGACGACGTGGGAGACCTTCGACGACGGCGTCTCCACCGCGGTCGCGGCCACCGTCACCGGGCTCACCAACGGCACCGAATACCGGTTCCGCATCAGCGCCGTCAACGCCATCGGCACCGGGACCGCCTCGGCGCCGGTCGCGGCGACGCCGCAGGACCTCCCGCCCTTCCTCGACACCGACGACAGCGTCTTCGTCGAGGACATCCGGTGGCTCCAACTCGAGCACATCACGGTGGGCTGCAACCCGCCGCTCAACACCAACTACTGCCCCGACATCCCGCTGACGCGAGCGGAAACCGCCGCGTTCCTCGACCGCTGGCTCGGTCTCGCCGTGACCGCCGAAGACTTCTTCACCGACGACGACGGCAACCTCCACGAGGCGGCGCTCAACCGGACCGCGGCGGCGGGCGTGTTCCGTGGCTGCAACCCGCCGGCCAACGATCTCGTCTGCCCCGACGACGTGATCACTCGTGGCGAGACGGCCGCGGTGCTGGTACGAGCCCTGGGTCTCGTCGCCGATGAGCCGGTCGAGTTCGTCGACACCGTTGGCACCCTCTTCGAATCCGAGATCGGGATCTTGGGAGCGAACGGTGTGACCCTGGGCTGCAACCCGCCGGCCAACGACCGCTACTGCCCCGACCGGCTCATCACTCGTGGTGAGATGGCGGCTCTGCTCCACCGCGCCGACGGGCTGTAGGGCTCGCCGCTCCACACTCCATCATCGTGCCCCCTCGCCGGAGGGGGCACGATCGCGTCAGGCTGTCGCCCCCAGTCGCCCCGCTCTGTCGTCCCCCCTTCCCAGAGGCGAACGAAGTGAGCCGAGGGGCGGTGCCGTTCGTCAAAGTCACCGCGACCCTCCCACCGCTCCTTCCGCTTGCCCCCTCTGTCGTCCCCCCTTGCCAAAAGGGGGGACCGGCGAACGAAGTGAGCCGAGGGGGGTGTGC
>CAZQUB010000095.1:0-7170 GCA_964596225.1 uncultured Acidimicrobiaceae bacterium
CGCACTGGTCGATGATCTCGTTGGAGACCTGCGCCAGCCGGTAGACGTTGGCCTCCCGGGAGCGGTAGTCGCCGCCTTTCACGGTGTCGTAGAAGAGGCGGTAGATGCTGTCGCCGTCGTTCGGGTAGTTCTTGGCGGCGTTGATGCCTCCTTGGGCGGCGATGCTGTGGGCGCGGCGGGGTGAATCGTGGTAGGTGAAGACCTTCACCCGGTATCCAAGTTCGGCGAGGGTGGCGGCGGTCGATGCCCCGGCGAGGCCGGAACCGACGACGATGATCTCGTACTTCCGCTTGTTGGCGGGGTTGACCAGCCTGATGTCGAAGCGGTGGCTGTCCCACTTCGCTTCGATCGGCCCGGGGGGGACCTTGGCGTCGAGTGTGATGCTCACCTTCTTGGTCGTCCTCTCCCGGCTAGCTGATGATGCCGAGTTGGATCGCGATCGGGATGCTGAGGTTCCCGATCAGGATCACCACGGCGAATCCGATGGCGAAGCCACGGCGCCACTTGTTGAAGCGGGCGTTGTTGAGGCCGGCGCTCTGGAACATGCTCCACGCGCCGTGGTAGATGTGGACGGCGAGCGCGAAGTTGGCGATGACGTACAGCACTGCGACCGCCGGCCGTTGCAGGCTGGCGACGAGGTTGGCGTAGGGGTGGCCTCGCATGAAGTCGGGGTTGGCGTTGCCCCAGGTGAGGTCGGCGAGGTGGAAGACGAGGTAGACGAGGACGATGCTGCCGGTCCAGCGCATGGTGCGCGACGCGGGGTTGGCGGACAGATAGTGGCGGCCCGCCTCGTAGCGTTGTGGGCCCCGGGCCCGGAAGTTGCGGAAGGTGAGGGCGTAGGCGGCGTGGACGTGGATCACGAAGGCGATGCCGAGCCCGATCCGCATGATCCAAAGTAGGTGGGTGCGGGGGACGAGGTGGCCGCCCAGATCCCGCAGCGCCTCACCGTACAGGTCGATGCTCGAGGGCCCGATGTAGGCCTTCAGGTTGCCGAGGAGGTGGGCGAGGACGTAGCCGAGGAGGACGACCCCTGTGATCGCCATCGCCCACTTCTTGCCGACGTCGGTGTGGTAGAAATCGACGAACCAGGGGAGCCGGCGGCGAGTGGTGGGTTCGCTCCGCTGGGCAGTCGCCGTCACCGATGCTTCCTCTCGTCTCGTCGCGGTTTCCCATTATGCCGGAGCGGCGTCGGCGCTGCCATGCCTGGGAGAACCACCCTTGATGCAGGGGGAGCGTCGACCCTCGACCGGTGTCCGATGAGGATCCCGCGGGCGTCGCGCCGGATCCGGGCCGGTTCGGGCTGAGGGAGATCGCGACGGCGAGAGGCCAAGCAGCACAAGGGTTTTCCGGGTTGACAGCCGCGCGCGGGGTTGGTTGAATCACAAGAGCGTAATTACAACCATGTAGGAGTCGGCGTGTTCACTCAGCTGCTCGAGGTCTTGGGGAGCGAGGATCTGGCCTGGCAGGATCTCGCGAATTGCCGGGGGGCCGACCCGGACCTCTTCTTCCCGGAGCGGGGAGCCTCCACCCGAACCGCCAAGTCCATCTGCCGGCAGTGCTCGGTGCAAGGCGCCTGCCTCGAATTCGCCATCGTCAGCAGCGAGAAGTTCGGGATCTGGGGCGGCATGTCGGAACGGGAACGTCGGCGGATACGGCGCGAGCGGGCCCTGGCGGGACGGCAGCGCAAGGTCTCCTGATCTGGCGCAGGTCGTCCCCGCGCCGTTCTTCCGCCTGCGGCGGGCGGTCCGTGCCCCGTAGAATCGGTCAGACGGCACGACAGGAGGCGACGCCATGGCGATTGGTCTGATCATCCTCCTCGTGGTGGCCGTGCTCGCGCTGGTGGCATTCGCCGCGCAGCAGAGTGCCGAGCGACGGGCCGAGAGCGGAGAAGGCGCCGAGGCGCCGGCGCATTCGATCGGGCTCCACGTTCCCCCGTCCGAGTTCCACGTCGAAGGGGGTGACGCCCGGGTCTACTTCGACGTCCCGCTGCCGCGCAACGCCCCCGATCCGGTGTTGCAGGATCTGCTCATGCACCACGCCGTCGAGGTGGTGCGCCGCAAGCGCAGCGCCCACCTTCCCCTCACCGGGGTCACGACGGTGCGCGCCTACGGGGTCCGGGACGGAGCAGCGGTCGAGGTGGGGTCGCTGACGCTCGACGAGCCGGACATCCTTCCCATGGTCCAGGCGCCGGATCTGGCGCCCCATGCAGCCGCGGCCGGATACGACCCGCTGGCCCACATCGCCGAACAGGAGCTGTCGCACGCCCCGGGGCTCGCCGAGGCGGCTTCCGACGACGCGCTGGAGCCGATCTGCCGGGAGATCAAGCTCACCGAGGGCATCGACGCCGGACTGCGGGCCCAGGGCATCGATCCTTGTGCCATGACCGCCACCGAGCTGACTCTGGGATTGCTGCGCATCGCCGGGTACTCGATCGTGCCGGGGGAGATGACGGGCACGTTCCTCGCCACCCGGGGGGCGAGCCGTACCTACCTGATGGCGGTCGACCACCACGCCGACGAGTACCCGGAGCTGTCGGAGCAGGCGGTGCGCCAATTCGCGGTCTCGTTCGCCACCACGCCGGGGGTTGACCACGGGTTGCTGATCACCGACAAGTACGGGCCGTACCTCATCTACGACCAGGAGCGGAGGGAACCCCGCTGCCGTTTCGTCACCAGGGAACGCCTCCAGGCCTTCGTCGACTCGATCGCCATGGGCTGACGATCCGCCCTCGGGGCATAGATAGGGTCGCCGTCTCGTTACACTCGCGCCACGATCGAAGGAGCATTCGCGTGATCAAGAACCTCGACGGCTGGGAGATCATCGTCATCCTGGTGATCGTTCTCCTGCTGTTTGGAGCAAAGAAGCTACCGGATCTCGCCCGCTCGATCGGAGCGTCCGCCCGAGAGTTTCGCAAAGGCCTCTCCGAGGGTGCCGAGGAGGACGACGACTCCTCCGACCAGACCTCGTAGACCCGGTCCATCGACCGTCCGGGAACGGAGCGATACGCTGCAACCGTCACCGCGTCGAGCGGGAACCGTCCGTTACTCGCATACGTTGTCCGTGAGGAGTCGGGGGAGGTATGGCCGAAGAACTCGTCCCCACATGGGAAGACGTAGCGCGACGCTATGGGCGGAAGATCTACAACTTCGCGTACCGCCTCACCGGTAACCCGGACGACGCGGCGGACTTGGTGCAGGACGTCCTGCTCCGGGTCCGTAAGGGCCTGGCGGCCTACACGCCGGGATCCTTCGACGGGTGGCTGTGGCGCATCACCCGCAACGCCTTTCTCGACGGGGTGCGGCGCCGCCAGCGCCGCCCCACCTCCCCCCTCCCCGAAGACGAACGCAACCTGGCGCTGGCCAGTCCCTCCCCCGACGAGGTGCTGGCGTCGGTGCGCCTCTCGGAGGACATCCAGTCGGCGCTGCTCAAGGTGCCGCTCGATTTCCGGGAGTGCGTCGTGCTCTGCGACATCGTGGGCCTCACCTACGAGGAGATCGCCGAAGCCGTCGAAGCGCCGGTGGGCACGGTGCGGAGCCGTATCCATCGGGGCCGGCGCATGCTGCGGGAGCTGTTGACATGGCCCGTGTGAAGCACCCCGACGACCACTGCGCCAACCAGGACGTGCTGTCTGCCTACCTCGATGGCGAGCTACGCCCCGGCGAGCTGGACGAGGTCGTGGCCCATCTCACCGACTGCCTCGACTGTGTGGCCGAATTCCATCGCATCAAGGAGATGCGGGCTGCCCTACGTACCCTCCCGGACCTGGAACTGCCGGAGCGGCTGCTGCCGTCGGCCCACCCCGGGCCGGAGCTGTCGGCGCTGCTCGACGGGGAGCTGGCCACGATCGAGCAGGAGATCGTGCTCCTCCACCTCGGGGAGTGTGACGCCTGCCGGTCCGAGTTCCACGAGCTGGACGCCGCCCGGACCGCGATCCGGTCCCTGCCGGGGCTGGAGCCCCCGGAATTCCTGATGACGCGCCGTGACGCGGCGCGAGCCCGACACCGTTCCCGGTGGCGAGTGGTGACCGCGGCGGCCGCCGGGATGGCGGCTGCCGTCGCCATCGCCGTCGGGGTCTTCGGGGGGCCGCCGCCCACCTCGCCCATCGACGTGTCGCAGTTCTCCGATCAGCACAACGCCCGCGCCTCCCTCGAGCCCGGCTTCGGCGTGATCCCGGTGTTCCTGTCGCAGGGGGAGGCGCCATGAGCCGTTCCTTGCTGCGTCTGGTTCCGGTGGCGGTCGTCGCTGCTGCGGTGCTGGTCGGCACGGTGGCGCCCGCCGTCGCTTCCGACCTCGGTTCGTATCTGGACGAGGCCGAGGCGTCGAGCTACGCGGGACGCCAGGCGACGTGGAGCACCCTCGACGGGGACACCACGTTCGGGGTGGTTTCGGTCGAGCACGCCGGCTCGATGACGATGGTCGAGGGTGCGTCGGGCGACACGATGATCGGGGCCGGCCGGGTCTTCGGCTCCAGCGGCGCCGTCGTCGTGCACGGGTGGTCGGCGGGCAGTCTCAGCGATCGTTACCAGATGGCGGATCCGCAGGCGGTGACGCGGCTGGGACGGGACGCCACCCTGCTCACCATCCAGGAGGGGGACACGGTCCGGGCCCGCATCTGGATGGACGACGCCACTTCGGCGCCGCTCGGCTCGGAGGTGTACGACGGGGACGGGTCGCTGTTCCGCCTCAGCTACATGCTCGACTTCACCCCGAACCCGACCCGCCTCTACGCCGCGCTGCGGGACGGCGGGGGTGACTTCGACGTGGCGTTGCCGTCGGACCGTTCGTCGTTGCCGGCGACGGCGGACGGGTACAGCCGGCTCGACGTCTACACGGGGCCGGGAGACGCGGTGCAGGCGTTCTTCACCGACGGTCTCTTCTCGTTCTCGGTGTTCGAGGTCCAAGGGAGCGTCGACACCACACCGTTCGCCGACGGCTCCACGGCGAAGATCAACGGCTCCAGCTACCTCCGGATGCTCACCCCGAGCGAGGTGTGGGTGGTGTGGAAGTCCGGCTCGATGTCGTACGTGCTCGTCGGCGACCTGCCGCCCGATCACCTCGCCGATGTGCTGGCGGAGCTGCCGCGGCCTTCCGAGGCGAACCTGTTCCAGCGCATCTGGCGGGGGCTGTTCGGCTGATCAGCTCCCGAGGGCGGAGAGGGACGCCACGTAGGCGTCGTACTCCCGGATGATGCCGAGCGATCCGCTCGCGATGATGTCCCGCACGATCCCGTCGGCGTCGAGCACGAACGTGGAGCGGGTGGCCGATCCGGTCGGCTCGTTGAAGGCTCCGTAGCTGCGGGCGACCTCGCCGTGCGGCCAGAAGTCCGACAGCACGGGGAAGGTGAGGCCGTTCTGCTCGGCCCAGACCCGGTTGGCGTACAGGGTGTCGCACGTGATGACGACGACGTTGGCGTCGAGGGAGGCGAGGTCGGCGAGGTGATCCCGCAGCGTGCATGCTTCGTTGGTGCAGTTGCCGGTGAACGGGAACGGGATGAACACCACCAGGGTGTTGTGGCCGCGGAACGAGGAGAGCGCGGTCGGGGTCTTGTCGGTGGCGGGAAGCTCGAAGTCGGGGGCAGGCGCCCCGATGGTGGCCGTCATGGAGGTCCTTTCACTGCGTCACGGCCAAAGCTAGCGGGGTCGGGGAGCGTTGGAACGCGGATCAGTCGAGCAGGGTGCGGGCGGCCCAACCCACCGGATCGGAGAGCTCGTCGATGGTAGGGAGGTGGGCGGGATCGTCCCACAGGCGGCCCAGCGCCTCGTCGCTCCAGCGCCGTTCTATCTCGACGCAGAAGGCGGTGGCGTCGCGGGCCCGGTGGCGATGCAGTTCGAGACCGACGACCTGTTGGAGGAACTGTTCGGCGTCGTTCGGCTCGACCCGGCGCCGGCCGTTGGCCTCCTCGATGAGGTCGAGTTGGGGGAGGAGATCGGCGGCGGCGCGCCGCACCGTGTAGTCGCCGTAGCCGTCGACGATGGCGACGAACGCCTGGATCGGGCCGAGGCGGCTCTCGTCGTAGGTGGAGCCGAGCAGGCCGGAGATGCCGCCGGGCCCGGAGACGAGCCCCTCGATCTGTTCGGGGTCTTGGAGGCCGGTCATGGTCTCCATGAGGCGGGACGGGTCGAACTGGACCGTGTCGTAGAAGGCCCCGACGATGTCGACGAAGTGGCTTCGCAGCCACGGCACCGCCATGACGGCGTGATGGGTCACCTCGTGGCAGGCGGCCCACAGGCGGATCTGGCGGTGATCGACGCCGTGGTCCTTGGCGAATCCCTCGACGTTCTGGACGACGAGCAGCATGTCGTCGTGGTCGAGGGCGGGGAGGCCGGTGTCGAACTGGCCGAGGGCGCGGTGGCTCATGAAACCGACCGTGGTGCCTGCCTGGATGCCGAGGATGGCCGGCCCCATCGGCTGCAGCATCGCCCCCATCGCGGGGTTCTCCGCCGGGGCGGTCAGCTTGCCGACCAGCGGCTCGACCAGGTACCGGAAGCTCTGCTCGTTCTCGTCGGCCCAGGTGGCGCGGTCGACGGGGTGGAGGGGGCGGGAGGTGCTCACCTCGAGGCTGGTGGCTTCGGCGAGGCGGAGTTGGGCGGCCAGGGTGAGTTCCTGGTATTCCTCGGCGACGGCGGGCTCGATCGGTTGGACGACGCCGGTGATCGAATGCATCACCTCGCGCGCCAGCTTCCAGTTCACCGGACCGGGTGATTGGAAGAGCTCGAAGAGCCGGTCGAACAAGTTGTCGCTCACGCCGGGGCCTCCGCTGGTTCAGCGCCGAGGATACCGTCGCTTCCGGTCGGCGCCGGAGGTGGGGGCGAGGCGGCGGGGGTCAAGGGAGTGCCGGGTCCCGGGTCATTCGTCGGGTGGCCGTTCGCCAAGCACGACGTCGAAGCTGAGCAGCTCCCCGTTGCGGTTGACGTCGAGGGTGACCACGTCGCCGACGTCGAGCCGGTGGAGGGCGCTGATGAGCTGCTCCCGGTTGGAGATCGCGACGCCGTTGGAGGCCACGATGACGTCCCCGATCTCGAGCCCGGCGTCCTCGGCGGCCGATCCGTCCTCGGCGTAGTCCTGGATGATGGCGCCGGCGGGGACTTCGGCTCCGTCGTCGGCCTGCTGGAACACGTTCTGGAGGCTGACGCCGAGGAAGGCGTGGTGGACGGTGCCGGTGGCGATGAG
>CAZQUB010000096.1:0-7053 GCA_964596225.1 uncultured Acidimicrobiaceae bacterium
CACGAAACGCAACGGCGCGGTGGGGAGTCCAATCAGACAGTACCGTCGTGGCACGCAACCCGAGGAGGAGTGGGATGAAGAAGATCTTCGAGGAGTTCAAGGGATTCGCCTTCAAGGGCGATCTGATCACGCTGGCCGTTGCCTTCGTCATGGGCGTTGCCTTCGCTGCCGTCATCGGCGCCGTTGTCGATGATCTCATCATGCCGATCGTCGGCATCATCTTCGGCGAGCCGAGCTTCAATGGTCTCACGTGGACCATCAACGACTCGATCATCTACTGGGGCGCCGTGGTGTCGGCTCTCGTGCGGTTCCTGGCGATCGCGTTCGGTGTGTTCTTCTTCGTCGTCAAGCCGTACATGATGTTCAAGGCGCGGGTGACCCGCGGAGACGAGGAAGCCCCGGCACCGTCCGACGAGATCGTGCTGCTGACCGAGATCCGCGACTCGCTGCGGCGCCAGGCGTAACCGGCAGCCGGTCCGCCCCGTGGCGGGGTTCAGGATCGCGCCGCGAGGGGTGCCAGTAGGCGCGCCAGTTCGGTATGGAGCGTGGCGACCGCGTCCGGGTCCCAGCTCTCCGGATCGGCCCGCAGGAACGAGGTGTGATCGGCCCGGTTGTCGAAGACCGCCACCGGGAGGTCGAAGTGATCGCCTGCCGGGGTCGTCACCGGGAGATGGCTCCCACCACCCTGGTCCCGGAGCCACATGAGGTCGTCCACTCCGTAGTCGTGACGCAGCACCTCCTCGGGGACTCCGTGGTGCAGGATCGACGCCTCTCCCTCGGCACCGGGTCGGGTCCGTTCCCGGTTGCGGCGCCGGCTCTCCTCCGGGGTCACCCAGACGTAGAGCACCGCGGCCCTCGAGAGGAACGCCGGGGAGAACAGGGCGAGTGACGACCGGTAGCCGTGGGGGTCCGAGAGCGGCATCCACGCCCCCTCTGGTCCGCCTCGGGCGAACTCGACGATCACGGTGTGCCCGGCGAGATCGGAGACGGCGCTCTGCAGTTTCCCGCGGAGGATCGCGGCTGCCTCGTCCTCGATCGCCCGCTCCAGCTCGAACCGAATGCCGGGCGGGACATCGGCGATCCAGCCGCGGGCGCCTGCCCGGCGCCGGGCGCGGTCGAGCCGGCCCAGCATCCACGGGCCTGCCTGCCCCGGATGAGCCAGCGGCCGGATCAGGTCCGCGTAATCCTCGTCCAGGAGCAGGGTGAGCGTGCGCCAGTCGCGTGGATCGGTGAATGGCTCGTCGTCGGAGGCGAAGAACACCGGATCCTGCCCCCGGGTGCGGAGTTCCTGGGCGATGCGGCGCATCAGGTGCACGTAGGGGTAGTCGTCGAGCTGGAGGGTCGGTCCGACGTGGAGGTCGTGGCGCGCCGTGGCGGGGTCGAGGTGCTCGAGGTAGCGGCGGATCTCCGACTTCCCGGACGCGGGGAGCGCCAGCAGCAGCAGGACATCGATGACGTCGGCGGTCACGCCGGCACCCTAGAGCACGATCGGGCCGCGACCGGGGCACGGGAGGCGGCCCGGTGCGGCGGCAGCCGAGTACCCTCTCGGCGATGATCCCGCTTCGCATCGTCGAGAGTGAGCGCGAGGGCTTCGACCAGCCGGTGGTCGAGCTGTGGCGCGACGACGAGTTCATCGGGATGGTGTTCTGGGACGGCGACGCCGTGGTGGCGCAGATCTACCCCGACGGCGCCGGCGACGTGCACGATCTCGAGGCGCGGGACCTGATGCGGGTCCTCGAACTGGCGGAGCGCATCGTCGCTCCCGACGAGTACGAGAGCGAGGACGAGGAAGGGTTCTCGATCCGGATCGGCTCCGACGAGGATGGAGGCGACGACTGGGGCGACGAGGACCCGGCGACGCTGCAGCTGGTGGAGGAGTTCGACCCGCAGGCGGTCCACCGCACCTCCGATGGCGAGGGGTTCTTCTTGCAGCCGGTCGCCGAGGCGTTCATCGAGCGCTGCGAGGAGCTCGGGCTGGCCGTGGTCGAGATGGAGGGCTTCGACTTAGAGGGGGAGAGTCTCGTGCCTCGCCCCAACCTCACCCTCACCGTTCGTGCTCCCGGAATCGACGAGTGGGGTCTGTTCCGATCGGTCGCCAACGGTCAGGCCCGTGACACCTTGGCATCGTGGCGGTCGCGCCCGACACTCGTGGTCGCGTTCGTGGTGCAGGAGCCCGGGGGTGACACCTTCGTGGCGTGACGGCTTCGGCCCCGGGTCTCAGCCGGGGTCGGCCGGATAGCCCGCCTCGCGGAGTCTCCGGATGGTGGCGACGATCTCGTCGACCCTGTTGGTGGCGTCGACGCTGAGCCCGATCCGGTAGATGGGGAGGCGCCCGATCGCCGACGCCAGCGGGAAGAGGCGGGCCAGGGTGGGGCGGTCGGTGGCGACGGCGCAGCTCCCGACCACGGTCTGGAGCACCGTGGCGGCATCCCCTGGTGCCACCGCTCCCTTCGGTTGGTCATGGTGGTGGGGGAGGATCGTGGCGGCGACGGGGAAGAACCCGCGCCCCGTCACCTCGGCGCCCAGTTCGAAGCGGCGCCGGGGATCGCCCACCATCTCACGTCCCGGGTTGGGGACTCCGGTCACCAGCTCACCGGGCACCGCGGGCGGTTTCGGAATCCCGCTCACCTCGGGACCGGCCGGGCCCGTGCGAATGGCGACGTGGTCGTCGGAGAGGATGCGCCAGCCGTCGGCGAGGGCGGCGTAGCAGACGGTCGACTTCCCCTGACCGCTGGCGCCCAGGACGAGGAGGGCGGCTCCCTCGCGCCCGACGGCGGCGGCGTGGAGGAGGTAGCGGTCCCGAGCCGCCAGCAGGTGACCCATCACCCACAGGAAGACGCGGCGGAACACGAACCAGCTGTTGGTGACCGGCCCACCGATCACCGCCTCGTCGCCGACGACCCGGGCCGTCACCCCGTCGCGCTGGCGGAGCCAGAGTCCATCGGCGTGGGTCCAGACCTCGAGATCGTCGTGGATCTGGTCGGGGGCGCCGGGCGGGACGGGCGGGGGAGCCGTTCCGAACGTCACCCAGGCCGCGGGATTGGCGTCCGCCGGAGGTTCGTGGCCGAGCATGGAGGACATGGCGGCTGCCCTGTCCTCGGTGGCACCGATGAACAGGGTGGGGACGCCGGCGACCTCGATCGTGCGGCCCTCCAGAAAGGCCGTCGTGGTGGGATCCATCGGAGAAGGATGGTATCGAGGCGGCGTGAGCGCCGGACAATCCGTCCCCGTCTGGCTAATTCTTGGCTAGGCGACTCAACATTTTCCTTCCCCGCGGCGGGTTCGGTCCATAGAGTCACATGAACGCAGGGGACCCGAAAGGAGGGGACACATGAAGTACGAAGCTCCGGCCATCGTCGATCGTCAGGCGGTCGAAGGACTCATGAGCGTGCTCGTCAAGACGAGCGACCTCATCGTTCCCAGCTGATCCGCTCGATCGTGCGCGGGCCCCGGCGTCCGGGGGACGGACTCTCCCGCCCCGGGCTTCGCGTGTTGCAGGGGGAATGCCGACAGGAAGGTGGGAAGCAGTGAAGTACGAAGCTCCGGCGATCGTCGATCGCCAGGCGGTCGAAGGTCTGTTGAACGCACTCGTCCAGGGGAGCGACCAGATCATCGAAGCCGACTAGTCGGTCGATCGTGCGCGGGCCCCGGCGTCCGGGGGACGGACTCTCCCGCCCCGGGCTTCGCGTGTTGCAGGGGGAATGCCGACAGGAAGGTGGGAAGCAGTGAAGTACGAAGCTCCGGCGATCGTCGATCGCCAGGCGGTCGAAGGTCTCATGACCGAACTCGTTCTGGCAAGCGACCAGGCGATCTTCCGCTAGGTCGCTCGACCAGACACCATTTCGTTCGCCGCGAAACCGGCGAATCCCGAGAGTGCGGGGTGGCTTCGGCCACCTCGCCGTCGCGTGGGGCGACGGTTACTCGAAGAGGCCACCTCGACGGACGTCGGGCAGGTTGCGCCTGGTCCGCACCCGCACCGTGTGCACCATCGCCTCGTCGGACATGGGACGGCCGCTGTGCCGCACCTCGGCCTCGCCGAGGAGGCGTCGCAACCGGTCCACCTGGCCCCGGAGCCGGCGGTTCTCCTCTTGCAGGTCGAGAATCCGCCGCACCCCTTCGAGGTTCACGCCCCGCGCCGTCAGCTCCTGGATCAGGCCGAGCCGCTCGAGGTCCTCGTCCGAGTAGCGGCGGGTGCCGCCCGGGGTGCGGTAGGGCTCGATCAGTCCCTTGCGCTCGTAGATGCGAAGCGTCTGCGGGTGCACTCCGGCAAGCTCGGCGGCAACCGAGATGATGTAGACCGCACTGTCCTTCTGCGCCATCGTTCACACCCCCAGGTGTGCTCTCGGGTTCTCGCCCGGATGTGCGTCGCGCAACCGTTCGAGAACGGACTTCTCTTCATCGCTCAGCGCGGTGGGGACCGTGACCTCCACGGTGACGAGGAGATCGCCGGTGGTGCCGTCGGCCGTCTCGACGCCGTGGCCCCGGACCCGAAACGTCTTCCCGCTCGGAGTGCCTGCCGGGATGCGGAGCCGCACCGAGCCCGACAGGGTCGGGACGTCGATGTCGGCTCCGAGGGCCGCTTCGGGGAAGGTCACGGGCACGGTGAGGGTCAGGTTCTTGCCGCTGCGACCGAACACGGGATGGGATGCGACCCGCACCGTCACATAGAGGTCACCGGCCGGCCCACCGTTGACTCCTGAGCCTCCCTTGCCCTTGACCCGGATGCGGGCACCGTTCGCCACCCCCTTCGGGATCTTCACCTTGACCACCTGACCGTCGAGGGTGAGGGTGCGGGTCGTGCCGGAGATGGCCTCGTGGAAGGTGAGGCCGATTTCGGAGGACAGATCGTGCCCGGGGCGCGGTCGCCGGGCGCCGGCAGCGCCGGTGCGGGCTCCGCCGGCCCTGCCGAACAGATCCCCGAGCCCGCCGAGCAGGTCGAACGGCGACCCGCCGGCCCCGCCGGCCCCACCGAAGAGATCCTCCACTCGCACGTACTGCTGGTCGCCGCCGGGGCCACCGACGAAGTAGCCCATGTCGCGCACATGGTCGTACTCCTTGCGGGTTTCCTCGTCGCCGAGCACTTCGTACGCCTCGTTCACTTCCTTGAAGCGCGTCTCGGCATTCGGATCGGAGGCGTTGGCGTCGGGGTGGTACTTCTGGGCCAGCTTGCGGTAGGCCTGCTTGATCTCCTTGGCGGACGCGCCCTTCTCCACGCCGAGGACGGCGTAGTAGTCGGTGTCGAGCCACTCTTTCCTCATCGTCTTCACGCGTGCTCCACGGTCACCAGGGCCGGGCGGATGACACGAC
This sequence comes from uncultured Acidimicrobiaceae bacterium, assembly GCA_964596225.1. Lineage (GTDB taxonomy): Bacteria > Actinomycetota > Acidimicrobiia > Spongiisociales > UBA5794 > CAYQEC01. The sequence goes on from CAZQUB010000096.1 coordinate 5,308, forward strand.
CCCGCAAGGTGTATCCACGCCGCAGCTCCTGGACGACGAGCTCCCCGTCTCCTTCCTCAGTTGGTCCCGAGACCGCCTCGTGGACGGCCGGGTCGAAGGGCACACCGTCGGCCGCGATCGGGGCGAAGCCCTCTCCGGCCAGGGTCTCCATGAGGAGGCCGTGGGTGGAGCGCATCCCCGCCAGGATGGACGCCTCACCCTTCGAGGCGGCTTCGTAGGCGAGAGCCGCATCGAAACTGTCGAGGGTGGGGAGCAGCTGCTCGATGAGCCGCTGCGTCGCCCGTTGCACGGTGTCGGCATAGTCCCGCTCGGTCCGCTTCCGGTAGTTGTCGAACTCGGCCGCCACCCGCTGCAGGGTGTCGAGGTACTCGCCCGCCTCGGCGCGGGCTTCGGCGACGGCGGTCACCAGGCGCGGCACCGCCTGGGCCGGATCTGCGGGGAGATCGAGGCCGAGGTCGGCGGCGGTGACCGGCTCCGGTTCGCGATCGATCACCTCGAGCGCGGCATCCGTGGCCGGCTCCTCGTCGCCGAGCAGTTCGGTCCGGGTCTCCTCGGGAGTCGGCACATGGTCCTCCGGCAATGCGGTGTGTTCACTCATGTCTCAAGGGCGGGAAGGGCCTCAGCCCTCCTCGCCCTCCTCCACGATCTCGGCCTCGACCACGTCGTCGCCGCCCTCAGAGGACGGTGCGGCCTCATCCGACGTCTGCGACGCTTCGTAGATGCGCTGCCCGAGGATCTGGGAGGCGGTCAGGGTCTCCTGGGTCGCCTTCGTCAGCTCCTCGGTGGCGGCATCGTCGGTGAGCAGCTTGCGCAGCGCCGTGACCTTGTCCTCGATCTCGGCCTTCTCGTTGTCGCTCAATTTGGAGCCGTGCTCGCCGAGCATTTTGTCGGTCTGGTAGGCGACGTGGTCTGCTTGGTTCCTCGCCTCGGCGTGCTCCCGCCGCTTGGCGTCCTCGTTGGCATGCTCCTCGGCGTCGTGCACCATGCGCTGGATGTCGTCCTTGGCCAGGGCGGTGCCGCCGGTGATGGTCACCTGCTGCGACTTGCCGGTCCCCAGGTCCTTGGCGGACACCGAGACGATGCCGTTGGCGTCGATGTCGAACGTGACCTCGATTTGCGGCACCCCCCGTGGCGCGGGGGGGATCCCGGGCAGCTTGAAGCGCCCCAGCGACTTGTTGTCGCCGGCCATGGCCCGTTCCCCTTGCAGCACGTGGATCTCGACCTCGGGCTGGCCGTCGGCCGCCGTGGTGAAGATCTCGCTGCGCCGGGTCGGGATGGTGGTGTTGCGCTCGATCATGCGGGTGAAGACGCCGCCTTCGGTCTCGACCCCGAGCGTCAACGGCGTGACGTCGAGGAGGAGGATGCCCTTCACGTCACCCTTGAGCACGCCGGCCTGGATGGCGGCGCCGAGGGCAACGACCTCGTCGGGGTTGACACCCTGATGGGGGTCCTTGCCCGCCAGCTCGCGCACCAGGGTCTGCACCGCGGGCATCCGGGTCGAGCCACCGACCAGGATCACGAAGTCGATGTCCTCGACCTTGATGCCGGCGTCCTTGATCGCCTGCTTGAACGGGGCGCGGGTGCGCTCGACCAGGTCCTCGGTCATGTGCTCGAACTCGGAACGGGTCAGGGCCTGGAGCAGGTGGATCGGGCCACTCGAGGTGGCGGTGATGAACGGGAGGTTGATCTCCGTCTCGGCCACCGACGACAGCTCGATCTTGGCCTTCTCGGCGGCTTCCTTGAGCC
>CAZQUB010000097.1:0-6960 GCA_964596225.1 uncultured Acidimicrobiaceae bacterium
GAACTCGCCGCAGAGCTCCCGGTGTCCCGTCCCGCCGTCTCCCAGCACCTGCGGGTGCTGCGACAGGCGGGCCTGGTCCAGTCAGAGGCGTCGGGGACACGCCGCATCTACTCGGTCGACCCGTCCGGAATCGACGCCCTGAGACACTGGGTGGAGGAGATGTGGGACGAGGCACTGGGGCGGTTCGCCACCGCGGTCGCCGCCGACGACGATGAGAAGGGAGACCGCTGATGTCGCTTCCACCGGTTCGGAAGGAACGCACCGTACAGGTCCCACCGGCCACGGCCTTCGCAGTATTCACCGATCGCATCGGCCAGTGGTGGCCGCTGGCGACGCACTCGATCGGGGGAGACGAGGCCGTCACCGCGGTGTGCGAGCCGAGGGCGGGCGGACGGGTCTACGAGCGCCTCGGCGACGGGACCGAGCACGACTGGGGCACGGTGCAGGCCTGGGAACCGCCGTCCCGGCTGGTGATCTCGTGGTACGTCGGGCGTGATCCGGCACAGAGCACCGAGATCGAGGTGCGCTTCGACCCCGCCGATGAGGGAGCCTGCCGGGTGCTGCTCGAGCACCGCAACTGGGAGCGGCTCGGGGACGAGGCGGCGGCGACCCGGGATGGATACGACACCGGTTGGGACACCGTGCTCGGCGGCTACACGGACCTCGCCGGCTCGTGAGTCCTGCGCTCAGCGGGAAACGAAGGCCGGGTCGTAGCGGCGGTCCCACGTGGCGTAGACCGCGATGCCGGCGGTGAGGATCACCGCCGCGGTGACGTACATGGTGGAGTAGCCGAACCAGGTGATGATGGCGCCGAGGATCGGCCCGCCGAGGAGGGTGCCGACGTCGAAGAGGGCGGTGAAGAAGGCGAGCACCGATCCGCGGTCCTCGGCGCTGGCCCGGGTGACGGTGAAGCCGTACAGGATCGGGAAGGCGTAGCCGTGCCCGGTGCCGCACAGCACCCCGGCGACCGCGAGGTATGTGGCGCTGTCCGCCCTTGCGAGGACCAGGAAGCCGGCGACGAGGGCGAACAGGGCGGGGAACAGCACCTTGCGCTCCCCGATCCGTTCCGGGAGCCGGGCGAAGAGGATCCGGAGCGTGATGGCGGTCCCGGCGTAGGTGGCGAAGAAGAGCCCGACCGATCCGATGCCGGTTTCGTCGACGAAGGTGCGCAGGAACGTGAAGTAGCCGCTCAGCACCATGGAGAAGGTGGCGGTGATGAGCCAGATCGGCAGCAGATTGGGACGGATGACGGAACGCACGAACCCGACCCGCTCGGATCCCGGTTCGGTGCCGTGGCTCGGCTCGGGCAGGGTGAGCGCCATGGCGAGCGCCGCCAGACCGAACCCGGCCGCGGCGAGGAACAGGGCGTGGAAGTTGCCCCAGCGCAGCACCAGCTCGCCGATGACGCCGCCGAGCGCGATGGGGAGGAGCCCGGACACGCCGAAGAGCGCCAGTCCTTCGGTGCGTCGGCTGGCGGGGACGATGTCGGCGCCGTAGGTGAACAGCGCGGTGAACATGGTCGCCTCGGCGATGCCGTGGAGGATGCGAACCGCATACAGCCACGGTCCGAGGGAGTTGACGGTGAGGTAGAGCGCCACCGCCAGGGTGTTGAGGAGTCCCCCGAAGAGGATGACGGGCCGCCGGCCGCCGGTGTCGAGGATCGGCCCGATGACGGGCCGCACCGCGATCGAGGCGATGGCGGTGACCCCGACGATGATCCCGACCTGCACCTCGCCTGCGCCGAGATCGGTCAGGTACGAGGGGAGGTGGATGAACAGGAAGAACGAGAGTCCCTGGAGCAGGTTCGCCAGGGAGACCAGCACGAAAGACCGGGTGAAGAGGGGGTCACGGGACACCGGGGGAGTCTACGAGTCGCGGATGGGGACGCATTCGGCGATGCCGGTGCAGAATTGGAGCCTGCCGCGGGCACCCGAAGCGCTACGAGGTCGTCTCGTCACCCATAGGGACGGCATAGACGACGACGTTGCCGTCGTAACGCCTGACCCGCTCGTCGAACGCTCCCCCGCACGTGATGAGGGTGAGCACCGGAGGCCCTTCCCGGCTGAAGACGACTGCGGTGGGTAGCTCCTCCTTGTCGTAGAGGGCGCGGGCTTCGACCCGGTAGGTCTCGCTGCTGCCGTCGTCGAAGTCGATCGAGAGAACGCTTCCCGGCTCCAGCTCGTGCAGCCGGAAGAATGCGCCGGGTCCCTGTCCTGCCAGGTCGACGTGGGCGGCGAGCACGGCCGATCCCGGTTCGCCGGGGGCGGGGCCATGCCGGTACCAGGCGACGTCGTTGACGTTGTCCGGAACTTCCATCTCACCGCTGAGATCGACACCCGTCGCAACGATGGGTGCGTCCTGATCGATGGCGGGGATGTGAAGCGCCACCGGAATCCTGGAGCGGGCCTCCGGATACTCGCCGACGGTGAACCGTGGGATGGAGACGGCTGGGTCGGGCGTTGCCGAGGGACCATCTTCGGGAGGCGACGTCGTTGTCGGGGGAATCGAGGGGGTGCCGCTCGTGGTGGGGGGAGTGAGCGCCTGCTCGAAGGCGATGGCGTCACCGGCGCCGACCGGAGGACGGGAGACGATCCAGGCTCCGATGGCGATCCCAAGAACGAGGATTCCGGCGGCGACGATGGCGAGTGCGTTTCGCATGGGGGAGAGGAGCAGGGGAGGGCCGGCGAGTGGCCCTCCCCTGCGATGCGACTCGAGATCCTCCCGTCAGCGTTGACGGCGTGCGGCCTGGAGACCGGAGATGCCTCCGGCGACGATCAGCACACCTGCGATCGCCAGCATGGCGACGAGCCAGGCGGGCGTCGCGGCGCCGAGATCCCCACCGGTGCCGGTGGGCACGCCGTTGGGAACGGCCTGGAGGCCTGCGATGGTCTGGACCGCGAGCTGGAAGCTGCCTCCCTCCAGGTCGCCGATGGCGTACACGATCACGTTCGTTCCCTCGGGGATCGTGAGTGCCGCCACCTCGGTGACGACCGTGCTGGCATCACCGGCCGCGGTGACCTTGACGTTGTAGTCGCCGGCGGGGACGTCGGCGACGCCCTCAGCGCCGTTGGGAACGTCCGAGAAGAGGGCTCCGTCGTTCGCCAGGATGTCGACGTTGGGGGCGGCGGCGGTGTGACGCACGGTCACCCGGCCGTTCCCGGCGTCGATGGCGGAGATGTCGTTCACCCAGACGCTGATGGCCGGGGCTCCGGCGCCGTCGAGGTTGGCTTCGATGGTCGCGTTGGCGCCTGCCGGCAGAGCGACGGTCTCGGCGAGGACGGGGTCGCTGCCGGCGTCGGCCCCGGCGGCGCGGATGGCGATGTCGTAGTCACCGGCCGGCAGCGTGAGCGGGTCGGTCACCGTCCCATACTCGAAATCGGAGAGGGTGAGGTCGCCGTTGACGTAGACGTCAACCGCCAGGTCGGGCACGCCGTGGACCACCGTCACGGTTCCCTCGCCGCTTTGGGCGAGCGCCGTTCCGGGGACCATCGCCAGTGCGAAGACGACGGCCATCATGATGAGCTTGCGCATGTCTCGTTCCTTCCTCATGCGGACGTTTCGCCATGAGTACGGGACCGCGCCGCTGGCCGGATGGCCGTTTTAGTGCTAAAAAAGGGTGAACGCCAGAATCGAGATGAGATCGATGGACCAGTCACCCGACACGATCACCCTGCAGGAGGCCGCAGATCGGCTCGGCGTGCACTACATGACCGTGTACCGGTACGTGCGCCTCGGCCGCCTTCCGGCCCACAAATCGGGAGGGACGTGGGAGGTGTCGGTGGCCGACCTCGATGCCTTCCGGCACGACACCGATCCGGTGACACGGCCCCGGCATCCGGCCGACTGGGCGAGGCGGCTGGAGGCTCGCCTCGTCGCGGGAGACGAGGCGGGGGCGTGGGGGGTGGTCGAGGCCGCCCTGGCGTCGGGCATGGAACCCGCCGGGGTGTACACCGAGATGCTCGGGCCGGCCCTCGAGTCGGTGGGACGCCGGTGGCAGGAGGGGGAGATCTCGGTGGCGGTGGAGCACCTCGCCAGCGCGGTGGCGATCCGCATCGTGGGGCGGCTCGGACCGCGCTTCGCCCGCAAGGGCCGGACCTGGGGCCGGGTCGTGGTGACGACCCCGGAGGGTGAGCGGCACGCGATCCCCTCCGCCATGCTCTCGGATCTGTTGCGTGCCGCCGGCTTCGAAGTGACGGACCTGGGGGTCGACGTTCCTTCCGAGGCCCTGGCGGGCATCATCGAGCGAATCGGGGCCCCGGTCGCGGTCTGCATCAGCGCCACCCGGGCCGGATCCGATCGCGAGATCCGGAGGGCGGTGAAGGCGGTGCGGGCGAGCACGGATGCCCTGGTCCTGGTGGGTGGCGGCGCGGTCGTCGACGCCGCCCACGCCACGTTGCTGGGAGCGGACGGGTGGGCTGCCGACGGTCCCGGCGCCGTTCGGCTGGTGCTCGATTCCGTCACCAAGGCCTGACGCAGCCGCTCCGATTTCGGGAATCCTCGCGGTTCGCCCTTGACGTCCTGAGCATTTAGTACTAAACATACCTCCTGGAGGTGTCTTAGCACTAAATGATGATCTACACGATGAACGAACCCCTGGACAAGCGAGCCGATATCGATCTCGTCGACGGGATCACGCAGCGGGACGAACCGTCCCTCGCCGAGGTGTACCGCCGGCACGGCGGTCCCGTCTACGGGCTCGCCCTGCGCATCCTCAGAAACCCCGACCTGGCCGAGGAGATCGTCCAGGAGGTGCTGCTGCGGTTGTGGAGAGAGCCCCACAAGTTCGACCCGGGGCGCGGCTCGCTGCGTTCTTTCCTGCTCGCCCATGCCCACGGCCGGAGCGTCGACGTCATCCGATCGGAGTCCTCGCGCCGTACACGGGAAGAGCGTGACGCCCGTCTCACCGCAGAGACGGGTTGGAGCCTCGAGGAAGAGGTGTGGGAAATGGCACTGGCCGATCATGTGCGAACCGCCCTGGAGGAGTTGGAGGAGATCGAGCGGCGTCCGATCGAGCTCGCCTACTTCGGCGGTCTCACCTACCGGCAGGTCGCCCATCTGCTGGACACACCGGAAGGAACGATCAAGAGCAGGATCCGGACCGGGTTGAAGCGCCTCAACGGGGCACTCACCAGGTACGGCCTCGCTCCCGTGAGCTGAAGGTGACCGAAGCCATGACGCACCGCGACATCCAGGAGTCCCTGGGGGCATACGCCCTCGACGCGGTGGAGGAGGAGGAGCGCCGCATCGTCGAACGCCACCTCACCATCTGCCCGGAATGCCGATCCGAGGTTGTCGACCACCGCGAAGTGGCGGCCCGGCTGGCGCCGGCGACGGCGGGACCGTCAGGTCTGTGGACGGCGTTCCGGCAGCAGTTGGCGGCGCCCCGTATCCTTCTGAAAGAGGACGACAGGGAGTGATGATGACCGACGACCGGTTCCGCCGTCTCCGGCGCTTCAACCTGATCATGGGGTTCGTGCACCTCGCCCAGGCGGTGGCGGTGTACGCCCTCTCCACCGACTTCGCCCTTCCGGTGACCACCGCGTTCAGCCGCTTCGACCCGGCCACCGAGGCGTTGACGCCAGACTTCAAGACCGCTTTCGAGGTGCAGCTCGGGCCGCTGGTGGCCCTCTTCTTGCTGCTGTCGGCGATCGCCCACCTCGTCATCGTCTCCCCCTGGGGCTATCCCCGGTACGTCCGCATGCTCGAGAAGGGGGTCAACTACGCCCGCTGGATCGAGTACTCGGTCAGCTCATCGGTCATGATCGTGGTGATCGCCATGCTGGTCGGCATCTACGACGCCATGGCGCTCATCGCCCTGTTCGCGGTGAACGCCGCCATGATCCTGTTCGGCTGGATGATGGAACTCCACAACCAGAGCACCACCCGCACCAACTGGACGTCGTTCTGGTTCGGGGTGTTCGCCGGCGCGGTGCCGTGGATCTGCATCACGATCGCCCTGATCGGGGCCGGAGGGCCCGAGGGTGGGCCTCCCGGGTTCGTCTACGGGATCTTCTTCTCCCTGTTCGTGTTCTTCAACGTGTTCGCCGTCAACATGGTGCTGCAGTACCGCAAGGTGGGACGCTGGGCCGACTACCTGTATGGCGAGCGCGTCTACATCCTGCTCAGCCTGTTCGCCAAGAGCGCGCTGGCCTGGCAGGTCTTCGCCGGGACCCTCCGCCCGGTGTGAGGCCGGGGCCGTGCCCCCGCGGCGGTTACGGCACGAGCGGCTGTTCGTAGGTGACCGTGGCCCGCCGGATCCAGATGTAGTTGGAGGAGTCGGTGCCCGTCGCCCACCAGACCTCCACCGCGTACGAGTAGTGGGTGGTGTCGACCACTGGGTTCTCGATGGTTGACGTCGAGACAGTCTGGGAGCAGTCGTCACCGGAGGTGGTCACCTCCGCCATGATCTCGGCGTAGGCACCGGACACGGCGGCGTTGGGGCGCCGGATCAACCGGACGGTGTAGTCGGCGGCGTTGCTGGCGTCACACAGCGTGCCGGACAGTCCGGTGACGGTCGCCCCGTTCGGGAGGGGCACAGAGGCTCCCATGGGCTTCGGCGAGGTACGACCGATGGTCCCGACCGCGTTGTAGTCGTAGTCGAGGTACGAGTCGTTCTGCCGGATGGGGAGGAACCCGATCTGGTCGATGGCAATGGTGGTCTCGATCGGCATGTCGGCGAAACGGTGGAGGAACGCCGCCATCTGGGCCCGGCTCACGGCAGCGTTGGGACAGAACTGGTCGTTGGCAGGCGGGTTGCAGCCGAGGGTGACCCCGGCGTCGGCCAGCCACGCGATGTCGTCGTGGAAGACATTGCTCGCAGGTACGTCGGTGAACTCGTGGGCCGCCAGTGCGACCACCGATCCGGACAGCATGGCGATCACGGTGAACGCGGCGACGAGCCACGTCTTGCGGATGTGCATCGAATCCTCCCGGGTTCGTGGGTGACCAAGTATGTCAGCG
>CAZQUB010000098.1:0-5551 GCA_964596225.1 uncultured Acidimicrobiaceae bacterium
CCGAGGCCAACCACTGGGGCAAGATGCTCTTCAAGTGGGTCTACTGGAACCTGCTCCTCAAGGGCAAGGCGATGCCGCTCCCCCACGAGATGCTGATGGCGGGCAAGATCCAGGAGGAGGCGCGATGACCACCGTCGCCCCCGAGACCCCCGCCGACCTGGAGCGCAAGATCGACGTGCTCTCCGAGCAGGTGGCGTTTCTCACCGAGGAGCTGCGGGAGCAGCGGATGCGACGCCAGTCGTGGGACGAGCTGCGGGCCGACCTGACCCCCATCGCCGATGAAGCCCTCGCCCTCCTCAACCGGGAGTTGGAGGAAGTCCAGGACTTCGTCCGGCCCGAGGATCTGCTCCGACTGCTGCGGACCGCCCTGCGCAACACCAGTCGGCTCGAGGAACTGTTCGGCCGGTTCGAGAGCACGATGGACTTCGTCGACGACGCCGGTTCCCTCACCGAGCAGGCGTTCCTCAAGTTGCTCACCGCCCTCGAGGCGATGGAGCAGCGCGGCTACTTCGGCTTCGCCACCAGCGGGGTCGGTGTGCTCGATCGCATCGTCACCTCGTTCACCACCGAGGACGTCGACCAGCTCGGCGACAACATCGTGCTCATCCTCAACACCGTCAAGGACATGACCCAGCCCGAGGTGATGCGGATGTTGCAGCGGACCGCCCGCGCCATGGACGAAGAGGTCGACGAGGTCCCGAAGCTGCGCCAGCTGCTCAAACAGATGCGCGACCCCGAGGTGAAACGGGGTCTGGCCCGGCTGATGCGGGTCATGCGGTCGATCTCACCGACCGAACCCGACGCCACCGATCACCCAACAGAACCACAGACATGAGGAGGCACTGATGCCACAGATGACCATCGCTGGACACGACGTCGCCGTTGACGACGAAGGGTTCATGACCGAGTACGACCAGTGGACCGAGGACATCGGGACCGCGCTGGCGTCCCAGATCGGGATCGAGATGACCGAGGACCACTGGCGGGCCATCAAGTTCCTGCGAGAGGATTACAGCGAGCAGGGTGAGACCCCCACCATCCGGCGGGTCTCCACCGCCGGCGGCATCCCCACCAAGCAGCTGTTCCAGCTCTTCCCGAAGAAGCCGGCCAAGAAGATGGCCTACATCGCCGGGCTCCCCAAGCCGGTCGGCTGCGTATAGGTCCGCCGTCACGAGTGCGAGGAGGTTCCCGACGCATGACCAATCCTGATGACACACCGGTGATGGTGCCCGACTTCGGCGACGCCGACACCGACCGCAAGATCTGCTTCATCTGCTCCAAGGGAACGCTGGACATGGCCTATCCGGCCTTGATCATGGCCAACGGCGCCCTCGGCGAAGGGGTGGAAACCCACCTCTTCTTCACCTTCTGGGGCATGGACATGATCTCCAAGAAGACCCAGGACAAGCTGAAGTTCACCATCCTCGGCAACCCCGCCACCCACATGCCGCAGGGACTCGGCGGAGTCCCCGGCATGACGGCGATGGCAACCCGGATGATGAAGAAGCAGATCGCCGACCTCGACGTCCCTGAGGTCCCGGAGTTCCTCTCCTTGCTCCACGACATGGGCGCCCAGCTCTGGGCGTGCAAGATGTCGGTGGACATGATGGACCTGACCCGGGAGGACCTCATCGACGAGGTCGAGGACATCATCAACGTCTCCGATTTCATCGAGCTGTCGGACGGCGCCCAGATCATCTTCGTCTGAGCATCGGCTGCGTCAGTTGCCTACCGTGACGGGGGCGGGCATCGCCCGCCCCCGTTTCGTAGAGGAGAATGATGTCGCGCTACAGCTTCGGGATCACGATCGACGAGCCGTTCCCGGACGCCATCGAACATGTCACCGCCGCCCTCGCCGAACAGGGCTTCGGAGTGTTGACCACGATCGACGTCCAGGCCACCCTCGCCCGCAGACTCGGGGTGGAGCGGTCCCCCTACGTGATCCTCGGCGCGTGTAATCCGCCGCTGGCGCACCAGGCGCTCGAAGCCGAGCCCGATGCCGGGGCCCTGCTCCCCTGCAACGTCTTCGTGCGCCAGGACGAGGGAGGCGTCTACGTCGGGTTCATGGATCCCCACGCCGTGCTCGGACTCATCGAGAACGACGGTATCGAGCCACTGGCCGCCGAGGTCGGGCGGCGCCTCGAGCTGGTCCGGGACGCCCTGGCCGTCTGAGCCCGGGCGCTCCACCCGGGTCGGCGGGCCGCTACCGTTCGCGACGGCGAGTCCGGGAGACGGTCGCGACCGGGACCCCGGTCGAGGAAAGTCCGGACTCCACAGGGCACGGTGCTGGGTAACACCCAGGCGGGGCGACCCGACGGAAAGTGCAACAGAGAGCAGACCGCCGATGGCCGGGAACGGCACAGGCAAGGGTGAAACGGTGGTGTAAGAGACCACCAGCGTCCCGGGTGACCGGGGCGGATCGGCAAACCCCACCGGGAGCAAGGCCAAGCAGGGACAGGGTGGCCCGCCCGCGATGTCCCAGGTGGGCCGCACGAGCCCGTGCAGTAATGCCGGGCCTAGAGAGATGACCGTCCACGACAGAATCCGGCTTATCCCCGGACTCGCCCTCTCGGATCAGACGCGGCCGGAGCCGAGGCCGCATCGCGGGCGCCGTTCAGCCGGCGCTCCATTCGCTGAGGACGGCATAGGCGCCGGACGAGGCGGTCCCCTCCTCGGAGGTCGGGTGGAGGGTGGCGAGGAACGCGGCGGGTTCGCCGGCGGCGTCGTGCAACGCGAGGAGCGCCACCCGCACCCGGATATCGGCGCCGGAGGGATGCAGGTACCGCACCTGCACATCCTCACCCGTTTCCCCGGCCGTTCTGGCGCGGGCCGCCTCGAACGCCTCTGCCCACAGGCCGTGATCGGCGGGATGGGCGAGGTCGTGGAGCGAGACCCCGATGATCTGGTCGAGGGACCGCCCCAGGAGATCGGCGATCTCAGGGCCGCCGTAGAGCATGCGGCCCTCGGCGTCGAGGATGGCGTGACCGGGCGCGGGGGCGGTCTCGTCCTCGGGGCCGGGAGTATCCGGGGCAGCCGCGGCGGGACCGGGTGGGGTGGAGAGCGCGCCGGGCGCGCCGGAGCCGCGTCGCTGGACCGCGTAGCGGATCGCCTTGCCCAGGCTCTCTGCGGTGGCCGTTCCCTTGACGAGGAAGTCCTGGGCGCCTGCCTGGATCGCGAGCACCGCCATCGCCTCGTCCTGATGCGAGCTGAGGACGACGATGGGAATGGCGGGGTAGGCGGCCACGAGGGCGTCGACCGCCTCGAGGTTGCTGGCGTCGGGGAGCACCAGGTCGAGGAGTACGCAGTCCGGGCGGGATTCCCGGATCGCCTCCAGGGCTCCTTCGAGCCGCTTGACGTGACGCAGCGGCACCCCTTGGGGCCAGATGTCGGCGAGCATGGTGGTGACGAGCCGGGCGTGCAGCGCGTTGTCCTCCACCAGCAACAGGTCGGGGAGGCTGCTCGCCGAACCTGCCACCGGATCGTTCAGGGTCATGTCGGCCTCCACGCCGTCGCGCGCCGTGCTCTCGATGCTTTCGGCCCGACCGGTGACCCGCTTGAGAGAACCTTCCCTAGCGGGGCACCCGCGACGAGCCTTCTGCCCGCCGCGGGTTGGTCCCCGGCGACGTCAGACTTCGGTGACGGTGTCCTCGGTGGCGGCAGCCGCGGGGGCGGGCTGTTCGTCGGACTCGAAGGGGTTCCCGATCTTGCCTTCGGTCGCCAGCCGGTACAGCGCCCATCCGAGCACGGCCCCGAGCAACGGGCCCACCATGTACACCCAGATGGCGTCGTAGCTGTTCCCGACGATGGCCGACCCGAGGGTGCGAGCCGGGTTGACGGACGCGCCCGTCACCGTGAAGGCGGCGAGGGTGATGGCGGTGAGCGTGAGCCCGATGGCGACGAACACCGAGCCTTGGTACTGGGCGCTCCGGGTGACCTTGAGGATGACCGCCACGAGGATCGCGGTGAGCGCGATCTCCACCAGGAAAGCGGTGCCGGCACCGACGCCCGGTCCGGGCTTGGTGGCGGTGAAGGCGACTGCATCCTGGGTCGCCGCCCACAAGATGGCGAGACCGGCGAGCACCGCGCCTGCGATCTGGGCGACGACGTACTGGATGAAGGTCAGCGGATCGATGCGGCGATCGAGCAGGGCCCCGAAGCTCACTGCGGGATTGAAGTGGCCGCCAGAGACCTCCCCGAAGGCGTAGAGGCCGGCCAGGATGGCGAGCCCGAACCCGAACGCGACGGCCACGACCTCACCGCTACTCACGATGGTCATGCCCCCGATGAACAAGAGGATGAACGCGCCGAGGAACTCGGCGAGCAATGCCCGAACGTTGTCCTTCACCGAACCGTCTCCTTCTCTCGACTCCCTTTGCCGTGGCCCGGCACCGGCCGTGGTGGCCCTGCACCGTTGACCGTAGCGCGCCTGCCCCGCCCTATGCTGAACGGACGAGGATTGGAGGCTCATGACGCGGTACGCCTACTTCTGCGGCCACGAGCAGTGGCAGCCCGAGACGCTGGTGCGCCACGCGGTGCTCGCCGAGGAGGCAGGGTTCGACGCCCTGCTCGTCTCCGACCATTTCCATCCGTGGGTGGACGATGTCGCGGCCTCGGGTTACGCCCTCTCCACCATCGGGGCCATGGCTCAGGCCACCAACCGCGTCGAGATCGTCACCGGGGTGATCACCCCGCTGTTCCACCATCACCCCGCCATCGTGGCCCAGGCGGCTGCCACCCTCGACCGGCTCTCGGGGGGACGGTTCCATCTCGGGGTCGGAACCGGGGAGAACCTCAACGAGGGCCCTCTCGGTTACGCCTTCCCCGCCTACGCGGAGCGGGCGGCTCGCATGGACGAGGCGCTCCAGATCATGCGCCGGCTCCTCGACGGTGACACGCTCGACTTCGAGGGCGAGTACTACCGCACCGAGCGCGCCCATCTCTACAGCCCACCGATCGGCCCGGTGCCGATCTGGCTGGCGGCCGGGGGGCCGAAGTCGGCGGCGCTGGCGGCCCGGCGGGCCGAGGGCATCATCACCAGCGTCAAGGTGCCGGCCGAGACGCGCCGGCGGGTGCTCGAACCGGCACGCCAGGCCGCCGCCGCGGCGGAGCGGGCGGTTCCCCGGATCCTGGCGACCCACTGGACGATTCACGCCACCTCCGACGACGAGGCCTGGGAGGCGCTGGCGGCGTGGCGGGGTTTGCGGGCCCCGGGCCGGCTCGAGGCCATCGATCCCGCCGTGTTGCGGGAGCGGGCCGACGCCATGGACCGCAGCGAGATCCTCAGCCAGTACACGATGGTCGGCTCGGCCGACGACTATGTCGAGGCCTACCTGCCGCTGGTGCAGGATCTCGACGCCGACGTGGTGACGATCCAGACGACGTCCACCGATCAGGAAGCCACCATCGCCCTGCTCGGCGCCGAGGTCCTGCCGCGCCTGCGCGCCGCCGAGTGAGCCCCCCATGCTCCCAACCCAGGGCTCCAGTACACGGAAATGAGGCCTCTCAACCCTGGGTTCCAGTACACGGTTTTGCGGCCTCTCAACCCTGGGTT
>CAZQUB010000098.1:5651-6834 GCA_964596225.1 uncultured Acidimicrobiaceae bacterium
GGCCTCTCAACCCTGGGTTCCAGTACACGGTTTTGCGGCCTCTCAACCCTGGGTTGCAGGCAGGGGGTGTTGGGCGAGGAGCTGGACGATGTATTCGATGTCGAACACCAGGGCGCGGTTGGAGGGGTCGCGTGCCAGTGCGGCGCTGAGGCCCGGCACCACTGCCGTCTCGTAGGCGGCGGCGATGGCGTCGCCGCCGCCGCCCTCCAGCCCGCCCGGGAGATCGTCGGCGATGGCGGACGCCAGACCGGGGCCCACCGTGGCGGCCATGTCCACCCGCCAGGTGCCGTCGTCGGCACCGCGGGTGATCACCTCGCCGCTGCCGTCCCCGGCGTGGATCGCCACCGCGGCGAAGGCGACAGCCTCGACGTCGAATGCGGTGGTCTCCCCCACCGTCACCGACGACAGCGCCATGCCCCGGAAGGTGGCGAAGGATTCGACGAACGACGACCAGTACGAGGCGTTCAGATCGGCGGGGACCCCGCCGGTGAGCAGAGCGGCGAGCTGGTCGGGGTTGAGGCTGTTCTCGACCGCGATCACCACCGCCAATCCCTCTGGCTCGACGACGGCGAGCGCCTCGTCGTGGCGTCCGGCGGCGAGGGCGTCGATCCACTGTTGCACCGCCGCCCCCGGCTCTCGCGCCGTATCGGCGACGGTGGTGTCGACCTCGCCCCCGCCGGAGCAGGATGCCATCACGACGATGAGAACGAGCAGGGTGATCACGCGCCGCATCGGGCCAGGCTAGATCGTCGCCGGGAACGGTCCTCCGCCGATGAGGTGCTGCCTACACTCGCCGGGTGTCCTCCTCGGTGCTTCGACCCGTCGCGCTCGGCCTCGTTGCGGGGTTCGTCAGCGGGTTGTTCGGGGTCGGCGGCGGGGTGATCATCGTCCCCGGGCTCACCCTGTGGCTCGGGTTCAGCATCCATCGGGCGTCCGCCACCTCGGTGGCCGCCATGATCGTCTCGGCGTCGTCGGCGGTGCTCATGTTCGGGGTGGAGGGCGCCGTCGACTGGCACGCCGCCGCATTCATCGTCATCGGCACCACCCTCGGCGCCGCCATCGGCGCCCGGGCGATGGGACGGATCCCGGAGTGGCTCCTCACCCGGGTGTTCGCGGTGGTCATGCTGGTGGCAGCGGTGAGGTTGGTGCTCGAATGACGGTGATCGGGCTCATCGTGCTCGGG
>CAZQUB010000099.1:0-6690 GCA_964596225.1 uncultured Acidimicrobiaceae bacterium
CCTGGCCGACAGCGTGCCGGTAGCGGGGGCGACGCCGGAGACGATCTAGCAGATCCCTCGCCGGTCGGTCGGGGGCGTCAGCCCTCGGCCGGCTGCTGTGCCGCCTCGAGGAGCCGCGACCCCGAGGTGTAGACGAGGACGTGATACACGACGGATACCGCCGCCAAGGCGACGCCGAGCGCATGCTGGCCGGCGATGTACCAGGCGACCGCCGCCACGGCGGAGATCACGAGTTCCTCGATGAGCCGTAACGGTTCGGCCCAGCGGCCTGCCCGGCGGAAATCCACCGTGCCCCAGATGCCGAAACCCACGGTCGGCGCGGCGACGGCCAACGCCAAACGGGACCAGGCGGCGGTTCCTGCGTCGTATCCCCACCAGGCCAGGCCGATCACCACTCCCGCCTCCATGAAGGCCCGCAAGGTCAGATTGAGTCGCGCCATTGCCAACTCCCTTCTGTTGCCTCGTTCGACACCATGGTGTGCATTCCGAAATGAGATTCCGATGAAGGACTCACCGCGTTCTCATCTTGCAATCCATAGCCTCGATCTTCAGGCCCGGAGCAAGCATGCCCCGGTGTCAGGGAAGCGACAGTGGAAGGAGGGTCCGCCATGGAGGTTGCAGGAGGCATCCACCGGCTCACCCACGGCATCGCCAATTTCTATCTCATCGAGGAGGAGGGCAAGCTCCTCCTCGTCGACGCCGGCACTCCGAAGGACTGGGAGATCTTCACGTCGGCCGTCGCCGGTCTCGGCCGTCGCCTCGACGACCTCGACGCCATCCTCCTCACCCATGCCCACGCCGACCACACGGGATTCGCCGAGCAGGCCCGTACCGCCTCCCATGCTCCGGTCTGGATTCACGAGGACGACGAGCGTGCCGTCGTGACCGGAGAGGCCGGTGCGCCAGACGGGCACATACGTACCCATCTCTTCAAGCCGCAGCTCTACCGGACCATGATGTCGCTCGCCCGCCAGGGTGCCTCCAAGATCATCCCTGTGGAGGAAGTGTCGACGTTCGAGGACGGAGAGGTGCTCGACCTCCCTGGCAAGCCGAGGGTCGTGCACGCTCCCGGGCACACGGAGGGGAGCAGCGCCCTGTTGCTGGAAGGCCGTCGCGCGCTCTTCGCCGGCGACGCCATGGCTACCTGGAACCCGCTCACCGGACGCTCCGGGCCGCAGATCATGCCTGCCGCGATGAACCACGACAGCGAACGGGCGATGCAGTCGCTGCGTGCCCTCGAGAAGATCGACGCCGACGTGGTGCTGCCGGGACACGGCGAGCCGTGGACCGGTGGCCTCGCCGAGGCCGTGCAGCTCGCCCGTGACGCCGGTCCCACCTGAAGGGCGAGCGGCGACCGGCGATGAGTATCCCGCCCCGCCGAGGTAGGTTGCCGTCAGCGGTGGACCCGGCGACCGAGGAGGTCCCTGATGGCTGAGGTTCCGGAACGAAATCTGGCATTCGAACTGGCCCGGGTCACCGAGGCGGCCGCGATGGGCGCCGCCCGCTGGCAAGGCCGGGGCAACAAGGAAGCCGTCGACCAGGCGGCGGTCGACGGGATGCGGCTCATCCTCAACTCGCTCGACATCGACGGCACCATCGTCATCGGCGAAGGGGAGAAGGACGAAGCCCCCATGCTCGCCAACGGGGAGAAGGTCGGGACCGGACGGGGTGATGCCTGGGACGTGGCCGTCGACCCCGTCGACGGCACCACCCTCACCGCCGCCGGGATCCCGGGCGCCATCGCCGTCATCGGCATGGCGGCCCGAGGGTCCATGTACGCCCCCGGGAGCCTCGTCTACATGGAGAAGATCGCGGTCGGCCCGGAGGCGGCCGGCAAGGTCGACCTCGAAGCGCCGATCGACCACAACCTGCGGCAGGTCGCCAAGGCCCGCGGCAAGGACCTCAACGATCTCACTGCCGTCATCCTCGACCGGCCCCGCAACCAGCGCTACGTCGACGCGGTGCGGGCCGCCGGCGCCCGCATCCGGCTCATCCACGACGGCGACGTCGCCGGCGCCATCGCCACCGCCGACGAAGACACCGGTATCGACGTCCTCCTCGGAATCGGCGGCTCTCCGGAAGCGGTGATCGCCGCCTCCGCCCTCAGCTGCATCGGCGCCGAGATCCAGTGCCGGCTCTGGCCCCGCGACGACACGGAACGGGCCTACGCCGCCGAGCACGGGCACGATCTCACGCAGGTGCTCACCACCCGTGACCTGGTGGACGGCGAGCGGGTCGTGTTCGCCGCCACCGGCGTCACCGGAGGGGAGTTCCTCGACGGGGTTCACTTCGTCCCGGATGGCGCCATCACCCATTCGATCATGATGCGGGCCAAGACGGGCTCGATCCGCCACATGACGTCACGGCACGACTTCACCAAGCTTCGCAAGCTGTCGCCGCTCGTCCTCGACTGACGTGGCACTCGTGCGTCCTCCCGTCCAACGCGCCGCGCCGGCCGCATGCCTCCCCATCTCTCACGGGATTCTCAGCCACCGGCCGATACGGTGCGCCTGATCCCGACGAATGGAGTCCTCGGTGACGGTCACCGCATCTCAGGCGCAGCCTGACGCAGGGACGAGGCGCTGGGCCACCCTGGCGGTGGTGGCGTTCGCCACCGCCATGATCATCCTCGACGCCACGGTCGTGGCCGTGGCGCTGCCCACGATGATCACCGACCTGGGGCTCTCCATCACCACGGCCGAATGGGTCACCACCATCTACACCGTGGCGTTCGCCGCGCTGCTGATCCCGATGGGCCAGGTGGTCGACCGGATCGGCGGTCGCCGCATGGTCATGATCGGGGTCACCCTCTTCGCCCTCGGCTCGGTAGGGGCGGGTCTCTCCCACGGACCCCTGGTGCTCCTGTCCAGCCGCCTCCTCCAGGGCGTGTCCGGAGCGTTCATCCTCCCGGCCTCGCTGGCAACCCTGACCGCCCTCTTCACCGATCGGGCCCGACCCATCGCGTTCGGCGTGTGGGGTGCCGTCATCGGCGGGATGGCGGCACTCGGTCCGCTGGTGGGGGGATGGCTCACCACCAACGTGAGCTGGCGAGCCGTCTTCTTCGTCAACGTCCCGATCGGCATCATCATCTGGGTGGCCGCCCTCCTCGTGATGGAGGCATCGGCCACCGGGAAGCGTCCGGGACGCATCGACGTCGCCGGGGGCTCGCTGGTGGCGCTGACGCTCGCCATGGTCACCTACGGACTGGTGCAGGGCCAGCGATTCGGTTGGATCCACGCCATCAGGCTCTCCACCATCGGCCCGTGGACCTGGCCGGCCCACGGCCCGTCGCAGAGTCTGATCGCGTTCGGGGTGGCGGTGCTCACCGGGGTCGCGTTCGCGATCCGGGAGCGGCGCCGGGCGGCCGCCGGACGGCACACCTACCTCGCCTGGGAGCTCTTCGCGTTGCGGGGCTTCCGGTTCGGTAACCTCGCGGGAGCGGCCGTCAACTTCGGCGAGCTGGGACTGGTCTTCGTGCTTCCGCTCTACCTCCAGGCAGTGCTCGGCCTCAGCGCATGGGGGGCGGGGCTCATCCTGATGGGCCTCGCCGCCGGCGCCTTCGTCGGCGGGCCTGCCGCGGCAGGCGTCGCCCGGCACCGCGGGGAACGTTTCGTCGTTCTCTCCGGGGTCGTGATGTTGATGGTGGCCATCGCCGGCGCCGCGGCGGTGATCGGACCCACCACCTCCAGCCTGCACCTCGTCCCGTGGCTGGCACTGGCAGGACTCGGCATCGGCTCGGTCCAGGCGCAGCTCTCCAGCATCATCCTCGACGAGGTGCCGCCGCCCCTCTCCGGTCAGGCCTCCGGAACCCAGAGCACGTTTCGCCAGCTCGGCGCCACGTTCGGGGTCGCGCTCGTCGGCGCCATCCTCACCATGTCCCTCGCCTCCGGGGTCCGCACCACTCTCGAAACCAACGCTTCTTTCCCGCCGGCGCAGGTCGCCCAGGTCACCGAGTCGCTCGCCCGCAGCGGCGGCACGGCGCTCATCACCCTGCGGAACGATCCGAGTCTCGCGGCCGTGCTGCCGTCGATCGATGACGCCGCAGCCCGCGCTGCCCGTAACGCCATGCTCGTCACCATCGGAGGGTTCGTCGTGGCACTTGGTGCCGGGATGCTGCTCCCCAAGGACACGAAGCGATGACCTCCGCCCCTGTCCCGGCCGACCCCGCACCAAGGCGGAGACGGGGAAACCGTCCGCTCCCCGTCATCGTCGGGTACGGCGTCGTCGTCGGCATCGCCGGCGGTCTGGGAGCGTGGTTCTTCCGGCTGCTGATCGGTGTGGTGCACAACCTGCTGTTCCTCGGCCGCTTCAGCGCCTCGTACGACGCCAATGTCCACACCCCGGCGTCCCCGTGGGGTGCCGCGGTCGTGCTGGTGCCGGTGCTCGGCGCCCTCGGCGTCGTCTACCTGGTCACCCACTACGCCCCGGAAGCCAAAGGGCACGGCGTCCCCGAGGTGATGGACGCGGTGCACTACCAGGCAGGCGTGATCCGGCCGATCGTGGCGGTCATCAAAGCCCTCGCCTCGGCCCTCTCCATCGGGACCGGAGGGTCGGTCGGCCGGGAAGGCCCGATCGTCCAGATCGGATCGGCATTCGGCTCGTCGCTGGGCCAGGTCCGGCGGCTCTCCACCGCCGACCTGCAGCTCCTCATCGCGGCCGGTTCCGCCGCAGGGATCGCCGCCACCTTCAACGCTCCGCTCGGGGGCGTGCTCTTCGCCGTCGAGCTGTTGCTGGTACGCGTCTCGGGCCGGGCCCTGCTCGTCGTCGCGGCGTCGGTGGCGGCCGCCATCACCATCGCCCGGACCCTGCTCGGATCCCAGCTCGCCTTCACCGTGCTGCATCTCGAACAGGTCAAACCGCTGTCGGCATCCTGGGTGGCACTCCTGGCACTGGCGGTCACCGGGGCCGTTGTCGGGGTGGTGTCGGCGCTGTTCATCCGGGGCCTCTACTGGTCCGAGGACCGTTTCGAGCACCGCTTCCGCAACCCCTACCTGGCCCACGTCGTCGGGATGGCGACCGTCGGGCTCGCCATGTACGGGTTCTTCCGTTGGCTCGGTGACTACAGCGTCCAGGGTGTCGGGTACGCCACCATCACCGACGTGTTGCGCGGGATCATCACGAATCCCTGGATCCTGCTGGCACTCGCCGGCGGCAAGTGGCTGGTGACCGTGTTGACCCTCGGTTCCGGGGCCTCCGGAGGCGTCTTCTCCCCATCGTTGTTCATGGGCGCTGCAGTGGGCGGGATCGCCGGCCACGCGTTTGCCGGCCTCGGTCTCTCCGTCGATCCGACCGTGTTCGCCCTCGGCGGCATGGCCGGGACCGTGGCCGGCACCACCGGGGCGGTCCTCACCGGGATCGTGGTGGTGACCGAGATGACCGGCGACTTCGCCGCCGCGGTTCCCCTCCTCGTCGTGGCCGCCAGCGCCAACGCGGTGCGCCGCTACATAGCGCCGGCGACGATCTACACCGAGAAGCTGCTGCGGCGGGGGCGGTGGGTGCCTACCGGGTTGCAGTCGGCCGGCATCAGCACGATCCGGGCCCGCGACGTGATGACGCCGTGGGTCGCCGGCGCCCCCTCGGTGGAAGGCGCGGTGACCATCGATCCCGACGACACGGTGTTCGCCGTCATCACCGCCCTCGAAACCGGGAAGGTCGTGCTGGTCGAGAGAGACGGGACCGTCCTCGGCACCGCGACCCGGGATCTGCTCGACGCCGCCATCGCACGCCTCGGGGAGGGCAGGCTGTTGCCGGGGCGGACCGGTCAGGAGCGGGAAGGCTCCGGCCGGTAGAAGGCGTGCAACATGCGGTACAGCTCGGGATGGTGGTGCCGCAGCACAGCGGGGACGGTGAAGAGGGTCTCGGTGGCGACCGCGAACAGCTCGGCCGCATTCACCTCGGCGTACGAGCCGAGGGCCGGATCCGGAGTGGATCCGGTGCGAACGGCCGTCAAGGTGTCGTCGATCAGCCGTTCCCACTGCACGGTGTCGGCTCGTGTCCCCACCGGGGGGATCCCGTCGGCCTCTCCGGAACGCATGTCGATCTTGTGGGCGAACTCGTGGTAGACGACGTTGCGCCCGTGCTCGGGGTGGGCGACACCCGACCGCACTGCGTCCCACGTGACCACCACCGGGCCGTGCAGCATCGCCTCGCCGGCGAGGGGAGTGGGGCAGGAGCGGTGCGCTCCGGGCAGGGAGGGATCGGCGTGGGCGCCTGTCTTGACCACCGTCGTCGGGTAGACGATGACGCTGTGTACGTCCCGGTACACGTCGAGGCCCAGATCGAGGGCGAGCAAGCAGGCATGGGCGGCGATCGTCGCCCGCATCGTGTCGTCGACGGCCATGTCACTGGCCGTCTCGAACTCCTTGGTGGCGAGGAAGCTCCGCGTCAACTCCTCGAGCCGCCGACGGCGCTCGGGGCCGAGGTCGTTCCACACCGCGCCGTTGCGCGGCAGCACCCACCGCCACAAGTCGGGGAGAGGTTCAGGTTCGGGGTGTCGCCGCCATCGCATGATGTGATCAGGGTACGTCCCGCAACGCGGTTCAGACACGCCGGCGCCCACGCTGCTCCCAACCCTGGGCTCCAGTACACGGATACCGTGACTCCGAGCCCTGGGTTCCAGTACACGGGAACCGTGACTCCGAGCCCTGGGTTCCAGTACACGGGAACCGTGACTCCGAGCCCTGGGTTCGT
>CAZQUB010000100.1:0-6682 GCA_964596225.1 uncultured Acidimicrobiaceae bacterium
TCCACCTCGGCCGGGTTCTCCTCGGAGAGGTCCCGCATCTCCACCACGTCGGGGTGGCGGAAGAGGGCGTTGGCTTCGAAGCTCATCTTGGCGTCGAGGGCCATCACCTCCCCGCCGGTGGTGACCACCAGCGGGTTGATCTCGATGAGGTCGGTGTCGAGGTCCATGGCGGCGGAGGCGAGGAGCTGCATGAGCCGGGCGCCGCTGCGGGCCGCCTCCCCGTCGAGACCGAGGGCGGCGGCGAGGCGGGCGGCCTGGAACCCGAGCAGCCCGAAGGCGGGATCGACCTCCTCGCGCAGGATCTTGTCGGGGGTGGCGGCGGCCACCTGCTCGATCTCGGTGCCCCCCTCGGTGGAGGCCATGACGACGTTGCGGCCCACCGCCCGGTCGAGCACCACCGACAGGTAGAGCTCACGGTCGATGTCGATGCCCTGCTCGATGAGGAGCCGGCTCACCTGTTTGCCGCCGGGCCCGGTCTGGACGGTGACCAGGGTCGACCCGAGCATCTGATCGGCGAGGCCGGCGACGGCCGCCTCGACCGCGGCCAGCCCACCATCGATGCCGGCGGTGACCACGGTGACTCCACCCAGCTCGGGATGCTCGGCGAAACGACCCTTGCCCCGGCCGCCGGCGTGGATCTGGGCCTTCACCACCACCACCTGATTGCCGGTCGCCTCCACCAGCGGCGCCACCGCACCCGCCGCCTCGGCGACGGTGAGGGCGGGACGGCCCACCGGGACCGCCACCCCACGGGCCGCCAGCAGCTGTTTCGCCTGGTACTCGTGGATCTTCATTCCTGGCGTCCTCCGTCGCCACCCACATGATTCCCCACCCAGGCGACGATCTCGTCGAGCGGGGTGCCCGGGGTGAAGATCCCCGCCATACCGGCGTCCCGCAGGGTCGCGATGTCGTCGTCGGGGATGATGCCGCCCCCGAACACGACGATGTCGCCCGCGCCGCGAGCCTCCAGACCGTCGATCACCCGCCGGAACAGGGTGAGGTGGGCGCCGGAGAGCACCGACAGCCCGACGGCGGCGACGTCCTCGTCGACGGCGGCATCGACGATCTGCTCTGGGGTCTGGTGCAGGCCGGTGTAGATCACCTCGTACCCTGCGTCACGCAGGGCGCGAGCCACGACCTTGGCGCCCCGGTCGTGGCCGTCGAGACCCGGTTTGGCGATGAGGATGCGGGTCGGCATTGCGAGCCGAGGTTAGTCGTCGCCGCCTCCCGCCCTCCGGGCACGGAGGACGGCGTCAGACCTTCTCCAGTGGCGCCCAGGCCAGCATCAGCGTCTTGGTGCCCTGACGGTCGAAGTCGACCACCGCCTCGGCCCGGTCGCCGGTTCCGATGACTTCCCGCACCGTGCCGGCGCCCCAATGGGTGTGACGGACCCGATCCCCTCCGGCGAGGTCGGTCCGGGCGACGGTGGGACGGCGGCTGCTGGTCTCCATCGCCGGCTTCCTGGTCCGCTTCACCTTGTGGGTGAGCCGGTCCGGGATCTCGCCGAGGAAGCGGCTCGCCGGGTTGTAGTTGTTGGTGCCGAACAGGTTGCGGCTCCACGCCCGGGTCAGGAACAGCCGCTCCATCGCCCGGGTGATGCCGACGTAACAGAGGCGCCGCTCCTCCTCCAGCTCCGTGGGGTCGCCGAGGGAGCGCATGTGGGGGAAGATGCCGTCCTCCATCCCCAGGATGAACACCACCGGGAACTCGAGGCCCTTGGCGTTGTGCAGCGTCATCAGGGTGACCGTCTCGTCGGGCTGGTACGAGTCGACGTCGGTGACGAGGCTGATCGACTCCAGGAACAGCTCGACCCGCCGCAGACCGTCGAGCTCCTCCCACTCGGCCGGGCCCAGGCTCACCGGCCCGGTCTCCTCGAATTCGGCGGCCGCCGACACCAGCTCCTTGAGGTTCTCCTCCCGCCCCATCGCCTCGATGCTGCGCTCGGAGCGCACCATGTCGAGATAGCCGGTCTCGGCGAGGATCGCCTCGAGGGCGGCACGGGGCCCGCCGGTGGCCGCCGCCCCCAGCTGGTCGAGCAGCGCCACGAACTCGGCGACGGCCCGCTGCGCCCGGGACGACAGCGCCGGGTTGTCGGCGGCGGACCGCAACGCCTCGTGGAAGGCGATCTTCTCCCGTTCCGCCTGACGGTCGAGGTGGGCGATGCTGGTGGCGCCGATCCCCCGCTTCGGCACGTTGACGATGCGCTTCACCGCCACCACGTCGTCGGGATTGACCACGGCCCGTAGGTAGGCGAGCACGTCCTTGACCTCGCGTCGGTCGTAGTACTTGAGCCCGCCGACCACCTGGTAGGGCACCGCGTACTTGACCAGCATCTCCTCCACCACCCGGCTCTGGGCATTGGTGCGGTAGAACACCGCGACGTCGCTGAGGGAGCGTCCCCGGCGTTTCAACTCCCCCACCTGCTCGGCGACGAAGGCGGCCTCGTCCTGCTCGTCCTCGGCCTCGTAGGTGACGACCGGTTCCCCTTCGTCGGCGTCGGTCCACAGCCGCTTCGGCTTGCGGAACTGGTTGTTGACGATGACGGCGTTGGCGGCGTCGAGGATCGTCTGGGCGGAGCGGTAGTTCTGCTCCAGCAGCACGATGCGGGCGTCGGGGAAATCCTTCTCGAACTCGTTGATGTTGCGGATGTCGGCGCCGCGGAAGGCATAGATCGACTGGTCGCCGTCGCCGACGACGCACAGGTTGTGGTGGCGTTCGGTGAGGAGGCGCACCAGCACGTACTGGGCGTGGTTGGTGTCCTGGTACTCGTCGACGAGGACGTAGCGGAACCGCTCCTGGTAGTCGGCGAGCACATCGGGGAAGGCCTGGAACAGCTCGACGGTCACCATCAGCAGGTCGTCGAAGTCCATGGCGGACGCTTCGACGAGCCGCTGCTGGTAGAGCCGGTACACGTCGGCGACCCGCTCGTGGTAGAAGCCCAGCTCACGGCGGGCGAACGTCTCGTAGTCGACCAGCTCGTTCTTGTTCTTCGAGATGGTGGCGTGGATGCGGCGGGGCGGGAACTGCTTCGAGTCGAGATCGAGGTCACGGATGCACATCGTCACCAGTCGCAACGAGTCGGCCTGGTCGTAGATGGAGAAGGAGGAGCGGTAGCCGAGGCGGTGCGCCTCCCGCCGCAGGATCCGGGAGCAGGCGCTGTGGAACGTCGACACCCACATGTTGCGGGCCACCGGGCCGACGAGTGCCGCCACCCGGTCTTTCATCTCCTGGGCCGCCTTGTTGGTGAACGTGATGGCGAGGATGGCGTACGGCGACACCCCGCGGTCGCGGATGAGGTGGGCGATGCGGCGGGTCAGCACCCGGGTCTTGCCGGACCCGGCGCCGGCCAGCACCAGCATCGGGCCGTCCACGGCGGCGACCGCCTCGCGCTGGGCGGGATTGAGGTTCTCGAGGAGATCGGAATCCGGCATCGGGAAGCCGATTATACGAACCCGCCGCCGGTGAACTACACGGCGGTAAGTCGAGGGCGGAGCGGCAGGCCGCGGGTCAGAAGCCCGACAGCGCCGACAGGTTGGCCCGGGCCGCCGCGGTGACGGTCTCCTCGTAGGCGTAGGCGGCGTCGACGATGGTCGCCACCGCCGATTCGATGGTGCGCATGGTGCGGATCACCTGGTCGGGGAAGGCGCCGGCGCTGAAGGACGACAGCACCAGCATCCCCACCACCTCACGGTGGACCAGCAGGGCGGTGGCGTAGACCGAGCCGAGGCGGCGGGGCGGTTCGCTGTCGTCGACCTTGCCGTCGAGCAGGATCATGTCGAGTCCCCGGTCCTCGTCGGGGCCGACCGCGGCCCGCAGGTGACGGCTGGCGAGCCCGACGACCTCGTCCAGCTCGGCGTTGCTCACTTTGACCTGGGCGGTGGCGTAGAAGCGGCCCACCGACGAGAGGGCGATGCCGGCGACGTCGAAGCGCACCAGGCGGCCGAGCTGCTCGATGATGGCCGCCACCGTCTCCTCGAACCGGAGCGACTTGGCGCCGATCTCGATGATCTCATTGATCACGGTCGCCTCGAACAGCTTGCGGTCCAGCATCTCACAGACCCGGGTGAGCACGTCGGTCTCCCCCAGCGCGGGGGCGTCACCCACGCTTCGGTTCAAATCGGTGAGAGCGCTGGTGGCGAGGGTCTGCTCCACGATCTGGACCAGGCCTTCGCCGAGGGTGTCCTTGGTGAGGTAGCCGTCGGCGCCGGAGCGGTCCGCCCAGTAGCGGTCCTCGGCGGCGTCGCGGCCGGTGAGGATCAGCACCGGGATGTGGCCCAGCACCGGATCCTCCTTGATGAGACGGCACACCACGTAGCCGGTGAGGCGGGGCATGGAGAGGTCGAGCAGGACCAAGTCCGGCTGCTGCTCGTAGAAGCGGGTGATGGCGTCGACACCGTCTTCGGCCTCGACCACGTCGAACCCGCCCTTCTCGAGGAGGCGGCGCACGCCTCTGCGGAGCACGGCACTGTCGTCGGCAACGAGAATCTTCATGATCCGACCGCCGCTCCCTTGTGAGCCGCGGCCGATTCGATGGTGGCGCGCAGCGCTTCGGCGAGGGCGCCCTCACGGAAGTCGGCCTTGTTGAAGAAGGCGTCGACGCCGGCTGCCACGGCCCGTTCCTGATCCTCGGGGGTGGCGACGCCGGAGAGCATGATGATGGGCAGCCCCTCGTACTTCTCTCGCACCTGGTGCACCAGCTCGACGCCGTCCTCGTTCGGCATGGAGAAGTCGACCACCAGTGCGTCGACCTCTTGTTCGGCGAGGACTTCGAGCGCTTCGGCAGCGCTGCCGGCGACGCTGGTGGTGAAGCCGCTGGAGGCGAGCGCCCCCGAGACGACGGCACGGGCACCCTGCGAATCGTCGACGACCAGCACCCTGGCGCCCGGGGTGAGCGGCTGCGGGACGTCCTGGGACCGCTGCACCAGCGATCCGGCGTCGAGCAGCAGCACCACGTCACCGCCGCCGAGCAGGGCGGCGCCGGTGATGTGGGAGGGGCCGGCGAGCAGCGGGCCCAGTTCCTTGGCGGCGACCTCACGGACGCCGAGTACCCGCTGCACGCCGACGGCGGCACACCCGATCCGGTGGGAGAGCCGCACGAACTTGGTTTCGGGGCGGGGATCGGTGGCGCCGACCAGGTCGGCGAGGCTGACGACCCGGTGCTCCTGATCCTCGATGAGGAGGGTGCGGCGACCGCCGCCGCCGGTGGTGACCTTGGCGTCGGCGACCGGCACCACCTCGTCGATGGCGGCTTCGGGGATCCCCCACTTCATGTTGCCGGCGTCGACGATGAGCACCCGCTGCAGGTCCCTGGTGGTGGGCACCACGATGGTCACGGTGGTTCCGGTGTCGCTCGACTCGAGCCTGATGCGCCCGTAGAGCGACTCGACCGCCTCGGCGACGTTGCTGAGACCCGACCCGATCGAGCCCAGCTCGCTGTCGGGAGCGGTGGAGAACCCGGGGAAGAACAGGATGGGCTGCAGCTTCTCGGGATCGCTCGGGTCGGAGGAGTCGTAGTAACCCTGCTCGACGGCGGCGAGCCGTACCGCAGGCCAGTTGATACCGCCGCCGTCGTCGCTGACCACGATCTCGAGCTTGTGGTTCTTGATCGTCATCGTGAGCGAAACCAGCGCGGTGGCGGGCTTGCCCAGGGCTTCCCGGTCGGCCGGCATCTCGACCCCGTGGTACACGGCGTTGACGATGAGCTGGCGGATCGGGTCGGCGACGATGTCGAGCACCTGACGGTCGAGGGCGAGGTCCTGGTCGCCGACCACCTCGAACCGGACTTCCTTGCCGAGCTTCTTGGAGAGGTAGCGCACGAGCTGGGGCAGGGTGTTGGTCATTTCCTTGACCGGCACCGCGGCAAGGCCGAGGGCATCGGCCTCCAGCTCCACGGCGGTGTCGGCGATGGTCTCGATGTCGCGGCAGACCCCGCCGACGTACTCCTCGGTGACATCGTCACCGGTCGCAGCCCCGAGCCGCTTGGCGAGTGCCTGCAGCTCGATGCGGACCCCGGCGACGTAGTTGATGAGCCGGTAGAGACGCCCGGCGCTCACCATCATCGTCTGCCCGGTGGCCCAGGATTCGAGGGCCCCGAGCAGACCGCCGAGATCGGGTCCGCTCACGGTGGCGCTGGTGGCCCAGTCCTCCGCGTCTTCGCCGTCGACGTCGATCCCGATGGCGGAGCCGTCGGCGGACCCGGCGGATGGAGCCGGCTTCTGGTCGATCCCGATCGGCATCTCCGGGGCACGGACGGCCTCGAAGGCGCCGGGGAGCGGCACCACGGTGGCGCCCTTGGTGTCGTCTTCGGCTGCTTCCTCGGAGACCCCAACATCATCAGAGGGCCCGGAGGCGCCGCCTGCCGAGCCCTCGGGAGCCGGTGGCGGCCCGGACGGAGCCGGCGGGGGTGGGTTGGATCGTGACGACGGCGTGGGGGGAGGCGGCGGTGCGGGGGGCGTGGGGTCGTCGTCACCGACGCCGCTGACCCGGTTGAGCTGGGCGATCGCCTCCATCAACTCGGGAGTCCCGGTGTCGGGATCGGCCTTGGCAGCGGCAGGGAGGGTGTTGGCGAGAGCCTCGAGGGCCCGACCCAGATTGGGGTAGGGGTCGATGTCGCCGTGCTGGATGCCCCGCCACAGCTGCTCGATCAGCCAGCCGGCCCGGGAGATGGCCTCGTAGCCCATGA
>CAZQUB010000101.1:0-6587 GCA_964596225.1 uncultured Acidimicrobiaceae bacterium
TCGTCCGGGGCCTGACGGCCGGATCGGTGAAGGGGTAGGTCTCGCCACAGGTGGACACGCCGGAAACGGAGAGCTGGCGGCGGCGCAATTGGCTCGCGATCGCGATCGGCACGATCGTGATGGCGTTCAGCTACTTCCTGTACGCGGCCGCGTTCGCGGTGCCCGAGGGCGACACGGTCCAGGTCAACGTGGGCCTGGTCGGGGCGGGATTGGCTCTGGCGCCGTTCGTCTTCGTGGCGGTGGGGATCATCTCCCGCAACACGGACTTCCCGAAGCGGGTGCTGCAGTCGATGGGCATACTCATCGTGCTCGGCCTCTCGGTCGGACTGCTCTCGCCGGCCCTTGGCGCCACCGCGGGCTTCGCGGGCGGAGGTGCCCTCACCCTCAACCGTCCCGACTTCACCCGCGTGGTGCGGCGGCGGGTGTGGGCGGTGGTGGTGACCGTGCTCTACACGTTCCTGCTGCTGGTGGTGGTCCCGCCGGCGGGCGTGTTCACCGGCGGGTTGCTCCCGTTGCTGATGATCGGGTTCGCCGACGAGTACACCGCGTGGCGCGCCGCCGACTGGAAATGACGGGTCTACGAACGGGCGTCACGACAGGACCGGGTGATCGGTGCCCAAGGCCTATGGGCGGCGTATCGCCTCGGAGACGCGGATTCGGTCGACGATGAACGGGTGCGCCTGCAGAAGTCCGGTGCCGGTGCCGAAGTCGTAGATGTTCAGCATGAGCTGCATCGGGTACTGCGGTGCCTGCTCCGAGCGCTTGATCACCTCGCCGTCCACGAAGAACGTGACATCGGTGGCGGTCCAGACGGCCGCGTAATCGTGGAGTTCCGAGACGTCGATGGACACCGCGACCTTCTCGAAATCGTCGACGATGGCGGGGTCGCCGAAGGGGTGGAGGCCGACGCCGACCGAGGCGCGATCGGGGGCGGCTTCCGCCCCGAAGATCTCGCAGATGCAGATCTCGGCCGAACGCTCGGGCCGATCCTCGAAACCGATCATCCACAGGGCCACCATGTGCCCCCGATGGGGTCTCCAGCGGGCCCGCATCTCGATGGCTCCGTAGAGGGGGGTGAGGAGCCGTTCGGTCGGTTGTGCCTCCACGACCGTCATGCGCTCATCCGTGCGGTGCTGGCCGACGGTCGATCCGGTTGGACCGGAGAAGCAGCCGGTCTGCACCGAGGACACCCGCATGCCTGGTACGGCGGCGGGGCACCACACGGGCTGATCGTCGGCGATGAACAGCTCGAGCTGCCGTCCGGTCAGCCGGTAGCGGGCTCGGGAACGGTCGCGTCCCGCCCACTGGGGCAGGTAGAACGGCAGCCATCTGGTCCGGTCGAGCTCGGACCCGTCGAACTCCTCGCTCACCACCGTCTCGTAGCCGCCGATCGCGTCGGCAAACGCGCTCACCTGCGCACACTACCGAGACGCCATTGCGTCTCGACTGGCGGCATTCGAAAGCTGCCGCGGCCGCAGGGCGGTGGCGATGGGTCCTCGGAATCGCCGAGACCGTGCCGAACTTCGAGTTTCGGATGGAGCCGGAGAGGGGAATCGAACCCCTGACCTACGCATTACGAGTGCGTCGCTCTGCCGACTGAGCTACTCCGGCGGAATGGCGGGCAGTGTACCCCGCCACCGAGTAGTGTCGTCTCGTCGACCATCGGTCGGCATCCAGGGTGTGGGACGATCGCCCGACCCCCGTGCGCGGGGTGCGGCGCCGATGACCACGCGGGGGATCGGGCCGCCGAGGAGCGGCCGAACACACATCGAGATCGGGCTGATGGCGGAGCAAGCGAACTTCGAACGGGATGCGATGCAGTACGCCCCGCAGCTCTACTCGGCGGCGCTGCGGATGACCCGTAATCCCGCAGACGCAGAGGACGTCGTTCAGGAGACCTTCCTCAAGGCCTACCGCGCCTACCACACCTTCAAGGAGGGCACCAACCTCAAGGCGTGGCTCTACCGCATCCTCACCAACACCTACATCAACCGGTATCGCAAACAGCAGCGCCGTCCCAGCGAGGTCGAGCTGGGAGACCTGCAGGACTTCTACCTGTACCGCCGGCTCGGGGAGGAGACGGGCGCCGAGCCCAGCGCCGAGGATTCGGTGCTCGACCAGATCGTCGACACCGACGTCAAGGAGGCGCTGGAGTCGCTCCCGGAGCACTTCCGCCTCCCGGTTCTGCTCGCCGACGTCGAAGGTTTCTCCTACAAGGAGATCGCGCAGATCATCGACATCCCGATCGGCACCGTGATGTCGCGGCTCCATCGTGGAAGAAAAGCGCTCCAACAGAAGTTGTGGTCTCTGGCTGAAGAACGCGGTTTGACTGGATCGGGCTCATGAGCTCTGGGTGTGAACACGCTATCGAGTACGTCTACAACTACCTCGACGAGGAGTTGACGTGGGCGCACCGGATGCGGATCCGGTGGCACCTCCGCCGCTGCGACTACTGCTGCGGCGCATTCGAGTTCGAATCGAAGCTCAAGGCGGTCATCCGGGAGCGTGGCTGCGACGAGGCGCCACCGGAACTATTCGACCGGCTTCATGCGTTGATCGAGCAAGAAGCCCAAGAAACATCCTGACCGGGGGTCTCTCCCCGAGGAGTGAGATTCGAACACCATGCCTGACCACGTGCTCAAGGGGAAGCGCATCATGGGGGGGAGCAGAGCCCCCAAGGCCGCCGGGGAGCAGCGCAGCTGCGCCAAGGACGGATGCGACACCCTCCTCTCCCGCTACAACAGACGCGAGTACTGCTTCGCCCACGCTCCGACTCGATTCCCGCGCCTGCGGGGGAGGGTCGTTCCCGAGTCTTGACCGCCCGGGTACGGCGGGCCCGGCCGGAGCCCGACGATGACGCGATGGTGCCGAGGGACGCTCCACTAGTCTCCCCGTCATGATGCGACGCGTCCTCGTCTCCGCGGCCCAACTCCTGTTCCTCGCCATGCTGGTGATGCCGGGTGGTCCGCTGGTCGACGCCCTTCCCGCCTCCCCGGTCGCCGCGGCCCGTGCCGCCGACGAGGTGCAACCCGCGGTGGATGCGCCGCCGGTGTCGGTCGAGGAGACCGAGCAGCCATGGACCGCCCGGTTCCTGGCTCCCACCGTGGTCGCCATCGGGGTGCTGTCGGTGGCGGGCGCCGCCGTCTTCTACCTGGTGCGGGTGCGCGGTCGCTACACCGTCTCGGAGTGATCCGTCACCGTGACGGTGTCCTCGCCCCCGATCCCCACCGCTTCCCGCCACCCGCTCCGTCCCGACCGGCTCCCGCCCCGTAGTACGTTGCGGGCATGAGCGCCGTGAATTGGGACCTCGCCGAGTCGGTCGCCGCCCGCTTCGCCGGGAGCTACCCGCTGGAGGGCACCTACCACGAGGCGCGTTTCGCGGCCCAGGCCCCCGGGTTCGTGGAGCGGGCCGCCGTCCTGGTGGAAGAGGAGACGGGCCTCCATGCCCCCGGGACGCCCGAAGTGAGCGTCGTGACCCGGGAACAGTGGGCCCACGCCAATCTGGCGTCCTTCTCGATCCTCATGGGTTCGGTCGAGGAACGCCTCGGCCGCCACCGCGGGGTCGGCCGCGCCGTCGCCGGGCGGCTGATGGCCGCCGAACTGGGCGCGGTCCTCGGGCTGCTCTCTCGGCGGGTCCTCGGCCAGTACGAGCTGGTCCTCCCCACCGCCGACGGGGAGAGCGGCGACACCCTGATGTTCGTCGGCGCCAACGTGCTCGCCATCGAGCGTCAGCACGAGTTCCGGCCCGACGAGTTCCGCTTCTGGGTGGCGCTCCACGAGTGCACCCACCGGCTCCAGTTCATGGCGGTGCCGTGGATGCGCGACTACTTCCTCGGGCTCGTCGACGAGCTGGTCGCCTCCGCCAAGCCGGAATCGGGCCGGATCACCCGGGTGCGCCAGGAGATGAAGGCCGCCTCCGCCGAGGGCCGTCCCCTGCTCGACGAGAAGGGCCTCTTCGGGCTGCTCGCCTCGCCCGACCAGCGCGAGATCATCGACCGGGTCCAGGCGCTCATGTCGCTGCTCGAAGGTCACGGCCACGTCGTGATGGACCGGATCGGTGCCCGCGAGCTGGTCACCCAGGCGCGCATGTCGCGGGTGCTCATGGCGCGGCGCCAGGATCCCCGGGCCATGATGTTCATGCGGGCCATCGGGCTCGAGATGAAGCTGCGCCAGTACGAGTTGGGGGCGAAATTCGTCTCGGGGGTGGAGCAACATGCCTCCTGGGCGGCCCTCGACGCGGTGTGGCAGGGTCCCGAGAACCTGCCGACGCTTGCCGAGATCGGAAACCCGGTGCTGTGGCTCGAGCGCGTCGCCTGAGGGACCTGGCCGCCGCGGTCGAGGCTGCGGTGGCCGCGGCGCTCCCGGACGGCCCCGTGGTGGTCGCCCTCGGCGGTGGCGCCGACTCGGCGGTGGCGGCGTGGGCATGCCACCGGGTCGCCGGCCCGGCTCGGCTCCGGGCGTGCCACGTCGACCACGGCTGGCCCGATTCCCCGCTGCTGGAGAAGGCGGCCGGCGCCATTGCCACCTACCTCGGCATCGACCTGACGGTGGTGGCGGTGACGATCCCCGCAGGATCGTCACCGGAGGGGAGGGCACGCCTCGCCCGCCTCGCCGCTCTGCAACGAGATGCGGCGGGAGCGGCGGTCGTCACCGGGCACCAGCGCGACGACCTCGCCGAGACGGTGCTCGCCAACCTGCTGCGCGGCTCGGGCACCGCCGGGCTCGGAGGTATCACCCCGGGGCGCAGCGCCCTGGTGCACCCCCTCCTCGACTTCTCGCGGGCGGAGCTGAGAGACCTCGCCGAGTGGCTCGAGCTGCCGTTCGTCGACGATCCCGCCAACGACGACCGGGCCGCCCGCCGCAATGTGCTGCGCCACGAGATCATCCCGCTGCTGGAAGCGCGCTTCAACCCGCAGCTCCGTGATGCCCTGGCGCGCGCCGGCCACCTCCTCCAGGACGACGAAGCGGCGCTCGACGACCTCGCGGCGGCGGTGCCGCTGCGGCGGGATGGCGCCGCGGTGCTGATCCCGGTGGCGCCGCTGGTGACCGCCTCCCCGGCGGTGGCGTCCCGCGTGGTGCGCCGCGCCCTCCGGCTCGCCCATCCTCCCTACCCGGGAGACAGCCGGCAGGTGGCGGTGGTCCTCGCCGCGGCAGGCGACGGCCCGGCGGCAGGGGACCTCGGCGCCGGCCTGGTGGTGGCCAGGGAAGGACCGCACGTGGCGATCCACCGGCCGGCGGACGCGCCCGGAGCGTTCCCGCGGCATCCCCTCCCGGTCCCGGGACGTATCGCAGCAGGGGAGTGGACCATCACCGCCGCGACGACGGACGGTGCCGGTCCGGCTCCGCTCGGTCGGTCCCGCACCCGGCTCGGGCCGGCCGTCGCCGGGGACGGGCTGCTGGTGCGATCCGCCCAGGACGGCGACCGGATCGACATCGGCGGAGGCCACAAGACGGTGCGCCATGCGCTCGCCGAGGCCGGCATCCCCACCCGTCTCCGTCCCGGTTGGCCGGTGGTCGAGGCCCGTGGGAAGATTGCATGGCTGGCCGGGATACGAAGGGCGGCGTGGGCTCGGCCTTCCGATCCCGTTGGAGGCGCCGTGGAGCTGATGATGGAAAGGCGAGGTCCATGAAGGTCGATCGGGTGCTGATCACGGCGGAGGACATCGACGCCAAGCTCGCCGAGATGGGTGCCGCCATCACCGCCGATTACGAGGGCAAGGACCTGCTCATGGTCGGGGTCCTCAAGGGCGCCTTCATGGTGATGGCCGACCTCGCCCGCCACGTCCGGCTCCCCGTCGAGTTCGATTTCATGGCGGTGTCGTCCTACGGCGCCTCTACCAAGACCTCGGGAGTGGTGCGCATCCTCAAGGACCTCGACGAGCAGATCGCGGGCCGCCACGTCCTCATCGTCGAGGACATCATCGACTCCGGGCTCACCCTCAACTACCTGATGCGCAACCTGCGGGTGCGGGTGCCGGCGTCGCTCGAACTCGCTGCCCTGCTGGTCAAGGACGGGGTGGAGCGCCCACCCCTCGAGGTTCGCTACGAAGGATTCCACATCCCACCCGGGTTCGTGGTGGGGTACGGGCTCGACTACGGGGAGAAGCTTCGCAACCTCCCCTACATCGGGGTGATGGACGAGGGATGACGAGACCCCGAGGGAACACGCGCGGGCCGAGAACCGGCGCCGGACGGCACAACCAGGCCTCGCGGCCGGTCTTGGATAGCGGTCCCGACCGCATATGATGGGGCGCCGTCGAGTGGGAACCGAGTAACAGGAAGAATCCGTGAGCCGGACTGCACGCACCATCATCATCTACCTCGCCATCGTGGTGCTCGTCATGATGGCGGTGAACGCGTTCGTGAGCAGTGCCACGGAACCGACCCAACTCACCCTGCCCGAGTTCCAGACCGCCCTCGCCGAGCACCACGTCGCCTCGGTGACGATGAAGACGAAGTCCGACGAGCTGATCGGCGAACTCACCCCCGACTCGGTCGCCACCGGCGCCAGTACCAGCTTCCGGGTTCCCTATCCCAACGAGTACGAGGGCGCCCTCACCCAGCAGATCATCGACGCCGGGGTCGAC
>CAZQUB010000102.1:0-1311 GCA_964596225.1 uncultured Acidimicrobiaceae bacterium
AAGACCCCGAGCGGCTCCCGGTAGGTGACGGTGTCGTAGCCGTCGGAGACGTTCATGAGGGAGTCACCCTGCATCGTCACGGGAACCGCGCACGCCAGCTCGACCACCTCGATCGCCTTCAGCACGTCGCCGCGTGCCTCCGTGTAGGTCTTGCCCATCTCGGTGGAGAGCAGCACGGCGAGGTCGTGGAGGTTGTCCTCCAGCAACGCCTTGAGCCGGAACATCACCTGGACCCGGGTGGTGACGGGCGTGTCCCGCCACGCCGGATAGGCGGCGACCGCCGCCGCCACCGCAGCGTCGACTTCCTCGGCGGTGCAGCGAGGCGCTTCGGCCATCACCTCGCCGGTGCTGCTGTTCGTGATCGGGTAGTACTCACCGCTGGTGGTGTCCCGCCACTCACCCCCGACGAAGTACTGCAAGCGGTGTGCCATCGGCGCCTCTTCTCTCCTCATGGGTCGCGACTTCCCCGATGATGGTCGATCCCGAGCCCCGCTGCCCGCCAACCGTCAGCGGGCCGGCGTCCCTTTCCGCCATCGCCGGGACCGAAGGTGTAGAAAGAGACCCGTCGGGGTAGAAGCCCGCCGACGGTCACCCGCGTGCGACCCGAAGGAGAAGGGGATACATGGCAAGGACCCCCGGAAGGCAGGCCCGCGTGCGCGCGCGCCGTCTCCTGGCATTCTTCGCCGTGGCCGCGCTGGCGGGGGCGGGCTGCAGCAGCACCTCGCCGTCCATCCTCGACACCAAGTCGGCCGACGCCGCCCGCATCTCCCGGCTGTGGTGGCTCCTGTTGAGCATCGCGACGGTGGTGTTCGCCATCGTCGTCACCCTGCTGGTGATGGCGTTGCGCCGCCGCAAGAAGGTGTACGAGGCGGCAGAGGCGACGCGCCGTGGCGAACGGCTCGTCATCTGGGGCGGGATCATCCTCCCCGCCATCGTGCTCGTCTCGCTCTTCTCCGTCGTCCTCGTCGACATCAACGCCCTCGCCGACCCCAACGAGCTCCCCAGCAACGCCCTCACCATTCACATCACCGGCTACCAGTGGTGGTGGGAGGTGCAGTACCCGGGCAGCGACGCCGTCACCGCCAACGAGATCCACATCCCGGTCGGCGAGCACATCCGGGTCGAGCTGACCTCCGGCGACGTCATCCATTCGTTCTGGGTGCCGCAGCTCGGTCCGAAGCGGGACCTGATCCCCGGGAAGGTCAACGAGATCGTGCTCACCGCCGACGAGGCGGGCACCTACCGCGGCGTCTGCGCCGAGTTCTGCGGCGTCCAGCACGCCAACATGCAGATGCTCGTCATCGCCGAGCC
>CAZQUB010000102.1:1411-4124 GCA_964596225.1 uncultured Acidimicrobiaceae bacterium
CTGTACGACCAGCTCTTCTCGATGCACGGCACCACGATGATCTTCTTCTTCGCCACGCCGATGCTCGCCGGGTTCGGCAACTACCTGGTGCCGCTCATGATCGGCACCAGGGACATGGCGTTCCCCCGCCTCAACGCCGTCAGCTACTGGATCTACCTGTCCGCCGGGGTCTTCCTCTACTCGTCGATCCTGGGCTTCGCCTCCCCCAACAACGGCTGGTTCAACTACGTCACCCTCGCCAACCGGCAGTACTCCCAGGGCCTCAACATCGACTTCTACGCCCTGTCGATCATCCTGCTCGGCATCTCCAGCACGGTCGGGGCGATCAACTTCATCGTCACCATCCTCCGGATGCGGGCCCCGGGCATGGCGATCAGCAACATGCCGCTGTTCGCCTGGGCGGTGCTCGCCACCTCCTTCGCCCTCGTCTTCGCCCTCCCGGTGCTCACCACCGCCAACGTGCTCCTCGAACTCGACCGCCTCGCCGGGTTCCACTTCTTCGACGTCGCCGCCGGCGGCAACCCGCTGCTGTGGCAGCACCTCTTCTGGATCTTCGGCCACCCCGACGTGTACATCATCCTGCTGCCGGCGGTGGGGATCGTCTCCACGATCGTCCCGGTGTTCTCGGGTCGCCCCATCGTCGGGTACCTGTGGGTGGCGTTGGCGATGATGTCCACCGCCATCATCAGCTTCGGAGTGTGGGTCCACCACATGTTCGCCACCGGGCTCCCTCCGGTGTCGCTGGCGATCTTCGGGGCGGCGTCGGTGCTGATCACGGTCCCGAGCGGGATCCAGATCTTCGCCTGGCTGGCGACGATGCTGGTGGGAAAGGTGCGCCTCACCCCGCCGATGCTGTACATGCTCGGCTTCCTCATCACGTTCGTGCTCGGCGGCTTCACCGGGGTGATGTTCGGGGCGGTCCCGTTCGACCAGCAGGCGACCGACACCTACTTCGTAGTCGCCCACTTCCACTACGTCCTGTTCGGCGGCTCGGTGTTCCCCATCCTCGGGGGCCTGCTGTACTGGCTACCCAAGATGTCGGGACGGCTCTCGAACCCTCGGCTCGGGAAATGGTCGTTCTGGCTGATCTTCGGCGGGTTCCACCTCACGTTCTTCCCCCTCCACATCGCCGGCCTGCTCGGGATGCCCCGCCGGGTCTACACCTACCTGGGTGGCCTGGGATGGGACCCGTACAACATGACCGCCACCATCGGGGCGTTCCTCACCGCCGCCGGGGTGCTCGTCTTGATCATCGACCTGGTCGGGACGATCCGGCACGGCGCCCCCGCCGGCAACGACCCGTGGGGTGCCGACACGTTGGAGTGGGCCACCACGTCACCTCCTCCGCCGTACAACTTCCCGGCGTTCGTCCCGGTGCGTTCCCGCCATCCGCTGTGGGACCGGCGGGACCGGGAACGGCTCGAGAAGTGGGACGGGCCCGCCCTGGCCGCTGAGCACCACGAGGTGATCATCACCACCATGGTGGAAGGGTCCCCCGATCAGCTCGTTGTCATGCCCGGCACGTCGCACCTGCCGCTGGCCCTGGCCCTGTCGCTCCTCATCCTCTTCTACGGATTCCTGTTCTCCGCCGAGCTGATCGCCGCGGTGGGGGCGGTGGCCGTGGTGGCGACACTGCTCGGCTGGTGGCGGCAAGGGAGGAAGCCATGAGCGACACCCGCTTCGGGGATTCCGGCTTGGACGTCCACGCGTTGCCGGTCGGCGTCGAGGAGGGGCACCGCCCCCTCGCCTGGTGGGGCACGATGATGTTCATCGCCACCGAGTCGACGTTCTTCGCAGCGCTGCTCAGCTCCTACTTCTTCGTACGCGCCAACTCGGCGCAATGGCCGGTCGGCGGGGTCGAGATTCCCCCCCTCGGACTGGCCATCCCCAACACGGTGCTGCTGCTGAGTTCCAGCGCGGTGGCGATCGCGGCGGAGCGGGCACTCCGCTCCGGGGCCCGCTCCCGCTTCCACCTGCTGAGCGGGATGGTGCTGGTGATGGGTGCCTCGTTCGTCTCGGTGCAGATGTACGAGTGGAGTCAGGCCGGCTTCACCCCCTCCACCAACGTCTACGGCTCGCTGTTCTACACGATCACCGGCTTCCACGGCTTGCACGTCGTCGTCGGTCTGGTGTTCATCCTGACGGTGTCGATCTGGGACCTGCGCCACGCCAGCTACAACGCGGAGCGTCACCTGCCGGTGCGGCTCAGCTTCCTGTACTGGCACTTCGTCGACATCGTCTGGATCTTCGTGTTCGGCTCTCTCTACGTGTTCGAGCATCTGGCGTCATGACCGAACCCACGGCGCCCCCCGACCTCCTCACCGCTCCGCCGGCCCGGTGGCGCCGCTGGGTGGGGGTGGTGGTGGGTCCGATCGCCTGGTTCGTGCGCCTCGTCGTCGGCTGGCTCCTCTCCGAGTTCGCCTGCGGCCACCGCAGCCTGCTCGACTCGTGGCTGGGTCCGCTCACCGGCCTGGCAGTGATCACCTGGGCCATCACCCTGGTGTTCGTGGCGGCCACCGCCTGGTCCGGCGTGGTCTCGTGGCGTCTGTGGAAACGGGAGACGAAGAACAGCGATGATCGCGTCGACCCGATCGGTGCGACGGCATTCCTCGGCCTCACCGGCGTCATCTCCGCGATCCTGTTCACCCTGTTGATGCTGCTGGAAGCGTCACCGTCGTTCGTGTCGCGCTGCGGGTGAGGCGATGACGGCCAC
>CAZQUB010000102.1:4224-6484 GCA_964596225.1 uncultured Acidimicrobiaceae bacterium
TACGCCGCCCGGGCCACCGCCCACGGGGTCGACCCGGTCTTCGACCAGCAGATCGCCGGCCTGGTCATGTGGATTCCCACCGGTCTCGTGTTTCTCGTAGTGTCCGTGATGATGGGGTTGCGGTGGCTTCAGAAGGTGGAACGCACCAGCGGCCGGCTGGCCGAGCGGGGTGTGTTGTGACCCGCCGTCTCGCCGCCGCCATCGCCGCCGCCGGGTTCGCCGCCGCCATCCTCGCGCCGGCGGTCGCCGCGGTGGCGCAGACCGTCGATCCTCAGAGTCGCGGCGAGGAGGTCTACACCGGCGAGTGTGCCCGCTGCCACGGCGAGGACGGCAACGGCACCGCCTGGGGCCCCACCCTCCAGGGTGAGGGAGCGGCCTCCGCCTACTGGTGGGTGGAGACGGGACGGATGCCACTGCAGCGCCCCACCGACCCGATCAAGCGGGGACCCGCCAAGCTGTCCCCGGAAGACATCGACGCCGTCGTCGCCTACGTCGGTGAGCTGGCGCCTGGCCCGGCGCTGCCCGAGGTCCACCCCGATCAGGCCCAGATGACGACCGGCGGGGAGTTGTTCCGCCTCAACTGCGCCGCCTGCCACGGAGCCGCCGGCGTGGGTGGCGCCCTCACCGCGGTCGCCTCCGGCACACTCGACATCACGGTGCGCAACGCCCCGAACCTCTTCGACGTCAGCGCCCTCGAGGTGGCGGCCGCGGTCCGCTCCGGCCCGGGGGCGATGCCACGCTTCGGGGAGGACACCATCACCCCGGATCAGCTCGATGCCGTCATCGCCTACGTGCTCGAACTCCAGCAGCCCCTCAATCCGGGTGGCTGGTCGCTGGGCCGGTGGGGACCGGTCACGGAGGGTGCGGTCGCCTGGCTGGTCGGGATCGTCGCTTTCGTCGGCGGCGCCTGGTGGATCGAGGGTCGGGGCCGCGTGGAAGCCATCCTGGACGGCGGGGAGGAAGGGGAACCGAATGCGAGCTGAGACCAAGGTCATCGTGGCGTTCGCCATCACCGCTCTCGGGTCCGTGAGCCTCGGTGTCACCTACGTGCTCGGCGGCCAGCCACAGGTGGAGGGGGCGCTGCTGGCCTTGTCGCTGGGAGCGCTCGGCGTCGGGTTGGTGATCTGGGCGCATCAGATCCTGGGCGACATGCCCGAGGTGGAGGAGCGGCACCCACTGCCCTCCCCCGAGGAGGACCGGGCCTTGGTGGTCGACGACCTGTCCGCCGGCGACGGCGACCCGAGCCGCCGCCGCGCCCTGCGCTGGATGCTGGGTGCCGCGGTCGGTGGGCTCGGCTTCGCCGCGATCTTCCCGCTGCGGTCGTTGGGCCCGAGCCCGGGCGATGCCCTGTTCACCACGGCGTGGAAGCGCGGAGTGCGCCTCGTCGACGAGCGGGGAGACCCGGTCTCGCTCGACACCCTCGCCGACGGCGGGATCATGACGGTGTGGCCGGAGGGGAGCATGAACCGGGCCGACTCGATCGCGATCCTGCTTCGGGTCCGGCCCGAGAAGCTGCATCTGGCGCCGGACCGGACCGGCTGGGCCCCCGACGGGCACATCGC
The DNA here is from genome assembly GCA_964596225.1 of uncultured Acidimicrobiaceae bacterium. Classification (GTDB taxonomy): domain Bacteria; phylum Actinomycetota; class Acidimicrobiia; order Spongiisociales; family UBA5794; genus CAYQEC01. The sequence goes on from CAZQUB010000102.1 coordinate 5,787, forward strand.
CTACTCGAAGATCTGCACCCATGCCGGGTGCCCGGTCGGGCTCTTCCAGGAGGAGACCAACATCCTGCTGTGCCCGTGCCACCAGTCCGGGTTCGACGTGCTCGACGCCGCCCGCCCCGTCTTCGGGCCTGCCGCCCGCCCGCTGCCGCAGCTCCCGCTGGAACTCGACGCCGACGGGTACCTCGTCGCGGCCGGTGAACTCAGCGCCCCGGTCGGGGCCGGATTCTGGAACCGTCCGTCATGATCCGCCGACTCGTCCGCTGGGTCGATGACCGGGTCGGGGGGGCTTCGATGCTCACCCACCAGCTCCGCAAGGCGTTCCCCAGCCACTGGTCGTTCCTGCTGGGGGAGATCGCCCTCTACAGCTTCATCGTGCTGGTCCTCACCGGCATCTACCTGACGTTCTTCTTCGTGCCGTCCGCCGCCGAGACCGTGTACCACGGCTCCTACGTGCCCCTGCAGGGAGCGAGCATGTCGTCCGCCTACGCCTCGGTGCTCGACATCAGCTTCTCGGTGCGGGCCGGGCTGGTGATGCGCCAGATCCACCACTGGGCGGCCCTGGTGTTCATCGCCGCCATCGTCTTCCACCTCGGCCGCATCTTCTTCACCGGGGCGTTCCGCAAGCCGCGTGAGCTCAACTGGATCATCGGGCTCACCATGCTGGTCCTGGCGATCGCCAACGGGTTCCTCGGCTACTC
>CAZQUB010000103.1:0-6464 GCA_964596225.1 uncultured Acidimicrobiaceae bacterium
GTGTTGTTGGTGCTCACATGGGGGCTCTGGGCTCCCGACCTTGCCGGCGTCTTCGATGTCTCAGCTGATCCGACCGTCCGGGCTGTCTACCAGGAGGCATCCGCCGCTCCCGACGCGGCGCTGTCGACCTCACCTGACACGCTTGCACGCCTCTCCGGCAGGAAGACCGTCATGGTCTTCCCGCGGCCATTCCTCTGCCTCGAGAACACGTTCGGGTACTTCGAAGGGCCACCCGCCCCGCCCGACATGGTGGTCAGCGACGCGAGGCTCGAGGACCGCTTCTCCGTGGGATCCTGGGACCGCATCACCGACGTGCTCGACGCGGCCTACGAGCCACAGGCGATCGATGCCGACGTCACCATCTGGAGGATGGTCGACCCGATCGCCGCCGCGGAACGCTACGAGCCGTGCACGACCAGAGCGGAGGGCGGCTGAGCCGCCATCCTCCGCTCAGACCGGGGAGCTGTAGGACACCAGGGTGCGCATGTAGTTGGTGCGCTCGTAGCCGGCCGGGTCGGTGCTGGACCGCTGGCTGAGACTTCCCTTCGCCTGTTCGATCGAGTCGTACTCGCGGTCGGCGAACCACGACTCCATGTCGAACAGCACCGTCGCCAGATGGCCCGCCCCGTACTTGAGCAGCGCCGACGTCATCATGGTGACGTCCGCCCCGGCGAGGATCAGCTTCACCACGTCCTCACCGGTGTGCACCCCGGAGCTGGCGGCGAGCGAACCGCTCACCCTGCCCTTCAGGATTGCCATCCACCGCAACGCCAGCCGCATGTTCACCGGGTTCGACAGCACCAGGTCGGGGACGACCTTCAGCTCGTCGAGGTCGATGTCCGGCTGGTAGAAGCGGTTGAACAGCACCAGCCCGTCGGCGCCGGCGCCGAAGAGGCGCACCGCCATGTTGGCCATCGACGAGAAGTACGGGCTCACCTTGACCGCCAGCGGGATCGATACCGCCTTGCGAACCGCCTCGACCAGTTCGAGGTACTCGAGCTCGACTTCCTTGCCGCCCTTCTCGGTGTCCGCCGCCACCCGGTACACGTTGAGTTCGAGGGCGTCGGCACCCTCGTCCTCCAGCAGCCGGGCATAGGCGGTCCACCCACCCTTCGACTGACCGTTGAGGCTGGCGATCACCGGGATCGTCAGCTCCTGCTTGGCGCGGCGCAGCGTGTCCAGGTAGTTGTCGGCCCCGGCGTTGTAGGCGTCGAACTCCGGCAGGTAGCCGGTGGACGACTCGGGCGAGATCTCGGCCCCGTACTCGAAGAAGTGGTGCGCCTCCATGGCGTCGTGCTCGATCTGCTCTTCGAACAGCGACGGCAGGACGACCGCGGCGGCGCCCGCTTCCTGCAACTCGAGAAGGCTGTCGATCGTGCCCGTCAACGGCCCGGCCGAGGGCACCAGCGGGTTGGCGAGTTCCAGTCCCAGATAGCGTGTGGTGATGTCGACGGTCATTCTTCGGTCTCCTCGAAGACGGCGGTTCGCTCGACGTGAACCATCTGCTCGTACAGGTGCCACCGGTTGTCGATGTCGTCCTGTGCTTGCTGGGTGAGTTCCTCGGCGTGTTTCGGATTGGAGCGGGTCAGCATGGCGAAGCGTCCCTCGTTCTTGGCGAACTCGCGGAACGGGATCGTCGGCTTCCGGCTGTCCAGCCGCATCCCGGGTTGTCCGAGTGCGCTGGCAGCCGAGTCGTACCGGTAGAGCGGCCAGTAGCCGGATTCGGCCGCCTCCTTCTGGTGATCCATCATCGTTGCCATGTCGATGCCGTGGGCGATGCACGGGCTGAAGGCGATGATGAGCGACGGGCCGGGATGCGCCTCGGCCTCACTGAAGGCCTTCACCACCTGGGTCATGTTGGCCCCCATCGCCACTTGGGCGACGTAGACGTTGCCGTAGCCCATGGCGATCATGCCGAGGTCCTTCTTGGCCGTGTCCTTGCCGCCGGCGGCGAACTTGGCCACCGCGGCACGCGGGGTGGCCTTGGAGGCCTGGCCACCGGTGTTGGAGTACACCTCGGTGTCGAGCACCAGGATGTTGACGTCCCGGTTCTGGGCGAGCACGTGGTCGAGGCCGCCGAACCCGATGTCGTAGGCCCAGCCGTCCCCGCCGACGATCCACACCCCCATGCGGACCAGGTAGTCGGTGAGGCTCGCGAGGTGACGGACCTCGGGCCCATCCATCCCCTTGAGCGTCTTGTGCAGTTCGGCGACCCGGTCCCGCTGCTTGGCGATGCCTTCCTCGGTGGACTGGTCGGCGGTGAGGATGTCACCGGCGATGCCGCCCACCTGGGTCGACAGCTTCTCGAGCAGGTGGCGGGCGCTGGCGCTCTGCTGGTCGATCGCCAGCCGCATCCCGAACCCGAACTCGGCGTTGTCCTCGAACAGGGAGTTCGACCACGCCGGGCCGCGACCGTTGCGGTCGACGGCGTACGGCGTCGTCGGCAGGTTGCCGCCGTAGATCGACGAGCACCCGGTGGCGTTGGCGATGAGGATGCGGTCCCCGAACATCTGGCTGAGCAGCTTGATGTAGGGGGTCTCGCCGCATCCGGAGCAGGCGCCGGAGAACTCGAAGAGGGGCTGGAGCACCTGCGAGCCCTTGAGCGTCTCCGACCTCACCTCGGTCCGGTCCGCCTCGGGGATGTCGAGGAAGTACGAGAAGTTGACCCGCTCCTCCTCGAGGTGGTCCAGCTTCGGCTCCATGTTGATCGCCTTGTGCCGCACCTCCTCCTTGGACTTGGCGGGGCAGACGTTGACGCACACCTGGCAGCCGGTGCAGTCCTCGGGCGCCACCTGGACGGTGACGTTCATGCCGTCGAAGTCGCGGCCCTTCCACGCCTTGGTCTTGAAGGTATCAGGGGCGCCGTCGACGGAGTCGGGGTCGTACACCTTGATCCGGATGGCGGCATGCGGGCACACCAGGGCGCAGCGACCGCAGTCGATGCAGATGTCGGGATCCCAGATCGGGATCTCGTGGGCGATGCTGCGCTTCTCCCACTTCGTGGTGGCGGTGGGGAACGTCCCGTCGACCGGGAGGGCGCTCACCGGGAGCAGGTCCCCGTGGCCGGCGATGATCATGGCCGTGATCCGCTGCACGAAGTCCGGAGCCTCTTCCGGGACCGGCCGCCGCAGCGCCGTCTCAGAGGTGACCTCGGACGGTACCGTCACCTCGTGGAGTGCGGCGATGGCGCCGTCGACGGCGGCGAAGTTGCGATTGAGCACCACCTCGCCCCGCTTCCCGTACGCCTTACGGATCGCTTCCTTGATCGCCTCGATCGCCTTGTCCCGCGGCAGGATCTCGGCAAGGGCGAAGAAGCAGGTCTGGAGCACGGTGTTGATACGGCCGCCGAGGCCGGCGTCGGCCGCCACCCGGTCGCCGTCGACGACGAAGAAGCGGATGTTCTTGTCGATGATCTGCTGCTGGGCGTCGCGGGGGAGCTTGTCCCACACCTCATCGTGACCCCAGGGGCTGTTGAGGAGGAAGGTGGCGCCGGGCCGGGCGGCCTCCAGGACGTTGACCTTCTCCATGAACCCGAACTGGTGGCAGGCCACGAAGTTCGCCTCTTTGATGAGGTAGGCCGACGCGATCGGCCGCGGTCCGAACCGGAGGTGGGAGACCGTCATCGCTCCCGACTTCTTCGAGTCGTACACGAAGTAGCCCTGGGCGTACTGGTCGGTGTAGCCGCCGATGATCTTCACCGAGTTCTTGTTGGCGCCCACCGTGCCGTCGCTGCCGAGACCGTAGAACACGGCAGTGACGACGTCGTCGGGATCGCTCCACTCGGCGTCGACCGGCAGGCTGATGTTGGTCACGTCGTCGGTGATGCCGACCGTGAAGTGCTTCTTCGGGCTCTCCTTCGCCAGCTCGCTGAACACGGCGAGCGCCATCGGCGGGGTGAACTCCTTCGACGACAGGCCGTAGCGGCCGCCGATGACGGCCGGCGGGTTGGTCCTGGCTTCGGCGAGGGCGGCGACCACGTCGAGGTAGAGCGGTTCGCCGAGCGCCCCCGGCTCCTTGGTGCGGTCGAGCGCAGCGACCGCGGTTGCCGTCTCCGGGATGGCGGCAGCGAAGTCGGCGACCGAGAAAGGCCGGTACAGCCGGACCGCCACCATGCCGACCTTCTCGCCCTTGGCGACGAGGTGATCGACGGCTTCCCTGACGGCACCGGCGCCGGATCCCATGAGGACGACGACCCGTTCGGCATCGGGAGCGCCGTGGTAGTCGAAGAGGCGGTAGGGGCGTCCGGTGAGTTCGGCGAGCCGATCCATCTGCTCCTGCACGATGGCGGGCACCGCGTCGTAGAACGGGTTGCACGCCTCGCGGGCCTGGAAGAAGACGTCCGGGTTCTGGGCCGTTCCCCGCAGTACCGGACGGTTCGGGTTGAGGGCGCGGAGACGGTGCTCAACCACCAGATCGTCATCGATCATGGCCCGGATGACGTCCTCGGTGATGGCGACGATCTTGCTCACCTCGTGAGAGGTGCGGAACCCGTCGAAGAAGTGAACGAACGGCACCCTGCTGGGCAGCGTCGAGGCGTGCGCCACGAGGGCGAGGTCTTGCGCCTCCTGCACCGATCCGGCGGACAGCATGGCGAAGCCGGTCTGGCGGGCCGCCATGACGTCACTGTGGTCGCCGAAGATGCTGAGGGCGTGGGTGGCCAGCGTCCGGGCCGCCACGTGGATCACGGTCGGGGACAGTTCCCCGGCGATCTTGTACATATTGGGGAGCATGAGCAGCAGACCCTGCGAGGCGGTGAAGGTCGAGGTCATCGCCCCGGCCTGGAGTGAGCCGTGGACGGCACCGGAGGCGCCGCCTTCGCTCTGCATCTCCACCACGTCGGGGATGGTGCCCCAGATGTTGGTGCGGCCTGCTTGGGACCAGGCGTCGGCCAGCTCTCCCATGGGGGAGGCGGGGGTGATCGGGTAGATGGAACAGACTTCCGACACCGCGTGCGCGATCCGGGTCGCGGCCTCGTTGCCGTCGACGATGATGTGATTGTCGTTCAAGGGAGACTCCAGGGGTTGCCCAGTGGACTCATCTTTCGCCTGCCGGGTGATCGGCGGTAGGCCCAATGGTCCCGAGCGTGAGGGCCGGTTTCGCATCCGGGGGTGGGACCGACTGGCTCGACAAATGAAAACTGGTCCGTGACCTGGGCTTTAGCGCGTGGTGACCCGGGTCGCACCGGCGGGCCGAAAGGACGATCGTGAGCCGATCTCGTGCCGATTGGAGGGCTCAATGCAGAGGTACCTGATGGGCTTCTTCCTCATCCTCCACGCCGCGATCCACTGGCTCGGTGCTTCCATGGCGTTGGGCCTCGCCGAGTACGAACGCCTCGACGACGATCCGTGGTTCGACATGCCGCCGTGGATGGTGAAGCTGTGGGGCGGGATCTGGATGGCCGCGCTGGTGGTGCTGGCGGCTGCGGGCGTCGCGGTGGCCGTCGGCCGGCTGTGGTGGCGGCAAATCGCCGCGGTCGGGGTCGTGCTGTCGACCATCGCCATCATCCCGCACGCGTCGGGCGCCAGCCTGGGTCTGGTGGCGAACGTCATCGTGGTGGCGGTCCTGGTCGCCACCTACCGGGGAGAGCTCGACCTTCCGGGGAGCCCGCTCCCGGCGGGCTGAGCGACTCCCTCAGTCGTCGGCGATGTCGACGCTGGTGAGCACGATCGACTGTGCCTCCGGGTCGGCGATGTCGTCCATCACCTCGACCTCGAGTTCGGCATGCTCCAGCGGGGTGCCCGCCGCCGCCTGGTCGAAGTGTTCCTTGAGGTGCTCGGGCGACATGTGGCTCAGTGCCCCGAGCCGGATCCCGATCCGGGTCGCCCGGGTGCCGCCCTCCCGGTCGACCACCTCGAGCGCCTTGGCGATCAGGTTCTTCATCAACGACATCTCATGCATGGCCGGCCTCCCGGGTTGCTGCCATCAGATGCTCGACGGTGCGGTCGACCGCCGCCTCGACCTCGGGACACATCGGGGTCGCGGGTTCGAAGGACGCCCCCTCGATCCCGATGAACTCGACGCTCCCGGAAAGGCGGCCCAGCACCCGCGCCAGGGAGACGGCGTCCACCAGGTCGACGAGGTGGGTCGACTGACCGGTCCCGAGATCGGCCGGCAGCTCCTCGCCGGTGAAGGTGATCACCGTTCCCGGCTCGGCGCCGGAACGGACCGCGTCGACCAGGATCACCCGGTCGGCGAGCCCGAGGCTGTCGAGGAGCCGCGACGGTTCACCGTCGCTGGTCACCAGGGCGACGCCGGGACCGACCCGGTCACGGAGCCGCTCTACCACGGCGGGACCGGCGGCGTCGTCGCCCCGCCAGGCGTTGCCGACGCCGATCACCACCGTCTCGGGACGGGTCATCCCTTGCGCGACGTGCGCTCCACCTTCAAGTCGAGGAAGTGGGTGGCGCACGAGATGCACGGGTCGTAGTTGCGGATCGACTGCTCGAGCACCCAGCTCAGCTTGT
>CAZQUB010000104.1:0-6441 GCA_964596225.1 uncultured Acidimicrobiaceae bacterium
CACCACCAACACCGCCACCCGTGATCTCTCGATCACGGTGACCGGGTCGCTGACCATCACGACCAGCTCGCTGCCGGACGGCACCACCGGGGTCGCCTATTCGGCGCCAGTGGCCGCCAGCGGCGGGACCGCTCCGTACACCTGGAGTCTCGCCGACGGCTCCAACCCGTTGCCCGACGGTCTCGGGCTGGGGTCCGCCGGCACCATCTCGGGGACGCCGGACCGTGCCGGAGACTTCTCCTTCACGGTGATGGTGACCGACGACGAGGCCCGCACCGCCACCAAGACCCTTGCGATCCACGTCGCCTTCAACTGCGACGGGGTGCTCGGGATCCAGACGAGCGAGTGTGAAGCCCTCGTCGCCCTCTACGGCGCCACCGACGGTCCCAACTGGACCAACAACACCGGATGGCTGCAGGAGGCGAACCCGTGTGGCGGCGCCTGGTACGGGGTCACCCACTGCAACCAGGCTCCGGCCGAGCAGCACGTCACCTATCTCGATCTGCAACAGAACGGGCTGAGTGGCACGATCCCGGCCGACCTGGCCGACCTGGTGGGGCTCCAGTACCTCAACCTGTCGGGGAACACCCTCACCGGGTCGATCCCGTCGCAGTTGGGGACCATCTCGACCCTGCACGGTCTGTTCCTCAACAACAACTCGCTGAGCGGGTCGATCCCGTCGGCGTTGGGGAGCTTGAGCGTTCTGCAGAACCTCGAGGCCGAGGACAACGACCTCACCGGCACCCTGCCGACCCAACTCGGGAGCCTCACCCAGCTGCGCCGGTTGCGGCTCGCCCGCAACCAGCTCACCGGGACGATCCCGGCGTCGTTCAGCAGCCTGACGTTGCTGACGAGCCTCAAGCTCAACGGCAACGCCATGAGCGGCGTCATCGACGACGGGATCACCTCCCTCATCAACCTGGAGCCCGACCCGGAGACGCGTCTCTGCGGCAACGGGGGGTTCACCGGGTCCGCCTCGGTGGACACGTTCCTGTCGGCGCTCGACGCCAACTGGGACGGCGCCTGCTCCTGATGTGACGAAGCACGACGGCGCGCCGGGCCGATGCCCGGCGCGCTGCCGCGTTCGAGGTAGCGTGGCGGTTCATGGAGCCTCCCCGCCCCATCACGGTCGCCGCCTACCTGACCCGCGGTGACGCCGAGGTCGCCCGGGCCGTGCTCGCCGCGGCCGGGATCCCGGCCGCGATCCGGGCCGACGACGAAGGGGGTCTCAACCCGGGGTTCTTCGCCGACTACCGGGTCCGTCTCGAGGTGACCCCGGACCGGATCGAGGAGGCGAGGACGTTGCTCGGTGAACCCGAACAGGTGCACGTTCCGCACGAGGTGATCCGCGTCGTCGTCTCCCACGCCCGCCGCTGCCTTCCCGAGGAAGGATGCGGGTTGCTGGAGGGCGACGCCGCCGGGAACGTGCTGGCGGCCCATCCCACCGAGAACGTCGCGCATTCGCCGTCCCGCTTCACCGTCGACCCCGTCGCCCATCACGCCCTGTGGCGGCGCGCCGAGGAAGCGGGCCACGTGCTCGTCGGGTCGTTCCACTCCCACCCGGCGGCGGCCGCGGTCCCGTCGGCCACCGATATCGCCGGCGCCCTCGACCCGGAATGGCTCTACCTCATCGTCGGTCCCCTGAACGGCACGCTCGAGGTGCGGGGATACCGGATCCGCCGGCGGCAGGTGGACGAGGTGTCGCTCACGATCGGTAGTGTCTCCTCATGGACCTGACGGTGCTCGGATGCTCGGCCGGGTGTCCGGTCGCCGACAACCCGGCCTCCGGGTATCTCATCCACCATGGCGAGACCTGGGTGTGGTGCGACGCCGGCAGTGGCACGTTCCTCGCACTGCTCGACGAGGTCGACCCGGACGATCTCGCTGCAGTCGTCATCACCCACATTCACAGCGATCACTGCCTCGACCTCTTCGCCCTCTACGGATACCTGGAACACGGGCCGGGACATGGGGGGCCGGTCCCCGTGTTCGTCCCGGAGCAGGCCACCGAGCATCTCGCCGCCTTCGCCCGGGCCGGCCCCGGCCACCGCTTCCGCCAGGTGCTCGCCTTCTCCGAGGTGGGCGACGGCGCCACGGCCGCCATCGGTGAGATCACGATGCGGTTCGCCACTTCGGTCCATCCGGTCCCGGCACTGTCGGTGCGGTTCGAGGCGGGTGATCGTTCCCTCGTCTACAGCGGGGACACGGGGCCCGGCGGCGGGGTGGAGCGGCTGGCGCCCGGCGCCGACGTGCTGATGTGCGAGGCCACGCTGCAGGGACCCGGTGCCGTCCGTGACTACCCGTTCCATCTCACCGCCGAGGAGGCCGGTGCGATCGCCGCCGGCGCCGCAGTGGACCGTCTCATCCTGACGCACCTCGGGCCTACCCTGGATCCGCGGCGGTCGGTGGCCGAGGCGGCCGGCACCTATGGACATGTGCCGGAGCTGGCCCGCCCCGGCGCCGTGTTCACCATCTGAGACGAACGAGGAGAGGCGGAAGCATGCGACAAGGGCGGCGTCCCGACGAATTGCGCCCGGTGGTGCTCCACCGTGGCTACACCGAGATGACCCCGGGCTCGGTCCTGATCGAGGTGGGGCGCACCCGCGTCCTGTGCACCGTGTCGCTCGACCTCGACGTGCCGCCGTGGTTGCGTGACAGCGATCAGGGGTGGGTGACTGCCGAGTACGCCATGCTGCCCGGATCGGGGAACGAGCGGATCCCGCGCCGGTCGATCAGCGGAGGCCGGACCAAGGAGATTCAGCGCCTCATCGGCCGGTCGCTGCGGGCCGCGGTCGACCTCGCCGCCATGTCCGGGATCACGGCGCGGGTCGACTGCGACGTGCTGCAGGCGGACGGGGGGACCCGTACCGCCTCGATCACCGGCGCCTGGGTGGCGCTCGCCGATGCCTGCGACGTCCTGGTGGAACGGGGGACGTTGGAGCGCACCCCGATCGTCGAACACGTGGCAGCGGTCTCGGTGGGCCTCCTCGGAGGGGACGTGCTCCTCGACCTCGACTACGCCGAGGACGTGGCCGCCGACGTCGACTGCAACGTGGTGATGACCGGTTCCGGGAAGCTCATCGAGGTACAGGGGACGGCCGAAGGCGCTGCCTTCGACCGGGGCGAGCTCGATCGCATGCTCGACCAGGCGGAGGCCGGGATCACCGGCCTGGTGGATCGGCAGCGCGCCGCCCGGCAGCGATGACGATCCACCTGTCGCGGGTGGTGGTCGCCTCAAAGAACCCCGACAAGGTGCGGGAGGTCGAGGAGGTGCTGGCCGCGCTCGATCTCGGCATCGAGGTGGTGCGGGGCCTCGACTGGCCCGACGTGGACGAGACCGAAGACACCCTGGAGGGGAACGCCCTGCTCAAGGCCCGGGCGGTGCGGGACCACACCGGGTTGGCGGCGCTCGCCGACGACACCGGGCTCGAGGTCGACGCCCTCGGGGGGGCGCCCGGGGTGCGGGCCGCCCGTTTCGCCGGACCGGACGCCGGCTACGAGGAGAACGTGGACAAGTTGCTGGCGATGATGGAGGGGGTGGCGGATCGCCGCGCCCGGTTCCGTACCGTGGTGGCGGTGGTCGACCCCGCCGGGGGCGAACTGCTCGTCGAAGGCGTGCTGGAAGGCTCCATCGGACGGGAGCGCCGGGGGAGCGGCGGATTCGGCTACGACCCGGTGTTCCTCGTCGGGGATCGCACCCTCGCCGAATACGGCGCCGCGGAGAAGAACCGCATCAGTCACCGTGCCCTCGCCCTCGCCGCCCTCGCCTCCGAGCTGGCGGGCGGGGTCGGTCCGGCAGCCTGATCAGGGGGAACCGGCGAGATCCTGATACTCGGGCAGGACTTCTCCCGGCTCGAGGGGACGCATCCGCAGGTCGATGGCAGTCCATACCGTCTTGGAGAACGGGTAGCACACGAGCGGGACGACGACCCCGACCGTGACCACCACCGTGATGAGCGTCGCCACCGGGATGTCCGGGAGCGTGGCGGCGACCCCGATCACCAGCGCCAGGCACACGGCGACGACACCCGCGATGGTGTTGAGGCCGAGCGCTCCGGTGAAGTGCCCGTCGATGCGCTCGAAGCGCAAGCCGCACCGGGGACAGCGTTCCACCATGGCGAACCAGCGGCGGAACAGGTGGCCCTGACCGCACACCGGGCACTTCCGGGTGAGGCCGCGTACCAGCAGGAGCGTCGTCGTCATGGCCCGAAGGGTAGGGGCGGGCGGGTCGGCACCCCTCAACGCACGATCCCGGCCCTCCTCAGGCCGGGATCTCTGCGGCGCACGGCGTGAAATGGTTCAGTCGATCCAGCCGAGCGTGGTGTCGGTGTCGTTGACGGTCGGTTGATCGATCGGGGTGAACACCTCGGGAATGCCACCACCGGTCGACATGGTGAGAGAGGGAGCACGCGCCGGATCCTCATACGGGTCGAATTGGCTCTCGAGGTCCGAGATGATCTGAGATTCCAGTTCGACCCGGCGCGCCTCGAGCTTGCCGAGGGCGACTTGGAGGCGGTTGCCGTGCATCAGGGGTGCCTTTCGATTCCTCCTCATAAGGTCGGCATCGGGTCCGGAATCTTCGAGCAGGGTTCGGCGGAGTGCCATCCGCACTAGTCCCCGCGGCGTCCCGCAATCCACCTCGCCCAGCTCCCGGCGAGCGCACCTCGCCGCGGCATAGACTGACGGGGAGATGTCGGAAGTGCTCCTCGACCAGGTCGGGTTCCGGTACGAGGACGATGTCATCCTCGAGGACCTGTCCTTCGGGATCTCCGATGGAGAGCTGCTCGCGGTCATCGGGCCGTCCGGAACGGGCAAGACCACCCTGCTCCGGCTCCTCGCCGGTCTGGAGCGGCCCGACGCCGGCACCATCTTCTTCGACGGGACCGCGGTCAACGACGTCGAGCCGTACCAGCGCAACGTCGCCATGGTGTTCCAGCAGGCGGTCCTCTACCCGAACATGACCGTCACCCGCAATGTCGGGTTCCCGCTCCGGCTCCGCAAGGTCGAGCCGGGAGAGATCGAGCGCCGGGTGGCGGCCGAGGTGCGGGCGAGGTCCCTGCAGCGCGTCGAGAGCGCCCGGCCGGCCCAGCTCTCCGAAGGGCAACGCCACCTCGCCCAGATCGCCCGCTGCATGGTGCGGGTGCCCGACGTCTTCCTGATGGACGAGCCGCTGGCCAACATCGAGCCGTCCCACCGGGTCGCGGCCCGGCGCGAGCTGAAGGTGATCCAGCAGGGGTACGGGGTCACCACGGTCTACGCCACCAACGATCCGGAGGAGGCGATGGCGCAAGGCGATCGCCTCGCGGTGCTCGGGGACGGCCGGTTGCAGCAGATCGGTCCGCCGATGGAGGTCTACCGGCAACCTGTCAACCGGTTCGTGGCGACCTTCGTCGGATCGCCGCCGATGAACCTGATCGAGTTCCGGGTGGAGCGGGGGGAGCGCGGGTACTGGCTGCGTCGCTCCGGCCTCGAGATCAGGGCGTGGATGCCTGATCTGGATCGCAGCGTCGGGTCGAGTGTCGAGGTCGGGGTCCGGCCCGAGGACGTCACGGTCGAACCGGACTCGCGAACGATCGGGACCGTCACCGGGGTGGAGGATCTCGGGGCGCACCGGCTCACCACGTTGCAGGTGGCGGGAGCGCACCTGGTGATGCGGTCGAGCGACCCCGCCCCGCGGGTCGGTGACCGGCTTCCCCTCAACCTGTCGAGCGGCCTCGTGTTCGATCGCGCCGGGAGAACCCTGCCGGGACGCCTCGGCCCGCTGTCGTAGCGGCGAGCGGCGCCGGCATTGGGGGCGGCTCCGGTGCGGGCGGTGGGAATCGAACCCACAAGGGCTTGCGCCCACCAGGACCTAAACCTGGCGCGTCTTCCATTTCCGCCACACCCGCGAGAAGCCTGGAGTGGGTCGCCCGGGACTCGAACCCGGAACCTGCGGATTAAGAGTCCGATGCTCTGCCAAATTGAGCTAGCGACCCGGCGACGAGATTAGCAGACGAGGGGTTTGCTCAAGCTGGGGCGCGGGCACCGATGCCCACCGTGACGGAGCAGTGTCCACGGCTGCTGCGACCTGCGAGAATGAAACGAGACGGGCTGTGGCGCAGTTTGGCAGCGCACCTGCTTTGGGAGCAGGGGGTCGCCGGTTCAAATCCGGCCAGCCCGACGAGGCAGGGCGGTAACCTACGGCGCCGCGCGGATGTAGCTCAATGGGAGAGCCCCAGCCTTCCAAGCTGGTTATGCGGGTTCGATTCCCGTCATCCGCTCGAGACGCCCCCGTAGCTCAGAGGACAGAGCAGGAGCCTTCTAAGCTCTTGGTCGAGGGTTCGAATCCTTCCGGGGGCGCGGGCGGCGATCCGTCCATCATGGTGGCCGTAGCTCAGCTCGGTGAGAGCGCCTGGTTGTGGTCCAGGAGGTCGCGGGTTCGAATCCCGTCGGCCACCCCAA
>CAZQUB010000105.1:0-6332 GCA_964596225.1 uncultured Acidimicrobiaceae bacterium
ATTCCGGGGGTGGGACGGCACACCTCCCCCGGCTCACCTGGTTCGCCGGTCCCCCGTGTTGGCAAGGGGGGACGAGAGTTTTGGCAAGGGGGGACGAGAGATGGAGGGGTTCTGTCACCCTCCCTGGGATCAGGGAGGTTTCCTCTGCCGAAGGCAGAGGCGTCGCAGAACGAGCCGAAGGCGAGTGATTCGGGGAGGGTCGCGGTATTCCGGGGGTGGGACGGCACACCTCCCCCGGCTCACCTGGTTCGCCGGTCCCCCCTTTTGACAAGGGGGGACGAGAGATGGAGGGTGGCGGTGACTCCCGCGGAGGAGGCGTCTCTCGCCGCCGGTAGGCTCGCGCCATGGCATTGGTTGCCGAGCTACGGGCCCTGCTGGGGCCGGATCGGGTGCGGGCCCACCCCCTCGAACTGCGCCTCTACGACAAGGACGCCGGGGTGACGAGAGGGCCCGCCAAGGCGGTCGCCCTCCCCGACACCACCGCCGAAGTGCAGGAATGTGTGCGGATTGCGCGCCGTCACGGGGTTCCGATCGTGGCCCGAGGCGCCGGCACCGGACTCGCCGGCGGCGCGGTTCCCGTGGAACCGTCGCTCCTGATCGTCACCACCCGCATGAACGAGATCGGGGAGGTCGACGCCGCCGGCCGGACCGCCTGGGTCGGCGCCGGGGTCGTCAACCTCGACCTGAGCCGGCACACCGCCCCCCATGGGCTGCACTTCGCTCCCGATCCGTCGTCGCAGTCCGCCAGCACCATCGGCGGCAACGTCGCCTGCAACGCAGGCGGCCCCCACTGCCTGGCCGAGGGCACCACCGTCGCCCACGTCCTCGCAATGGAGATGGTCACCGCCGACGGCGACGTCGTCGTCCTCGGCGGAGCGGCGCCCGACCCGATCGGCCTCGACCTGCGCAGCGTCGTCGTCGGATCGGAAGGCACCTTCGGGATCGTCACCCGCATCCTGGTGAAGCTCACCGAGGACTTCCCCGACGTGCGCACCCTGCTGCTCGGGTTCCCCGACATGGGGAGGGCCGCCGCCTGCGTCTCCGGCGTCATCGCCGCAGGCATCATTCCGGCCGCCCTCGAGATGATGGACGAGGGAATGGTGGGGGCGGTCGAGAATTACCTCCACGCCGGGCTCCCCACCGACGCCGGGGCGGTGCTCATCGCCGAGGTCGCCGGCCACCCGGCAGGCGTCGCAGAAGAGGCCGCCGTCGTCGCCCGGCTCGCCCACGCCGATGGCGCCACCACGGTGCGGATCGCCGCCGACGAGGCGGAACGGGACCTCTGGTGGCGGGCCCGCAAGAGCGCTTTCGGGGCGATTGCACAGGCGGCGCCCGACTACTACCTGCACGACATCGTTGTGCCCCGCACCCGTCTCGTCGAGGTTTCCGACCGCGTTTACGGCATCGCCGCCCGGTACGGGTTGAAGATGATGAACGTGTACCACGCCGGGGACGGCAACCTGCACCCCCTCATCTCCTTCGACGCCGGCGAGACCGGCGTCCTCGCCATGGTCCACGCCGCCGCCGACGAGATGATGATGGCGGGGATCGAAGCCGGTGGGGTCCTCACCGGCGAGCACGGGGTCGGCCTCGAGAAACGCGACCTGATGAGCAAGGCGTTCGACCCGGTCGACCTCGACGCCCAAGCCCGCCTCCGCGCCGCCTTCGATCCCGCCGGGGTCCTCAACCCGGGGAAGGTGTTGCCGTCCGGCTCCCGCTGCCACGACTTCGACTTTGCCACCGAGGACGCCTCATGACGTCGATCCGGGCCGAACTCGCCAAGCTGCTCCCCGCCGCGGTCACCGCCGACATCCCGGGCGCTCCCGCCGCCGACTTCCACGTCACCCCCGGCTCGCTCGACGAGGCCGCCGCCGTCCTCGCCTTCGCCTCCCGCCACCATCTCGCCGTCCTGTTCTATGGCGCAGGCACCCACCAGGGCATGGGCTACCCCGTGACACCCGACATGGTGCTGTCCACCTCCCGGCTCGGCCGCATCGTCGACTGGCAACCCGACGACCTCACCGTCATCGTCGAAGCCGGTTGCCCGGTCGCCGAGTTGGAGGAGACCCTCGCCGGGGGAGGCCAGACCGCGGTGCTTCCCGAATCCCCTGGCGCCTCGACGGTCGGGGGCACCGTCGCCGCCGGAATCTCGGGCTGGCGCCGGTTCCGGTACGGACCGACCCGTGACCGGATGCTGGAGGTCCTGCTCGCCACCGGCGACGGGCGCGTCGTGCGTGGCGGGGCGCCCGTCGTGAAGAACGTCACCGGCTACGACCTGCCCCGGCTCGCCGCCGGGTCCTTCGGGTCGCTGGGCCTGATCGGCCGGGTGTGCCTGAAACTGTGGCCGCTGGGCCGGCGTGCCGTCACCGTCCGGGTCGACGACGTGACCCGGGCCGGGGCGGCGTTCCGTCCCCTCGCCGTGATCGAGGATCCGGGCGGTGTCTCCGTGTTCCTGGCAGCCACCCCTGCCGAGATCGAGGCCCAGGTCGCCACGCTCGGGGGCGACGTGGTCGACGGCCTGGCATGGCCGTCCCCGATCGAGACGCTCCATCGCTTCGTGCTGCGGGTCCCGGCCCGGCTCACCGCCGATGCGGTGACCCGCATCCGGCGGCTCGACCATGTCTTCCTCGCCGCTCACGGTGTCGGGGAGATCCGGTTCGGCGACGACACGCCGGACCTGGGCGCCCTGGGGGAGCTGCGGCGCTGGGCCGAAGCCGGCGGCGGCGCCCTCGTGGTGGAGGCCGCTCCCGACGGGTATGCCGCGGCATTCGATCCCTGGGGCACGCCGCCGGCATCCATCGATCTGCAGCGCAGGGTGAAGGACGCCTTCGATCCCGTTGGCATCGCCAACCCGGGCCGGCTCCCCGGGAGACTGTGATGGCGTGGGTCACTGCCGCCGCCCCCACCCCGGGTCAGCTCGAGACGTGTGTCACCTGCGGGCTGTGCCTACCCCACTGCCCGACCTTCCGGGTCACCGGCGACGAGGTGGCGTCACCGCGGGGCCGGATCGCCGCCATGGCGGCCGTCGCCGACGGGTCCTTCCCGGTGGACGCCACCTTCGCGGGCATCATGGAACTGTGCCTCCAATGCCGGGCATGCGAGGCGGTGTGCCCGTCGCTGGTTCCGTTCGGGCGCATGATGGAGGGTGCCCGCGCCGAGCTGGCCGTCCAGCGCCCCGGTCTCGGAGGGCGGTTGCGGCGCCTCGTCGTCGGGCGGGTGCTGCCGAACCGGTTCCTTCTCGCCTTCGCAACCATCGCAGTCGCCGTCCTTCAGCGCCTCCGGCTCGCCGGGCGCCTCCCCGGAGCCCTCCGCCGCGTCGCCGGTGTGCGCCGCCTGCGGCTGACGAGGCCGCCGGCTCCCACCCCGCCATCGCCAACCACCGCGGTGAGGGCGGATCAGGTGGCGCTCTTCACCGGCTGCGTCATGGACCAGTGGTTCCCCGGGGTCCACGACGCCACCCGCGGGGTGCTCGACGCCGCCGGGTTTCGTGTCGTCACGCCCCGCGGCCAGACCTGCTGCGGGGCGCTCGCCGCCCACGAAGGCGCCACCGCGGATGGGGAGCGGCTCGCCCGGCGCAACCTGGCCGCCTTCGCCGGCAGCGACCTGATCGTGGTCGACGCCGCCGGGTGCTCCGCTCATCTCAAGGAATACGGTGGGTGGGCCGAGGGCGGGTCCTCCCTGGCGGAACGGGTCCGCGACATCACCGAGCTGGTGGCGGAGTTGATCGGAGAGGGGCGCCTCGCGGTGCTGCCGGCCACCGCGATCCGGGTGGCGATGCAGGACCCGTGCCACCTGCGGCACGTGCAAGGCATCGTCGATGCTCCCCGCACCATCGTGCGCGCCGCCGGGTACCGGCCGGTCGAGATCGACCCGGACGGGCTGTGTTGTGGCGCCGCCGGGTTCTACCTGATCGAGCAGCCGGCGATGGCCGACGAGTTGGGACGGCGCAAGGCCGCTCAGATCGGGGGCTCCGGCGCCCGGATCGTCGCCTCCGCCAATCCCGGGTGCGAGATGCAGCTCCGGTCCCACCTCGGGAACGGGTACCGCGTCGCCCACCCGGTCGAGCTCTACTGGGAGGCGTTGCAGCGCTCCGCACCCCGCTGAGCGGCCGGTCGACTCAGAGCGGCAGCTCCCACACCACCAGCGGGTGGATGGCGCACCCGGCGCCCTCGAGGGCCGTCGTGAGCCACGCCACGGACGGGACGACCACCTCGAGGCTCCCGACCCCGGCTTCGATTCCAAGGTCGACCAAGGCCCGGGCGAAATCGGCCGCGTCGTCCGGGCCCGTCTCGAGCCAGCCCACCTCGAGCCGCTCCGGTGCCGTGTCGACCAACGCCCACCCGGCCCGGGAGGCGTAGAGGCGGCGGCGCTTCCCGGCGTCCCGCAGGTCCGTGATGTCGAGCGTGCGCCAGCGCCAATCCATCATGAACAGTCCGCGTCCGGCGCGGAGGAGAGGCCCGGAGCGCCACGAGACGAAAGCCGGTTCCGCTTCGGAGGAATGGGCGGGACGCAGCCGCTCCTTGGCCGGCACCCGCCGCCCGCCGTTCCCACCGGCGGCCGGAGGGGCGGCGTCCACCTTCCGCTCGGCGAAGTGCCAGTGGCTCACCGCCCGCATCCCGAGGCTGCGGGCCAGCGCCATCGAGGCCGTGTTGCCCTCGTCGACGACGAATCGCGCCACGCCGGCGCCTTCGGCGCGGGCCCAGTCGAACACGTCACGGGTGATGGCGGCGGCGATGCCTTCCTGGCGACGGTCCGGGCGGACCCGGATTCCCTCCACCCACGCTTCGCGGGGCGACGTGAGGTAGCCGCGGCCCACCGCCACCGCGGTGCCGTCTTCGCCGGCGGCGACGAGGAGCCGCCCGTGCCGATCGCCGAGCCACTCGTCGAAGACGTCGTACACGTAGTCGCCCCACCAGAACGTGCCCTGGGTGAAGGGCGCGATGGCGCCCTTGTCCTCGAGGCGCGCTTTGCGGACTTCGAATGCCATGACCGGCGAGGATAGAGCGGCCGGGAGGTCAGGCTCCCCGCAGGTCGGCGACCCACACGGAGGGAGAGACGGTGGAGCCCTCGAAGACCCCGGCGTCCCGCCATCCGCTGAGGATCACGGTGGTGCCGTCGAAGGCGGCGCCGTTCGGGTAGAAGCCACTGCCGATGGTGGCGGACAGCGAGATGGTGGTCCACTGTTCCAGATCGGTGGAGAGCAGCACCGTCGTCGCCCCGCCCTGGTCGACGGCGATGCCGCCGTCGACCAGCCCCACGAGCTGCTGCTGGCGGGCATCCTCGACCTCGACGGACGTCAACGTCACCAGCGGCTCTCCGGTCTCCGGATCCGGGATGACGAGCGCGCCGTCGTCCCGTGGGACGAGGTCCTCGTCGTAGACGTCGGCGACCGTGGCGCCGTCGGGGTCGGTGACGACGAACCGGCCGTTGCCGTGGACCGCGACGTCGTAGCCGTCGACCGTGATCACGACCGGCTCGGTCGCCGCCAGCGGGTTGCCGTGCGCCAGCGCCACCACCCCGCCGGCGGAGCCGTAGAACGCGTCGATGACGAGGCCTCCCCATCCGTCGTCTCCGACCGGCACCCACGTGGCGCCGTCGTCGGAGACCCAGACGGCGGCGCCCCCGCCGTCGGAACCGTAGGCGACGAGGCGCCCACCCACCGTCGTCACTCCTGCCACGAGCGCGGGTGGAGGAAGGTCGGCGCGTACCCATTCGCCGTCGCCGCTCGCGGTCCACAGCGTCGGGTTGAAGCTTCCGTAGATCATGGCGGCCGTGGCGTCGGGGGAGGAGGCGGCCTGCGCGAAGCCCTCCCCGGCGGGGAGATCGGGATAGTCCCGGGTCCACTCCGTTCCGTCCTGCGACGTCCAGATGACGGGACGTCCCCCGGCCATCAAGGACAGCGTCTGCGGGTCGATCCCGAGATCCGCCGCGGAGTAGCGGGACGCCACCGCGCCGTCGCGGCCCATGAGGACGAGTTGCCCGTCCTCAACCGTCCACCCGAAGTCGAGCGTGGCGTCGGGTGGGAGCGCCTGCTGGACCAGGCTCATGACGTCGAACTGGGCGTACTGGCTTCCGTACACGGTGAGCTGGGAGTCGTCCCCGACCAGCCCGAAGACGGAGGTGCCGAGCTGGATCGCCATCCCGCCGGCTTCGAGGATCTCGTCGCTGCCCAGTTCGACCGATTCCCACGTGATGCCGTCCGTCGAGGTCGAGACGACCGGGATCTCGTCGCCTCCGCTGCTGCGATTCCAGCTGCTCCCGAGGGTCACGTAGCGACCGCCGGTGGCGGCGAGATACCCGACCCAGCCGTCACCGGTCGGGAGGGGTGCTGT
>CAZQUB010000106.1:0-6310 GCA_964596225.1 uncultured Acidimicrobiaceae bacterium
AGGCCCGCGCCTGTTTGAGGAGGGTCAGGATCGGCTTCTTGGCGGGCGGCTCGGCCGTCGGGGGCACGAACCCGTACACCTCGTCCATGTAGACGAGGGCGCGCAGCTCGCCGCTCCCCGATTGGGATCGCATCCAGGTCACGAGCTTCGAAAGCACCATGGTGACGACGAATTGCCGTTCCTGGTCGGAGAGGTGGGCCAGGTACAGGATCGCCGCCTGCGGCGTCCCGTCGCGCCACAGCAGGTGCTCCACGTCGACCGCCGCCCCCTCGGTCCAGGCCCGGAAGGCCGGGGAGGCGACCAGCCCGTTGAGTTTCATGGCGAGGTCGGTGCGGTCGTCCTCGGGGAAGAAGGTGTCGAGGTCGAAGACCCCGAGCTTGCGGAGCGGGGGCTTCTGCACCCAGCCGAGCAGGGTGGCGAGGTCGAGGGAGCGGCCGTGCCGCCAGGCGTGCTCGACCAGGTTGGAGAGCAGGATGTGCTCGCGGGAAGACAGCGGATCGGCGTCGATCCCGACCAGCCCGAGCAGCCCGGACACGAAGCCCTGGATCTCGTCGCGCAGCGTCTCGGCCTCCATGTCCCAGTCGAGGCCGGGGTCGTCGAGCGACCCGACGATGTTGAGCGGGACGCCGGCGGTGGAGCCGGGGGTGTAGATGGTGAACCCGGCACCGTCTTTGAGTTGCCGGATGCGGTCGCCGTCCTGGTCCCAGTCGGCGAGGCCCTTGCGCCACCGATCGGCGGTCGATGCCGCCATCTCGGCGACGGAGACGCCGGCGGACCGGGCGGCGGACTCGTCGATCCACGGCGCGAAGTCGTCGGGACGCAGCTCGGGGAAGGTGAGGAGGAGGTTCGTCATGTCGCCCTTGGGATCGAGGATCAGGGCCGGGATGCCGGCCAAAAGGGCTTCCTCGAGGTAGATGACGCCGAGTCCGGTCTTGCCCGATCCGGTCATGCCGACGATGACGCCGTGGGTGGTGAGATCGCCCGGGTCGTAGTCGACCCGGTCGGAGGTGCGCTCGCCGGCTTCGTCGAGAATGCCGCCGAGGTAGAAGCCGTCAGTCGTCATGGGGTCCCCGTCCTCCCGTTCCGGTCGGCTGCGAGTGTAGGACGGCGCCCACGGGTCATCCGGCGGGCTGCGCCAGCCTGCGCCGTACCTCCTCCACCGCCTCGTCGACGGTGGCGACGCAGGTGACGAGCGACCCGTCGGTGGCGAGTTCCACGGTGAGGTCGGCGACGAGGCGGCCCCATCCGGGGCCGACGGTGACGACCGGCTTGGGGGCGCCGTCGGTGAAGCGGGCGACGAAGGCCAGGTTCCAGGCGAGCAGCAGCTCGGCCAGGGTACCGATGCTCCCCGGGAGGGCGATCGAGGCGGCGGAGACGGCGAGGAGGCGGTCGATGCGGGCCGGCAGGCCATCAGCCGGCATCTCCTCGGTGACGTAGGGGTTGGCCCCGGGCCTCCCCGGGAACACCCCGGGGGCGGTGACGCCGATGGCGGTCCCTCCCGCCTCGACCGCGCCGCGCGACACCGCCTCCATGGTGCCGGCGTAGCCGCCGGTGGCGACGGCGAAACCGGCCTCCGCCAGCAGGCGGCCGCACCGCACCGCGTCGGCGTACTCGCCGGAATCCCGAACCGATCCGGACGACCCGAAGACCGCCACCACCGGACGGCCCGGGTTCACGGCACCGACTCGTCGGGTGGAGGTGGTGCGGGGAGGGCGGCGACGATCCGGACCCCGGCAAGGCAGCCGAGGATGAGGAGGCCGAGGCCGATGACGATCCAGGTGTTGGCGTCGATTGCCTCACCCACGGTGGTGCGGGGCAGCATCCGGCCCATCGAGGTGATGGCGCCGCCACCGGCGAGCCCGAGCAGCGCCGTCCAGCGTGACCCTGCCGCGACCGGGATCGTGAGCGGATCGTCGGGGGTGCGGCGGCTGCCGTTGCGGCGGCGCCACCGCAGCAGGAGGATGACGGCGAGGACGAAGACGGGGACGACCGCCGCCTCGAGCCAGGTGGTGAGGAACCGGTCGAGCCGGTCGACGTCGCTCGCCGCGGCGGCGCCGTCGGCGAACGAGACGAGGAGCCGGTTGAGCACGATGATGGCGACGACGGCGGTGAGAGCGACGAGGCCGGCCCCGAGCAGGATCAACCGGGTCCCGGTCCCGGCGGGGCGGGAGGGGACGACCGGCCGCACCCGGATCGGGTGCGGGGTGACCGGGATGCTGCGGGGACGGGGCCGGACGTCGGGATCGCCGTCCTCGTCCTCGGGCAGGGCCACCACCACGTCGGGTTCGGACACCTCGACCCATTCGGTCTCATCCGGATTCCAACCCCGGCTGATCAGTTCCACCTCCGGGGGTTCCACCACTTCGGGGATGAGCGACGCCCGGCCTTCGAAGCGTGATGCGGTCTCGATCGATTCGGGGGTCTCGACGGTGAGCCGGGTGGAGCGTTCCCGATCGGCGACCGGGGTCTCGTTGCCGCAGCGGGGGCAGTACCGCCACGAGAGGGCGAGTTCGTAGGCACAGGACGTACAGAAGGCAGGCCGGACCGCGGCCCCGGTCACGTCGAGCCCGGCGCCGCAGTCTCGGCAGTACACCCAGGAAGGGCTGCTCTTGGCCCCGCAGTGTGAGCAGTACTCCATCGTCGGGTCGAGGTTACCCGGTGGTGCCGTCCCGGTCCCGTTCTTCGCGACCGGGACGGGGCGGGTGATACGATCGGCGTCGATGAGCGTGCGGCCTTCCCACGAGGATCAGATCCAGTCCGGCGTCACCGGCCGGCTCGTCCCGATCCTGTTCGCCACCCTCGCGGTGTTGGGCATCGTGGCCGTCGTGGTGGCGCTGGTGCTGTTCCTTCCGGGGACGAACCATTCGGCGGTCCCCCTGCCCTGATCCGGGGTCTTCTCAGTCCGGTTCGGCGGCGGGTGGCTCCGGCCCGGCGTCCGCCGGTGGCGCCTGCTCGGCCGGGGGAGCGGCCGGGTGTGCCTCCCGGCACACGAGACGGACGTCTTCGACGGTCGCCTGCTCAGGATCCACCCCTTCGGCGATCTCGAAGCGCATCGAGGAGCGCGGGCATTCGAGGTGAGGGCCGCCGTCGCGGTGCCACGCCTTGAGCTTCACCGGCACCTCGAGCTTCTCCCCGCCCGGGATCTCGTTGACACCGGTGTCCCGGGCCTCCTCGTGCATCAGGTCGATGACGGTGGGGATCTCCGGATCGGGTTCCAGGGCGGCGAGGATCTTTTCCCGCCGGGTCATGCGTCGCTTCTTGGCGGCAGGGCCCGATGCCCCGGCGAGTTCTCTGCGCTTCCTCTCGACGTCGCGGCGGATGATCATGCGACCGAAGATGATGCCGAGCACCAAGAGGGCGATGAGGAACAGGATGGCCGGTATCAGCACGGGTGGCTCCCTTCGTCCGGTGGTGACGGGTCGATGCGCACGAGGAGGAGGTCGATGGGGGTCGGTCCCGCGTTGCGGACGGTGAGGTCACGCGGCACCGGGAACGAGGAGCCGGCAGGGTGGGCGTCTTCGTCGAGGCAGGCCGTGCCGCTCAACACCAGGCAGGATGCGGTGTCGGCCTCGCCGGGGCCGAGGATGACTTCGGCTCCGGGGAGGACGGTGAGGCGTTCCGCCCGGTACCCGTCGCCGCGGGTGACCTGCTCGACCCGTCCCCACAGGTGGCGGGAGACCGGAACCTCGTCCGCTTCGCGCCGGCCCGCCGCCCGCAGGTCCTCGACCACGGTCTTCACGTCCTGGGCGCGGTGGCGCGGCATCACGAGCACCGCGTCGGGTGTCTCGACGACCAGCATGTCGTCGAGCCCGACCGCGGCGACGAGGCGGTGGCCAGACCGCAGATAGCTGTTGGTGACGTCGTGGGTGTGGACGTCTCCGACGATGACGTTGCCCTGGGCGTCGCTTTCTCCCATCTCCCATACCGTCGACCAGGAGCCGACGTCGCTCCAGCCGAAATCGACGGGGAGGACGACGGCGTCGGCGGTGTGCTCCATGACGGCGTAGTCGATCGAGATGGACGGCGAGGAGCGGAAGGCGGCGTCGTCGAGGAGGATGCCGTGGGTTCGATCGGCTGCGGCGACGGCGCGCCGGCACGCCGCCAGCACGGCCGGTTCCCACCGTTCCAGCTCCGCGAGGTAGCGGGAGGCCCGGAACATGAACATCCCGCTGTTCCACAGGTGGTCGCCGTCGGCGAGGTACGCCTCGGCGGTGGCGGCGTCGGGTTTCTCGACGAACTCGGCGACCCGGGCGGCGTCGCCGTCGAAAGGCTCACCCTTGCGGATGTAGCCGTAGCCGGTCTCGGGGTAGGTGGGGACGATGCCGAAGGTGACGAGGGAGCCGGCGGCGGCCAGTTCGGCGCCGCGCCGGGCGACGGTGGCGAAGGCGTCCCCGTCGCCGATGACGTGGTCGGAAGGGAGGAGCAGGATGACGGGGTCGTCTCCTCCTTCGGTGAGGAGGAGGGCGGCGACCGCGGCGGCGGGGGCGGTGTTGCGGCCTACGGGCTCCAGCACCATGCGGTCCGGAGCGAAGCCGGCCTCGGTCAGCTCACCTGCCACCAGGGCGGCGTGGGCGGCGCTCCCCACCACGAGCGGATCGGTGATTCCGGGGATGCCATCTACCCGATCGAGGGTGGCGCGCAGCATGGACCGCTCGTCGACGAGCGGGAGGAGCTGTTTGGGATGGGCGCGGCGTGACACGGGCCAGAGGCGGGTTCCGCTCCCTCCCGAGAGCAGCACGGGCGCGATGGGAGGCGTTGCTTCCACGGCGGTCAATGTATCGTCCCTACGCCGCTCAGGCGAGGAGATCGACCGGAGGACCCTTCGATCGAGCCGGTAACGTGGCCGGAGGAGGAACCGACATGACATTCGACATCGCCGCGGTCCGGAGCCGCTTCCCGGCGCTGCGACGCACCCTCGACGGGCGGCCGGTGGCGTACCTGGACGGCCCGGGCGGCACCCAGGTGGTGGACGGCGCCATCGCCGCCATGACCGGGGTGATGGAAGCGGGATGCGCCAATCACGGCGGCCTCTTCGTCACGGGGCGGGAGGCCGACGCCACCGTGGAGGCGGCCCGGGCGGCCATCGCCGATTTCTTCAACGCCGCCGGACCGGACGAGATCGCCTTCGGCCAGAACATGACCTCGATCACGCTGTCGGTGAGCCGGGCCCTGGCGTGGACGTGGCGGCCCGGCGACGAGGTGGTCGTGACCCGGCTCGACCACGACGCCAACGTCTGGCCGTGGGTGCTGGCGGCCCGCGATGCCGATGCCACGGTGCGGTTCGTGGATTTCGACCCGGAGGCGGGCTGCGTGCTCGACCCGGCGTCGCTGCAGGCGGCGATCGGCCCGCGGACCCGGCTGGTGGCCGTCACCCATGCCTCGAACGCGGTGGGGACGGTGGTGGACGTCGCCGCGGTGGCGCGGATGGCCCACGACGTGGGGGCGCTGGTGTACGTCGACGCGGTGCATGTCGCCCCGCACCGGCGCATGGACGTGCAGGCGATCGACGCCGATTTCGCGGTGGCGTCGGTCTACAAGTTCTACGGGCCGCACACGGGAGTGTTCTACGGCCGTCATGCCCTCCTCGAGTCGTTGGAGGCGGTGCGGATCCGGCCTGCGCCGAACACCCCGCCGGGGAAGTGGGAGACCGGCACCCAGAGCTTCGAGAGCCTGGCCGGGGTGACGGCTGCCGTCGATTACCTGGCGAGCCTGGGAGAGGGGTCGCAGCGCCGGGAGCGTCTCACCTCGGCGATGCAGGCGGTGGTCGCCTACGAGGCGACGCTGGCGGAGCGGTTTCTCGCCGGGGTGGCCGAGATGCCGGGAGTGACACTTTTCGGGCGTTCCGGCACGGAGGGGCGCACCCCCACCTTCGGGGTCGACGTGGCGGGGTTCGCCCCGGCCGAGGTCGCCCGCCGCCTCGGCGAGCAGGGGATCTTCGTGTGGCACGGTGACTACTACGCGGTCGAGGTGATGGAACGCCTCGGCCGGGCCGACCGGGGCGGACTGGTCCGGGTCGGGTTCGTGCACTACAACACCCCGGCCGAGGTGGATCGGGTGCTCGACGCCCTCGACCGGCTCGCCGCCGGCGCTGAGCGCTAGCGGGGCTGGCCGCCGGGTTCGCTCCCGGGCGGGGACTCGGGTTGATGCTCCAGCAGGTAGGCGAGGGCGACGCGGGAGTCGCCGGTCCCGAAGGCGGTGATGGTGTCGCCGACCCGGATCACCGTGTCGCCGTGGGGGATGAGCACGGACGCGCCGCGCCGTACCGAGACCAGGGTGGCCCCTTCCGGCCATTCGAGCTGTTTGACGAGCT
>CAZQUB010000107.1:0-6163 GCA_964596225.1 uncultured Acidimicrobiaceae bacterium
CAAGAGTATCGATGATAAGAATTACGAACCGCAGATCGTGTTATTCGTCGGCCTGGACCCCAAGGTAAAGGGGCTGAAATATCTGCTGAACGCCTGGAAGGTCGTCCAGGCAGAGTACCCCGCCGCCGAACTATGGATAGTTGGCTTAGGGCCACTGCCGGGATATCACGATCTCCCCGGCGTTAAGTGGCATGGAATAGTGCGTGATCGCAATCGGATGCGAGACATATACTCACAGGCGACGATATACGCCCAGCCCTCTATTTTTGAGGCGTTTGGTTTATCCTTCCTTGAGGCGATGGGACATGGCCTCGCCTGCATCGGGCCGGACAGTTTCGGGCCAAAGGATTACATCAAGGACAACCAAACGGGGTTTGGCGTGCCGATAAAAGATGCGCAGCACATCGCTCTCTGTCTGAAGAAGCTCCTGGAGTCGGAACCGCTGCGCAGACAGCTTGGTCACAATGCGTACCAGGTTGTGCGGAAAGAATACACCTGGGAAGCGGTGGTAGCGAGAATGATCCCTCACCTCGAAGAGGTCGCTAAAAGCCTTTGTTAGAGTCTGGGGCAAGCGATCATATGCCACGACGCATATCGGCAACGTGTAAAGTCCCATAGTATCTACTGTTCCGAGACGGACAGAGACACTATGGGACAAGTACTACCCGGCTGCGCCCAACGACAGAGACGGCCCGTCGAGCGATTCAGCACAGTCAAGCAAGCATGAACGTGTTTAGTCGATCACTACCCTACACGGGCCATGACAAGGTCACTCACCGACTCTGGAATAGTATTGATCCTCAATAATCTCCCCATAGTCAGTTAGCGTGACGAAGTCTCCTTCGGTCATCGTGTTGATATCACACCAATTCCATATCCAGGGGAAGACCCCATTGTGGCCGTTAGGGATGCCCGTGTTGATGACAGCATCGAGAATCTGTTCGACATAACCAGGGTCAAGGGGCGTATTGCCAGGGTTGATCTGGCCTATCTCACCAATCAGGAGTGGAAAGGTGGTATTGTCGATGGTAGGCCTCACATAGTTGTTGTAACTGATGTTGGGGTACCAGTGATTGGAGAAGACCACGTTAGGCGTACCCCCTCTGAGCGAAGCGTCATAGTCGAGGACGGCCTGGAGGCAGCCAGGTTCAAACTGGGTGGCCCACTGCCTGGTATCGAGGACGACAAGGCCATAGAAGCCAAGCTCGTTTCGCAGGTAGTCAAGCGTGGCGCGGCTGGTCTGCTGCCAGTGTTCGCAGCTATTGGGCGAGCCAATACCATAGGGTTCATTGTAGGGATTCATGATCAGGTAGTCTTCAAAGCCCCGTGACCGAGCACCTTCGACGATGGCCCGGAAGAGGGGGAACGAAGTTGCTTCGATGCCGAGCAGAGGCAGTCCGGTATAAAAGTGGTCAGAGGGCATGGTGTAGATGCCATTTTGAGCGGCGAGCTGCATGTGATCGAGAAATTGATCAATGTTGCTCTGGTTACGGCCAAGCCAAGGCGAGTAGTAGTTGAACCTGACCGCATTGATGCCTAACTGCTTCCATCTGTTGACGACCTGAACGCGCCGGGTCCAGTGGCTCTCGGTGACGCGAGCGCACCCACTGTCACGATAGAAGTCGATATTGGTGCCGCTAACGATGAAACGCTGGCCGTTGCCTTTGTATATCATCGATCCATGCGTACGCAGGGCGACAGACCCCATAACGAGCTCTTCAGGCTCATCGATGGGCGTGGGAGGTGGCGTGGTAGGCTCAGGCGTCGGTGTTGGCATATCAGGTGTCTCAGTTGTTGGCGTTGGCGTCTCAGGCGTCACCTGCTCGTCGTCCGTGGGCGGAACAGGTGTCTCAGGTGTCGCCGTGGGCGTGTCAGGCGTTGGCGTGGGCGGCATGGGCGTCACCTGCCCATCGTCCACTGGCGGGTCGGTGTTGGGCGGGTCCTGCACGGTGTCCACGCCGACAATGCCCAACGCCTGCACCATCGCATGCTGGGCGTAAGAGCCGGGCTGCCGACCCCAGAAGTCGATGGCAAGCCGTCCATCGGTCACCTCGACTTTGAAGGCACGCTCGATGGCCACCCGCCGCTGTCCGGCTTCCGCGGCGATGTCAAAGTTATCCAGCACCACCTCGTCCTCGATGCTCACGTCAAACCAACGGCGGCCAGGGCCAAAGCGCGGCTCGGCGAAGCGCAGGCGGACGATGTAGGTGCCATTCGGCACGTCAAAGCGATAGCCGAAGTCCCGCCCCTGCACGCGGCAGCGGTGGAGCGCCTGGGCATCGCCATTATAGCTCACACCGGACGAGTCGCTTATCAGGGGGCCCCAGTTTGGATAGGCCCGGTAGCTGCCAACACGTCCCCAACTTACAGTGTAGGCCTGGTCGGCGGCCCAGGTGACGCCGTCCCATTCGACCGCGTCGCACTGCCCGGCATTCACGTACAGGGCGTAGGGCTGGACGTCGACCGGCGGCTCTTCCGCCCCGGGTGCCTCCTCGGTGGGATCGGCGGGCGGGTCTTCGTATTCTTCGGGCGCGGGCGTGGTCGGCTCCGGCGTGGCCGGGTCGGGTGTGGGCTCCGTCCCACCAGCAGGATACACGCTGAGCGCCTGCAGGAAGGCGTTCGGGTCGGTGGAGCCGCTCTGGCCGCCCACCAGGTCGATGCGAAGCTGTCCGTCAGCAACCGCAACGATGAACGCCCGCTCCACCGCGATATCCGGGCCGCCCGCCGCCTGCGAGGCGTCGAAGTTGTCCAGGGCGACCGCCCCTTCGACCAGCACGTCGAACCAGCGCTCGCCAGGCTGGTACAGCGGCTCGGCGAAGCGCAGGTGCACCTCGTAGCTGCCGTTCGGCAAGTCGAACTGATAGCCGAAGTCCTGGCCGTACACCTGGCACTGGTGGAGGTACTGCCCCTCTGTGCCATAGAGCGCCAGCGACTCATCGTAGACCGGGTCGGCGACGTCATCCGCCACCGCGTGGTAGTCGCTGCCCACATGGCCCCAGCTCCCTGCCGTGTAGGCCTGGTCACCCAGCCACACCTGCCCGCTCCACTGCACGTCGCCGCAGCTCCCCGCGTTGACATACCAGCGGTCGGCGCCGGGCGTCTCAGGCGTGGTGTCCTCCTCCGGATCGCCCGGCTCTTCGGTTGGCTCCTCGGTGGCCGGTGGGTCTTCCACCGACGGCTCCTCTCCCAGCGTGGGGGTAGGCTCTGGATCGTCGGCAGGAGGTGGGTCGGAGACCGCTTCCTGCTCGCCAATCAGGACGAGGGCCTGGACAATCGCGTTGCCATCCGACGAGCCGGGCTGGTTGCCGACGAAGTCGACCGCCAGCTGCCCATCGGACACCGTCACCAGGAAAGTGACCTCCTTGACAATGCCGACCCCGCCTGTCTCGGCGGTGATGTCAAAGTTATCCAACACCGTCTGACCTTCAATCACCACGTCAAAGAAGCGCTTGCCCGGGTTGCGCAGCGGCTCGACTAGGCGCAGTTGGAGGGAGTAGTCCCCATTCGGCACGTCGAAGCGGTAGCCGAAGTCCGTCCCAAAAGCGCGGCAGCGGTGCAGGTACTGGCCAGCGTCCCCATAGCTGTTCCCAGCGGGGTCGCTGACCTGGGCATACCCCGGCCTTCTGGCAAAGTAGTCGTCGCCCACATGGCCCCAGCTTCCGACGCTGTAAGCCTGGTCGGCGGCCCAGGTGACGCCGTCCCATTCGACCGCGTCGCACTGCCCGGCATTCACGTACAGGGCGTAGGGCTGGACGTCGACCGGCGGCTCTTCCGCCCCGGGTGCCTCCTCGGTGGGATCGGCGGGCGGGTCTTCGTATTCTTCGGGCGCGGGCGTGGTCGGCTCCGGCGTGGCCGGGTCGGGTGTGGGCTCCGTCCCACCAGCAGGATACACGCTGAGCGCCTGCAGGAAGGCGTTCGGGTCGGTGGAGCCGCTCTGGCCGCCCACCAGGTCGATGCGAAGCTGTCCGTCAGCAACCGCAACGATGAACGCCCGCTCCACCGCGATATCCGGGCCGCCCGCCGCCTGCGAGGCGTCGAAGTTGTCCAGGGCGACCGCCCCTTCGACCAGCACGTCGAACCAGCGCTCGCCAGGCTGGTACAGCGGCTCGGCGAAGCGCAGGTGCACCTCGTAGCTGCCGTTCGGCAAGTCGAACTGATAGCCGAAGTCCTGGCCGTACACCTGGCACTGGTGGAGGTACTGCCCCTCTGTGCCATAGAGCGCCAGCGACTCATCGTAGACCGGGTCGGCGACGTCATCCGCCACCGCGTGGTAGTCGCTGCCCACATGGCCCCAGCTCCCTGCCGTGTAGGCCTGGTCACCCAGCCACACCTGCCCGCTCCACTGCACGTCGCCGCAGCTCCCCGCGTTGACATACCAGCGGTCGGCGCCGGGCGTCTCAGGCGTGGTGTCCTCCTCCGGATCGCCCGGCTCTTCGGTTGGCTCCTCGGTGGCCGGTGGGTCTTCCACCGACGGCTCCTCTCCCAGCGTGGGGGTAGGCTCTGGATCGTCGGCAGGCTGTTCTCCTTCGGGGGGCTGTTCGATTTCGGCAGGCGGTTCCGCCGTGGGCGTGGGTGCTTCATCCGGCTCGTCGTCCACCTCCTGGTGGGTGGTCACGGCGATGGCCTGCACGATTGCATTCTGGTCAGATGCGTCGGGCTGGTCACCAACGAAGTCGACCGCCAGCTGTCCATCGGACACCGTCACCAGGAAAACGGCCTCGGTGGCGACACCCACCCCACCCGTCTCGGCGGCGATGTCGAAGTCGTCCAGCGCCAGCTGGCCCTCGACCAGCACGACAAACAGGCGCTGGCCCGGCTCGCGCAGCGGCTCGACGAAGCGCAGCCGAAGGTCATACTCGCCGTTCGGCAGGTCGAAACGGTAGCCGAAGTCCGTCCCAAAAGCGCGGCAGCGATGCAGGTACTGACCGTTGTCCCCATAGCTGTTCCCGGCGGGGTCGCTGACCTCGGCAAAACCCGGCCCCCTGGCAAAGTAGTCGTCGCCGACGTAGCCCCAGCTTCCGACGCTGTAAGCCTGATCGGCGGCCCAGTCGTTGCCATCCCATCGGACAGGGTCACACTGACCGGCGTTGACATACTGTACGTAGGCGGACGCCTCCTCCGGCGCGCTCTCTTCATCACCGGTGTCCGTGGTAAGCGCCTCGTTGGCCGGTGGATTCTGCTCTTCTTCCACAGGCTGCTCATCTACCTCGGAATCGTCGGCGGCCACCGGCTCTTCAGCCGGGGCCTCCTCGGTCGGCTCAACGTTCTCGTCTGGAGCCTTCCCCTCAGCAGTCTCAGGCTGCTCGGCAGGCTGCTCCGCGGTCGGTTCCTCTATCGGGATGGGCGTCGCCTCCGGCTGCTCGTCGACCGCCTCCTCAGCATCAGACTCCCCTTCAGAGGCGGAGTCCGGCTGCTCGACCAGCGACAGCTGCTCGACGGATATGGCATTGACCAGCGCACCGGTCTCGCCCCCCTCGAAGCCAATCTCCAGGCGTCCGTCCTCGACGGTCGCGACAAAGCTGCGTTCGATGCCGGTCGCCGTTCCGCCGGACTCGGCGGCGATGTCGAACCCTTCAAGCACCTTCTTGCCCTCGATACGCACGTCGAACTGGCGCTCACCGGCCTCCAGCTCAGGCTCCAGAAAGTGCAGCTCGACCCGGTATTCGCCGTTCTGCAAGGCGAATCGATAGTCAAACGACTGACCCACCGATGCGCACTGATAGACGTCGTCCACGTCCAGGTCCCATGACCCAGAGGACCGGCCGCCGACGAAGCCCCATTCTTCGTCGAAAGACTGGTCTGCCTCCCAGATCGTGCCCGACCAATCGGTCGAGCCACAGTCCCCTGCGTTCACCTGATACAACGGCGTGGGCGTCTCTTGCAGGGCGACCCTCAGCTCCGATGCGCCGCGGTTCGCCACCATCGTCACGGCGGCCAGCGCGACGGCTCCAACAGGTATCCAGGTCGCAACCGAATACCGTCTTCTCAGAAGTTTTCTCATTTCCCTATCCCCCGTTGTGTGAAGGCGGTTGCGTGTTGTGCCTCAGCGGCGGCCTTCAATCTCGTCAGAGATTTCATGAATCCTTCACGGAAAATTCATGAACCACACGCCCCCATCATATAGGTGCCCCAGGGGAGGGTAAATCGTCCTTTTTTCCCACGG
>CAZQUB010000108.1:0-6115 GCA_964596225.1 uncultured Acidimicrobiaceae bacterium
TGGCTGGTACCGGAGGGTTTCTTGGCAGGCACGTACACACTCGGGGGGTCGGGAGGGGCCATTGTACCCGGTGGGGAGCCCGATCCTGGCGACTGGGTCAGTCGGGAAGCTCCCAGGGAGTCCCCATCTGCAGGACACGGTCGAGGTAGGAGCGCAGCTGACGGGCCCGCGCCGGTCCGACGCCTTCGACCTGGTCGAGTTCGGCCACCGCGGCGTGGAGCAGCTTCTGGAAGTCCCGGAAATGCCCGATGAGGGCTTGCCGCACGGTGTCCGGGAGCCGCGGCACCCTGGCCAGGGCACGGAGGCCCCGGGGACGCACCGCCCCCTCGACCTCCTCGAATCCCAGCACCGCCGCCACCCGGTGCAGATCGTGGAGCTCCTCGGTCGGGACCTCGGCCATGCGATCGAACACCGAGCGTTGCGAGGTGCGGCGGCGCCGCTGGTAGTCGCCGTACACCAGCGCCGCCAACTCGTCGACCCCTTCCACCAGGTCGGTGGCCTGGATGCGGATCAGCTTCGCCTCGCCGCCGAGTTCGACCAGGATCCGTTCCACCTCCGCGTACATCCGCATCACCAACGCGGCCCGGATCAGCACCAGCAGCACGTCACGGCCGGTGGCCACGTCGTCGACCTCGGCCCGGGTCAGCCGCTCCTCGGCCTCCTGGAGGCGGCGGCGCAACCGCTCCAGCGACGTGAGCGAGTTGTTGGCGCTCGCCAGCAATGAGGTCGGGCTCTGCAGCTCGTACCGGTTCTGGTTGCGGAACACGACGGCCATGCGCCGACCCTCTTCGCTGATCGCGATGACATCCTTGCCGGTGTGGAGAGCGAGCCGCTCCGCGGTCCGGAACCGGGTCCCGGTCTCCCCGGTCTCGATGGAGGGATCGGGGATGAAATGCACGTTGGCGCGGGTGATGAGGCGGGCGTCGTCGTCGATCACGATCCCGCCGTCCATCTTGGCAAGCTCGGCGGTGCGTTGGGCGCTGAACGGGGTGTGGTCCAGGTAGAAACCGCCGCTGCACACCTCGTCGACCTTCGGGCCTGATCCGACCAGGATGAGGGCCCCCGAACCCTGCCGCAGGATCAACTCGGTCGCCTCGCGCAACAGGGTGCCCGGGGCGAACCGGCGCAGGATCTCGTACGGATCGTCTGATGAAGGCGGCGTCATCGCCGCCGAGGCTACTAGAAACACCATCTCGAAACGGTCAAACGCCGGTGAGTGTCAACCGGTTCCGGGATGCTCCGGCCACCCCGAGACCCGCCGCGGCGAGACCGCCCTCGATCCCGTCGACCCTCCCGTCCCCGGCATGGATGGTGGCGTCCACTCCGAGGCGCTGCACTTCGGTCAGCCGCCGCTCGCTGTGCGGATCGGAGCGCACCCTCCCCGTCAGGTCGACCTCACCCCACGCCGCGGCCCCTCCGAGCGGGCGCCCCGCCAGCGATGACGCCACCGCCAGCGCCACCGGCAGGTCGACCGCCGGATCGCGGACCTGGATCCCGCCGACCACGCTGACGTAGACGTCCTTCTGATGCAGCGGCAGGCCGGCATGCCGCTCCAGCACCGCCAGCACCTGGTGGACACGGGCCGCCTCGAGGCCCTTGACACTCCGCCGTGGCTGCGGCGTGGTGGACCGTGCCACCAGCGCCTGGATCTCGACCAGAAGTGGCCGGCGCCCGTGCACCGCAGGGAACAGCACCGTCCCTGGCGCCGGCAACGTCTGCTCGTCGACGAGCAGCCCGCCGGGATCGGCCACCTCGACCAGGCCGGAGCCCGTCATCTCGAAGAGGCCGATCTGGTGGGTGGAACCGTGGCGGTTCTTCAGCCCCCGCAACAACCGGACCCCGAGCTCGGCGTCACCGTCGAAGGAGAGCACCACATCGACGACGTGCTCGAGCAGCTTCGGGCCGGCGAGGAGGCCGTCCTTGGTGACGTGACCCACGAGGAGGCTGGCGACGCCGAGCCGCCTCGACACCTCGACCAGACGTTCGGTCGCCTCCCGCACCTGGGCCGGACCCCCTGCACCCCCGGCGACGCTCGCCGTCGAGACCATCTGAATGGAATCGACCACCACGACCGCAGGGCGCTGCTCCTCGATGGCGGCCACGATCGCCTCCACCCTGGTCTCGGCGAGGACGAAGATCCGCTCGGTCGGGAGACCGAGCCGGCGCGCCCGCAGCGCAATCTGAGGAAGCGACTCCTCCGCCGTCACCACGAGGGCGTCGACCCGGCGTGCCACCGACGCCGCCACCTGCAGCAGCAAGGTGGATTTCCCGACCCCCGGTTCGCCTCCGATCAGCACCACCGACCCGGGCACCAACCCACCGCCGAGGACCCGATCGAACTCGGCGAGACCGACCGGGATGCGCCGCGCCTCGGACGCCAGCGCCTCCTGGAGCGGCACCGGGGCCGCACCGCCGGACGACGGGGCGTGCACCTCCCGCACCGACCCCTGGGTGCGGCATTGAGGGCAGAACCCCATCCAGCGAACGCTCTGGTGGCCACACTCCCCGCAGCGGAAGACGCTCTTCGACTCTCGGCTCATGACCCGACCGTATCGGCACGGTGTGACACGGAATCAGGCGTCGCGAACGGTCGCCTCGGCGGGTCGGATCAGGAGCGGAGGAAGCGGCGGACCCGCCACACGATGAGGCCGACCACAACGACCAGCAGCACCACACCGGCCGCCAGGGACGCCGCCGTCCACGGCTCGACCGGACGTACTGCGCCAAACAGGGTCATCCGTGGCACAATAGCCGGGCCGTCCTGGCAGCTTGTGCGCGACCCGGAGGACCCGTGGACAACGACAAGGAATTCGATTCCTTCGACGATCTGTTCGAACCGTTCGAACTCGACGAGGGTCCGCCGCCACCCGAAGCGCCCTCCTCCGCCTACGAGTCTCCCTCACGGACCGAGGCTCCCGTCGCCCTGGTCGACTGTCCTTCCTGCGGAACGCCCAATCCGGCCTACAACCGCCACTGTGAACAGTGCGGCGCCCGGCTCACCAAAGAACCGCTCCCGATCGCGCCCGCCCCCATGGGAAGGACCACCCCCGGCGCCAAGGCCCTCGGGGTCCTGGTCGGCGTGGTGCTCATCGTGCTGCTCCTCGCCGGCCTCCGCAGCATCTGGCGCAGCGATTCCGGAGAGGCCGCAGGAACGTCGACGTCCTCCGCCACCTCCAGCACCGAAGCCATCGCCACCGTCCAGCTCGTTCCCACCTCGGTCGAGGCCAGCTCCACGCTCCCCGGCTACCCGGCCGACAACCTGATCGACGGTGATCCCGCCACCGAATGGCAGGATCAGAGCCTCGGCGGCGAAGGCGCCGTCCTCACCTTCCGTTTCGCCCAGCCGGTGGCGATCACCTACATCGAGATTCAGGGGATCACCGGCGACCTCGACCGGTTCCGCCTCAACTACCGCATGAAGGGGTACGAGATCACGGTGGACGACAACGAGCTGCAGTTCACCAGCACCGTGCCCGATGATCCCGGACCGCACCGGATCGAGATCGCCAGCCAGGAGACGAACCGGCTCGAACTCCACGTGCTCAGCACCTACGCCTCCGAGCCGGTCGGCGACAAGCTGCCGTTCGAGGAGCTCGTCATCGCCGAGGTGAGCTTCTTCGGCCACACCGCCGACCAGTAGCCGGACCGGTCGCCTCGCCGTGCCGCACGCCGCGGCCGCCTCACTCCTTGACGTACGGTTGGCCGTCGGCCGCGGGGGGACGAGCCTTGCCGACGACACCGGCGACCACCACCACGGCAGCGATGTAGGGCGCCATCAGCAGGAACTCCGAGGGAATGCCGGTGTCGAGGATGCTCAGCTTCACCTGCAGAGAGTCGGCGAAGCCGAACACGAGGGCGGCGCCGAGGGCGCCGACGGGGTGCCAGCGGCCGAAGATCATCGTCGCCAGGCCGATGAAACCCCTCCCGCCGGTCATGTTCTCGTTGAAGGGAAACCCGTTCCCGATCGTGAACCAGGCGCCACCGAAGCCGGCGATCATCCCGCCGAGTACGACGTTGACGTAGCGGGACCGCAGCACGTTCACCCCGAGGGTGTCGGCGGCCCGCGGGTGCTCACCCACCGCCCGTGACCGCAGACCCCAGCGGGTCCGGAACAGGCCGTAGGTCATCGCCGCCACCAGCAGGAAGAGGGCATATACGAAGACGGTGTGGTTGAACAGCACCGTCCCCACCACGGGGATGTCGCCGAGCAGCGGGATCTTGATCGCTGACAACCGGCCCGGTTGGTTGAGGTTCGCGGTGTTCTTCACCAGGTACTGCGAGCCGAGGTAGGCGGTGAAGCCGAGGGCGAAGATGTTGATCACCACGCCGGCGACGATCTGGTCGACCTGGTATTTGATGCACAGCACTGCGAGGCCCAGGGCCAGCACCCCTCCGGCGAGGGTCGCCGCCAGGATGCCGGCGGCCTGGTTGACCACGGTGGCGACCACGGCACCGACGAACGCACCCGTGATCAGCATGCCCTCGATGCCGATGTTGATCACCGCAACCCGCTCGCACATCACCCCCGAGAGGGCCCCGAACGCGATCGGCGTCGCCTTGATCACCGACGCCTGGAGCATGCCGACGAGGCTGAAGCCGTCTGGCACGCCCGCCGCGGCCCAGCCGAGGAAGGCGAGCACGAACACTCCGAGGGCCACGCCGAGCACCCCGTTGGTCCACTTGCCCAGACCGCGCATGAAGTGGATGGCGGCGAGGGCGCCGAGGATGGCGGTGACGACCCAGGCGAGTCCCTGCGCCGACACCGTCCAGTCGAGCGGATTGTCCGGGGAACCGAGGCGGAACTTGGCGTCGCCGCTGGTACCGAGGGCGAACACCTGTGCCACCAGCCATGCCATGAGCAGGTAGAACACGCCGAGGATCCGCGACCGGCGCGTCTCGGCCGGGGTACGCAGCGCTTCCCTCTCTGGACCGATCACGCTCCCCATCCTCGTGTGAGCTGCCGGACACCTTCACCGGTACGGACCCGGAAGATGGCGCGGACCAGAGCCGGCGCCGCGATGAACACGATGATCAACGCCTGGACGACGACGATGAGGTCGATCCCCACCGCGCTCTGGGCGTCCATGGTCCTGCTCCCGGCCCGCAGCGCGCCCCACAGCAATCCGGCGAGCACGACGCCGACGGGATGCGACCGCCCCAGCAGGGCGAGGGCGATGGCGTCGAACCCCGCGCCGCCACTGAATCCCGGTGATGCCCTGCCAAGGGTTCCGAGGGTTTCGCCGGCGCCGGCCAGACCGGCGAGGGCGCCGGCCACCGCCATGACCGCAACGGTGGTGCGGGTCACGCTCATCCCTGCGTAGCGTGCCCCGTCCGGGTTGAGCCCGACGCTGCGGAACTCGAAGCCGATCGTGGTCTTCGCCAACAGCCACCACACGAACCCGGCGGCGACCAGCGCCAGGATGAACCCGAGGTGGACCCGGAGTTGCCCGGCGTCGTCGATCGGCAGCCAGGAGAGGAGCCTGGGCAGCCTGGCCGAGGGCAGCACCTCTTTCGAGATGGGGCGCAGTTCGCCCGCCTTGCGCACGAACGACGTCTTGAGGAGGTAGTCGAGCAACCGGATGGCGATCCAGTTGAACATGATCGTGGTGATGACCTCATGGGCGCCGGTCTTGGCCCGCAGCCAGCCCGGGATGCCGCCCCAGACGGCGCCCCCGGCGATGGCGGCGAGCACCGCCAGCGGCACGTGGAGCCACGGGCTGAGGCCCTCGAAGGAGAATCCGACGACGACGGCGCAGAAGCCGCCGATGATCATCTGGCCCTCGCCGCCGATGTTGAACAGACCTGCCTTGAATCCGATGGCGACCGAGAGCCCGGCCAGGATCACCGGCGTGGCGTAGGTGAGCGTCTCCGAGAAGGGGCGCCAGCCCAGGAAGGCGCCCTTCCCGAGCGCGCCGTACGCGGTGAGGATCTCGCCCGGTCCCTCGGTGACCGCGATGACGATGGCCCCGATGCCCAGCGCCGCGATCACCGCCAGCAGCGGCACGAGGAGCGCGGAGCGCAGGTCGATGCGGCGAGGGGCGACCGCTTGCCAGAAGCCGCCCCGCTCGTCCTCGAGCGCCTCGTCCTCGAGCGCCTCGTCCTCGAGCGCCTCGTC
>CAZQUB010000109.1:0-6052 GCA_964596225.1 uncultured Acidimicrobiaceae bacterium
TGTCGATCGCCCACATCACGAGGGCGTCCTCGTCCCGGTAGTAGTCCTTGCGCAGGCCGACCGGGGCGAACCCGAACCGCTCGTAGAGGCTGCGGGCGCCGGCGTTCGACATGCGGACCTCCAAGGTGAGATGGCGAGCCCCGGCCTCCAGGGCGCCGTCGACCAGCGCCAGCATGAGGCGGGTGCCGAGCCGGGCCCGGCGTGCCTCCGGCAACACCGCCAGCGTGGTGATGTGCGCATCCTCTTCGACCAGCAGCAGACCCCCGTATCCGACGATGGCGCCCTGGTCGTTCTCGGCGACGAAGTAGGCCCGGTTCTGCTGCGCCAGCTCGTCGAAGAACACCCGCACCGACCACGGCTGGGTGTACACCTCCTGCTCCAGCGTCGCCACCGCCGGGATGTCACGGCGGGTCATCGGCCGGATCACGGCGGCGGCCTTCGATGTCATGCCGTCTCCCCCGGCCACATGCCCTCCTCCCGGAAGTCCGACCAGTTGATGGCGGCGTCCGGCTCCCGCATGTAGAGGGGCCGGATGTCCTCGGGGCGAGCGAAGTCGTCACGGTTGGCGCGCAGGACCGCCACCTCCAGCATCATGTCCGCCACCGGGTAGCGAGGCCGCCCCTTGCGGACCCGGTGCAGCCCCCGCAGCGTTCCCTGCCCGAGGGCGTCCCAGTCGCCGACGACGAGCGTGTCGGCCGGATCCGATTCGATGAGGCCACGGAACCGGTCCGGCGACACCACCTCGGGCGATCCGTCCGGCACCACCCCGCCCGGCACCGGCCGGTAGGGGGCGGTGGCCACCTGGCCGCGGCGGACGTCGACGACCGGCCAGATGCGGCGCCGCGCCGTGGCGGCCCGCAACGCCAGCAAGGTGAGCGAGCTGACCGTCACCACCGGGACCCCGACCGCGGCGGCGATGCCTTGCGCCGCGCTGATCCCGACCCGGATCCCGGTGTATCCGCCGGGGCCGATGTCGACCGCGACCAGATCCAGATCCGACGGCGACCAGCCCACCCGACGGAAGCAGAAATCGATGGCGGGGATCAGGAACCCGACGTGGCCCCGACGGTCGAGCTGGAGGGACAGGGCCACCGTGGTGGCGTCCTCACCCAGCGCCACCGAGGACGAGGGAGTCGCGGTGTCGAGCGCCAGGATCCTCATGCCGTCAGCTCCGCCAGGGGCCGGTCCTTCCACGTCCCCGCCGGGAGGAACGTGAAGCGGCGGCTCGACTCGCCGGTGGCCTCGATCCGGATCGTCAGATGGTCGGGGGGGACCCCGGAAGCGACCGCATCGCCCCATTCGATGAGCAGCACGCCCTGCCGGGCCGACTCGGGCAGCTCGAGATCGTCGAATTCCCCGGAGGAACCGAGCCGGTAGACGTCGGCGTGCACCACCGGGACGAGACCGTGGTAGGTCCGCACCAGCACGAAACTGGGGCTCGTCACCGGTTCGGCGACACCGAGCCCCTCTGCGACGCCGGCCACCAGCAGTGTCTTGCCCACACCGAGGCGTCCCGCCAGCAGCAGCACGTCGCCGGCCCCGAGTAGGGCGGCGAGGCGGCGGCCCAGGGCCAGGGTCCCGGCCGGCGATTCGGTCTCGGTCTCGATCATCCTCTCCCCCCTCGGGTCACCGGTACCTCCGGCTTGGTGCGCCGGATCCGGGAAGCGGGAGCAGCGGCGCGGTGCTCATCCGAACAGATCCAGCTGCTCCGGATCGGGGGCGGACGGGCCGATCTCGATCTCGTCGGAGGGGCCGGCCTCGTCGCGCTGGAGCCTACCTTGGACCACGCTCTGCACCAGTCCAAAGTCGTAGCGCATCTCCTCGTAGACCCGCTGGCTCCCCCGCAACGCGGCCGCGGGATGGAAGGTCGGCACCAGGAACCGGCCCCACCATTCGTAGGCGCGGCCCCGCAGCCGGGTGATCCCCGACTCGGTCCGCATCAGGAGCTTGGTCGAGAAGTTCCCCAGCGTCACCACCACCTTCGGGTCGATCAGCTGGAGCTGGCGGCGCAGGTACGGCTTGCAGGCGTCGATCTCGTCGGGGCGGGGATCACGGTTCCCGGGGGGACGGCACTTGACGACGTTGGCGATGTAGACCTCGCGCCGCGTCAGCCCGATCTCGCCGAGGAGCTGCTCGAGCAGCTTGCCGGAGGGACCGACGAACGGCAGCCCCTGCTCGTCTTCTCGCTGGCCCGGACCCTCGCCGACGAACACCACGTCGGCGTCGGGATCGCCGGCGCCGAACACGACGGTGAGGCGGCCCTCGGCGAGGCGGCATTTGGTGCATCCGCTCGCCTCGACGGCGAGGGTCGCCAGCTCGGCGGCCCGGACCTCGATCGAGTCGGTCATGGAGCGCTCCCCTCCCATCCCGGGATTCCGCCCAGCGATCCGGCCTCGGTCACGCCCCGTTCGATGGCGGTGCCGGTGACGGCGAAGGCCGCTTCACCGACCGCGTCGAGGTCGGCGGCGACCGAGCCGCACGACACCGCGAACACGATGTCGCCGTCGTAGCGGGAGTGGGCAGGACGCAGACAGGCGGCCAGGGCGTCGTGGGCCCGCACCGTGAGGCGCAGCAGGTCGGTACGGGAGAGGGCGGCGTCGGTGACGACCGCCACCAGGGTGGTGTGCTCGGTCGGTCCCGGGGTCACCGCCGGCGGGGCGGGAACGAGCGGACCTCCGGTGAGCGGCTCACCGCCGAGGGTGAAGACGTCACCGACGGCGTTGACGGCCACCAAGGCGCCCACGGTGGCGGATCCGACCTGGATGGCGGCCGACCCGATCCCCCCTTTGCGGATCGTTGCGGCCCCCCGCCACTTCGCCACGGTGGCACCGGTGCCGGCGCCGACGCTGCCCATCACCACCGGGGCGGTGCCGGCGGCACGGTAGGCGGCGGCGCCGTCGGCGGCGGTGGGTCGCACCGACCCGTCACCCACCATCAGGTCGTAGAGGATGGCGGCCGGGACGATGGGAACGGCGCCGGCCGGGGTGGGATGGCCCCTCCCCTCCCGTTCCAGCTCCGCCATGACCCCGTCGGCGGCGGCCAGGCCGAAGGCGCTGCCGCCGGCGAACACGAGGGCCTGGATGGCGTTGACCTTCATCCCGGGGGCGAGGAGCGCCACCTCGCGGGTGCCAGGAGCGGCGCCGCGAGCCTCGACCGCCGCCACGTTGGGCTCGTCGAACACGATGACGGTGACCCCGGTGAGGGCCTCCCGGTCGCTCCAGTGCCCCACCCGGACCCCCGGGACCGCGGTGAGGGTGGCGTCAGACATCGGGGCTCCCCACATAGCGGCGCGGGAGCCGCGGGCCGAACTGGCACACGATCTCGTAGTTGATGGTGCCGAGCCGGTCCGCCCACTCCTCGGCGGTGACGGCATCGCCGCCCTGGGATCCGAGGACCACGACCTCGTCGCCCACCTCGACCTCGTCGTCGCCGACGTCGAGGATGATCTGGTCCATCGTCACCGTGCCGGCGAACGGGTAGCGGCGACCCCGGATCAGCACCACACCGCCCACCTCGGCGAGGCGGCGCGACACCCCGTCGGCGTAGCCGATCGGGACGGTCGCCACCGTGGCGTCGTTTCGCAGCGGGCGACGGCGGCCGTAGGAGGGTCGCTCTCCGGCGGGGAGGCGCCGCACGAAGGCGACGCGGGACATCACCCGCATGGCGGGACGGAGTGGCAGGCCCGGGGCGGTGGAGGGGTCCGGTCGCAGACCGTAGATGCCGAGTCCGACCCGGACCATGTCGAGCCGGGCGTCGTTCAGGTCGAGCGCCCCTGCGGTGTTGGCGGCGTGCACCATCGGGATCTCGATCCCGGCGGCGGCGAGGCCGTCTCGGATCTCGAGCAGCTCGGCGACCTGGTGACGGGTGTACCCCTGATCGGACTCGGAGACCGGGAAGTGGGTCCACAGGCCGTCGAGACGGAGCCGGGGATCGTCGGCGACCTGGCGGACCAGGGCGGGCACGTCGCCGGGATCGGCCCCGACCCGGTGCATGCCGGTGTCGACCTTGAGGTGGAGGGGGTAGGGATCGGCGCCCCTCCGGGCCGCCTCGGCCGCGAGGGCCTGGCAGAAGCTGCTGCGGTAGCCGGTGGGGATCAGGTCCCATTCGATGATGCCGGCCACGTCGTCGGGGACCGGTTCGGAGAGGAGGAACACGGGAGCGGTGATGCCGGCCTCCCGCAGGCGGGCCCCTTCCTCGACGAGGGCGACCGCCAGCCACTCGGCGCCTCCGGCGAGTGCCGCCTCGGCGCAGGGCACGTCACCGTGGCCGTAGGCGTCGGCCTTGACCACGGCGCAGACCCGGGAGGGGGCGACCCGTTCCCGGATCGCTGCCGTATTGGCGCGAACGGCGTCGAGGTCGACCTCGACCCAGGAGGGTCTCACCAGGCGTACCTCCCGACGGCGGTGGCAAGGGCATCGGCGGTGACGGTGCCGGTCCGGGCGAGACCGGCGCCGGCCCGGCCGTGCCAGTGGGCACCGGAACGGGCCGCCACCTCGGCGGGGAGCCCCCGGGCCCAGAGGGCGGCGATCAGGCCGGAGAGCACGTCCCCGGTCCCGATGGTGGCGAGTTCCGGCCCGCCGCTCGTCACGGCCCAGCGCTCCACTCCGGCGACGAAGGTGGGATTCCCCTTCAGCACCACGACGATGCCGGCCGACGCCGCAAGCGCGGATGCTTCGTCCATCCCCGGTTGGGTGCGGGCGAGCCGGGCGAACTCGCCGGCGTGGGGGGTGATGACCGTGGGGGCGTCCCGCTCCGCCAGTACGTCGGTGCCGCCCAGGGCGTTGAGACCGTCGGCGTCGATCAACAGCGGCCCATCCCAGCCGGCCACGACATCGGCGACGAAGTCTTCCTGGCCGCCGCCGAGGCCGGGCCCGAGCACCATGACGTCGAAACGGCCGGCCGCCTCCAGCACCGCGGCGGCGTCGCCCTTTCCGAAGCTCCGTCCCTCGCCGACGCCGCGGTTCATCACCACCTCCGACAGGGCGGCATAGGTGGGCTGGAGCGCCCCGGGGCAGACGACCGCAACCGAGCCCGCCCCGCCGTGGAGGGCGGAGGTGGCGGCGAGGAGGGCCGCCCCGGTGAGGCCGGGTGAGCCACCGACGACGGCGACGGATCCGGCCGACCACTTGTGGGCGGCGCGGGGCCGGGGCGGCCGGGGGGCGTCGACGTCTTCACACACCCGGAGGGTGGGATGGCCGCCGGCGAGGCCGATGTCGACGACGGTGACCTCGCCGCACCGGTCCGGTCCCTCCCCCAGCAGGTGACCGGGCTTGAGGGCGTGGAAGGTGACGGTGCGGGCGGCGGTGAAGGCGGCGTGGCCGACGGTGCCGGTGGCGGCGTCGAGGCCGCTGGGGAGGTCGACGGCGAG
The DNA here is from genome assembly GCA_964596225.1 of uncultured Acidimicrobiaceae bacterium. Classification (GTDB taxonomy): domain Bacteria; phylum Actinomycetota; class Acidimicrobiia; order Spongiisociales; family UBA5794; genus CAYQEC01. Next base: position 5,369 of record CAZQUB010000109.1, read on the forward strand.
GACCGGGACGGGGGTGGCGGTCCATGGCACCACCGAGGCCGGCAGCTCGCCGCGGAACCCGACCCCGAAGAGGGCGTCGATCACGAGGTCGGCGTCGACCGGGTTGGTGAGCGGCACCACCCGGACGCCCCCGGCGCGGGCCCGCACATACGCCCGGAACGCCGGCGACGGCGCCTCGTCGGGGACGGCGAGCGCCTGGACGGTGACCTGGGCGCCGCGTCGCGCCAGGGCGCGGGCGGCCACGTATCCGTCGCCGCCGTTGTTGCCCTTGCCGGCGAGCACCACCACCCGGGTGCCGTACCCGGCGCCCATCTCGGCGGCGACGCCCGCCACGCCGAATCCGGCCCGTTCCATCAAGGTATCGACGGGCTCGGTGGCGGCCGCGTCCAGCCTGCCCGACTCCTCCGGGGTGATCACCAGCTTCACGGCGCCGATTCTACGGGCCCCGCCCGCCCTGATCCCATCGTGCTCCCAACCCAGGGCTCCAGTACACGGAAATGCGGCCTCTCAACCCTGGGTTCCGGTACACGGAAATGCGGCCTCCCAACCCAGGGCTCCAGTACACGAAAATGCGGCCTCTCAACCCTGGGTTCGGTGCATTGCGGTGCGGGCGGGCGGGTCAGTCGGACAGGGACATGGCGAAGACGAGGGCCCGGTCGTCGGTGTGGGTGATGGTGACGAGGA
>CAZQUB010000110.1:0-6023 GCA_964596225.1 uncultured Acidimicrobiaceae bacterium
CCACCATCTCGAGGTTCTCCCACCCGGTGAGGATCTCGTCGACCGCGGCGAACTGACCGGCGAGCCCGATGGCGTGCCGGAGCTGTTCCGCCTGGGTGACCACGTCGTAACCGGCGACGGTGGCGGTCCCGCCGTCAGGGGGAAGCAGCGTCGTGAGGATCCGCACCGCCGTGGTCTTGCCGGCGCCGTTGGGTCCCAGCAGCCCGTAGACGGTCCCTGCTTCGATGTCGAGGTCGATGCCGTCGAGGGCGCGCACCTCCCCGAATCGTTTCTCGAGCCCCTTCACTTCGATGACTCCCACATTCCCTCCTGTCAGAGCGGCCGGTCACGCTACCGCCTCCGACGTGAACAGGGAAGGGGGTGGATGGTGGTCGGGCGAGCCTGCCCTGACCCCTCACATCACCGCCTGGAGGACCCACAGCGTTCCCATGCCAACCACGAAGGTGACGGCAATGTTCCGGGTTCGCCAGGCGGTGATGCCGGCGGCGACCGAAGCGAGCACCGCCGGGTTCCCGGCGGGGGTGACGTCGAGCGAGCCTTCCACCAGCAGGATCGCCGGAATCGAAAGCGCGGCCAGCACTGCCGGGCCGACGTACTTGAGGGCCCGCTCGAACCACGCCGGCATGCGCCGGGTCCCGACCACGCCGATGAAGGAGAGGCGGATCAGGTAGGTGCCGGCGCCGATCACGCTCACCGTGATCCAGGGATTCATGCCGTGATCCTCTCGGCGGCGACGCCGGCGGCGACCCCGGCGAGGGCGCCGATCATGAGCCCGGTGTGGTAGGGGGCGGAGTGGGCGACGGTGGCGATGCCGCCCCCGACGACGGCCGCCACCAGCGCCGGCCGGGTGGTCAACATCGGCACCAGGAGGGCGAGGAACATGAGCGGCACCGCGTAGTCGAGCGACCATGAGTCCGGCACCTGCGCTCCCACCGCGACGCCGATGATGCTGGTGATCTGCCACGTCACCCACAGTGCGGCCGCCGCCCCCGTGTAGAAGTGGCGGCGGTAGACGGGGTCGGCGACCTCGGCGTAGCGGGCGATCGACACCGCGAACGCTTGGTCGGTGAGCAGGTAGGGAAGGAAGAGGCGCGAGAGGGGCGGGAAGTCCTTGAACGCCGGGGCGAGCGCCGCGCTGTACATCAGCATCCGGGCGTTGATGATGAGGGCGGTGGCGATCACCACCAGGGTGGCGGCGCCGGCGTTCATGAGATCGACGGTGGCGAGTTGGGCGGCCCCGGCGAAGACGATGATCGACGAGGCATAGCCGAGGCCTCCCCCGATGACCGAGTCCGCCGCGGCGACCCCGAAGACGAGCCCGAAGGGGACGACGCCGACGAGGATCGGCGACACGGCGATCACACCGTCCCGCCAGCCGGTGCGATTCGTGGCTGCTCGGCTCGTCATGGTGACGGGTCACGTTACCCGGGTTCGTCGGGAGCGGCGATCCGGCCCCATGCCTCCAACCCAGGGTTGAGAGGCCGCATTTCCGTGGTCTGTGGCCCACGGTTCGCCGGCACGGTTTCACGTTCAGTTAATGGACCCCGGAGGCGCCCCTTACCCGACCTCCCGCACTGTGGGACGTGACAAAGGAGGTCCATGTGAAGCGAATCATGACAGTGCTCGGACTCAGCGCGGCGATGCTGCTCACGGTGGGAGTGGCGGTCGCGACCATCTCCCCCGACACCGGGAACGCGGTCGAATCATCCACCACCATCGAGGACGCGACGACGACATCCACGGCGACCGATGACACCCTGGTTGCCACCACCGTGGCGGACGACGGCGATTCCGCCGAGAGCGACGAGACCGATGCGACGTTGCCCGAGGCACCCGTTGCGAGTGACGATGACAGCTCCGTTCCCTCGACGACCATGGCAGACGACGCCTCGAGCGACGACGCCTCGGACGATGACTACGCGGTGACGTCGACCACCATGGCGGACGACTCCTCGGACGACGTGTCCGACGACGCCTCGAGCGACGACAGCTGGGATGACGACAGCTCGGACGACGACCATGCGGTGACGTCGACCACCGTCGCCGACGACTCGTCCTCGAACGATCAGGTGTCGAGCGACGACTCCTGGGACGACACGTCGAGCGACGACTCCTGGGACGACGAGTCGAGTGACGATTCCTCGGACGACCACGCCGACGACGGCGCGGCCGATGACAACGTGACCACCACGTCCCTCCCCGACGACTCCACCACCCGGAGCTGACCCCGATCCCGTCCTTCCCCATGAGGCCCGCCGCCCTCCAGGGCGGCGGGCCTCGCTGCGTCAGCCGAAGGCGAGCACGACGCGGGCCCCACCGCGGGGGCTCGCTTCGAGGATGATCCGGCCTCCCGCCGCCTCCACGGTGCGACGGGCGATATCGAGGCCGAGCCCGGTCGACCCGGCGCCGCTGGTGCCCCGGTGAACCGGATCCCCGTCGGCGAATCCGGGCCCGTCGTCCTCGACCGCGAGACGGACGCCCTGCGGGGACGCTCCGACCTCCACCCGGTAGGCCGTCCCCTCCGGGGTGTGGGCGAACACGTTGCCCAAGAGAGCATCGAGGGCCGCCACCACGTCTTGGCGCGGGGCGCGGACTTGAGCATGGGGTGAGCCGGTCACGGTGAAGGTCCCGGTTCGTGCCTGCTCGTCGCCGAGTGCCTGCCAGAACTCGAACCGCTCCTGCGCCAGCGCCACCAGATCGGTGACGGACGCCGCGTCCTGGCGGGCCGGGCGGCGCGACTCCTCGATGATGAAGTCCACCATGCGTTCCAGATCGTCGAGATCCCCGACGAGGCGGTCCCGGCCGGGTCCGGGGGGCAGCGCCTCGGCGTCGAGACGGGCCGCGGTCAGCGGGGTCCGCAACCGGTGCGACAGGTCGGCGGCCGCCTCTCGTTCGTTCTGGAGGAGGTGGGTGATGCGTTCCGCCAGCCGGTTGAATTCGAGACCGACGGCGGCGGTTTCAGGGGGACCGGCCGGCTCGACCCGCACCGTGAGGTCGCCGCCGCCGAGGTCTCGCGCCGCAGCCGCCAAGTCCTCGACCGGGCCCACCAGCGACCGGCCGAGACCGGCGGCGACGCCCATGGCGACGATGACGAGGGCGAGTGCGAGCAGGCCGAGCGTCACCCACGACCGCACCACCCCGCGGGTGAGCTGCGCTTGCTCGACGTACACCCGCACCACTGCCACCTCCCCGGACGAGAAGAACGGGGCGTAGACCACCTCGCCACCCGCCAGCGAGCTGCGGTAGGCGGCTCCGCTGGCGGCCCGCTCCATGTTCTCGTCGGGCAGCAACGGCGCCCCGACCACCTCCCCGGAGGGAAGGATGAGCGAGACGGCGTTGCCGTTCAGTTGTTCGCCACCGATGGCGGCGAATGTGGTCTGCATCACCTCCTCGGAGTCGGCCGCGCTCACCACCCGGGCCACGGTTGCGGCGTCCCGTTCCGCTCCGGCGATGGCGCGGTCGCGGGCGAGCTGCTCCACCATCACGGCGAGGGGGACGAGGAATGCCAGCACGACCAGTGTCGTCACGGCCGCCGACAGCAGGATGAGGCGCCGTCTCACGACTCGGGAGCCACCAGCTTGACGCCGACGCCGCGCCGGGTGTGCAGGTAGCGGGGCTCGGCGGCGGTCTCGCCGAGCTTCTTGCGGAGCCACGACAGGTGGACGTCGATCGTCTTGTCGGCCCCTCCATACGGCTGCCGCCACACCTCGGCGAGCAGTTCCCGCTTGCCGACCATCACGCCGGGACGGGATGCCAGGTAGGCGAGCAGGTCGAACTCCTTGGAGGTCAGGTCGAGGACCGTGCCGGCGAGTCGGGCCTCGTGGGCGCCGGAATCGATGGTCAGGTCACCGACGGTGATCACGGTGGGGGCGTCGGGAGCGATGGTGCGGCGGAGCACGGCAGTGATGCGGGCTTCGAGGTGCTCGGCCGAGAACGGTTTGGTGACGTAGTCGTCGGCCCCCTCGTTGAGGGCCCCCACGATCTCGGTCTCCTCGTCGCGGGCGGTGGCGACGATCACCGGAACCGAGCTCACCGCCCGGATCATCTGGAGCACCTTGCGTCCGTCGAGATCGGGGAGCCCGAGGTCGAGAACGACGACGTCGACCTCTCCCGACACCGCCTGCTCCACACCCGTCATGCCGGTGGCGGCCGAGACGACGTGGTGGCCCCGATCGGCCAGGGCGCGGGCGAGGGACTGGCGGATCCTCTGGTCGTCCTCGATGAGCAACACCGCGGCCATGGCGGCGACGATACCTGTTCTCGGCCGCCGCCCGCGGCGCGTCCGGCGCATTTGAACACCGGTTAACCGGCGGTTATCGCCCGAGCCGGCGCCATCGGGCAGGATGGACGACATGACCAAGCGGCTCGGTTTCATCGCGCTCTGGCTGGTGGCGACGCTGGCGTCGATCGCGGTCGGCGTTCAGGCCGTCACCAGCGTGCGCCAGCAGGTCGCCGACACCCCGGCGCCGCTCGAGTCGCTCGCCGCCCAGGTCACCACCACGATCGTTCCCTCAGATGGCATCACCACCACGACCGTCCCGGCGGCGCCGACGACCACGGAACCGCAGGCCGTGACCACGACCTCGCCGACGACCTCCACCACCACGACGGCCCCGCCCACCACCATCGCGGGCGGCCCCGCCCCGACGTCGTCTTCGACGACGACCAGCACCACCGTTCCCGACACGTCGACGACGGTGCCGCCGACCACGACGACCGTGGCGGCGGAAACGGGCGAGCAGTTCGTCTCCCTGCAGGGCGGCTGGGTCCGGATCAGCTTCGCGGAGGACCGGGTCGACCTCGTCGGGGCGGCGCCCGAGGCCGGCTACGACATGGAGATCGAAGACGACGGGCCTCAGCAGGTCGAGGTGGAATTCGCCAACGGCGTTCACACCTCATCGTTCCGTGCCAGGTGGAACGACGGCACCCTCGACATCGAGCGCACCGAGGAAGACGACTGACCCCCGTGCCTCCAACCCTGGGTTGAGAGGCCGCGTTTTCGTGGTCTGGGGCCCACAGTTCGCAGCGGTGCGGCGCGAAGGGTGCGAACTGTGGGCTGTGAGGCTGCGTTTTCGTGGTCTGGAGCCCTGGGTTGGGTGCAGGGGGCCGGCGGCGTCAGGCGATGGCGACGTCGAGGACCTGGCGGATGTCGCCGAAGGTGTGGAAGGTCACCTCGTTCTTGACGTCTTCGGGGACGTCGTCGAGATCGTCGGCGTTGCGCAGCGGCAGCACGATCTCGTCGAGGCCGGCCCGGTGGGCCGCCAGCACCTTCTGCTTCACCCCGCCGATGGGGAGCACCCGACCCTGCAGGGTCATCTCTCCGGTCATGCCGACGTTGTCCTTCACCTTGCGGCCGGTGAGGAGGCTCACCAGGGCGGTCGTCATCGTGATGCCCGCCGACGGCCCGTCCTTCGGGATGGCGCCCGCCGGCACGTGGAGATGGAACCGCTTTTCCAGCAGCGCCGGGTCGATGCCCAGGCTGTCGGCATGGGAACGCACGTAGGAGAGAGCGATCTGCGCCGACTCCCTCATCACGTCGCCGAGCTGGCCGGTGAGGGTCAGGCCCGGTTCGCCGTCCATGACGGTCGCCTCGATGAACAGCACGTCGCCGCCGGCGCCGGTGACGGCGAGGCCGGTGGCCACGCCGGGGGCGCTGGTGCGGTCGGCTGCCTCGTCGTGGTGCACCGGAGGCTTGCCGAGCAGTTCTCGCAGGTCGGCTTCGGTGACGGTGACGGGCACCGTTGCCGGGTCGGTGGCGACCCGGGTCACGACCTTGCGGATCAGCTTGCCGAGCTGGCGCTCCAGCCCCCGCACCCCGGCTTCCCGGGTGTAGCCGTCGACGATCCCGGCGAGGGCGTCGTCCTCGATGACGATCTCATCGGGGGCGAGACCGCCCCGCTCCACCTGACGGGGGAGCAGATGGTCTCGGGCGATGGCGAGCTTCTCCCGATCGGTGTAGCCGTCGAGGCGGATCACCTCGGTCCGGTCGAGGAGGGGAGCCGGGATGGTGTCGATCACGTTGG
>CAZQUB010000111.1:0-1829 GCA_964596225.1 uncultured Acidimicrobiaceae bacterium
GCCTCGACGGTGGTCGTCGTCATTTCGTTCCTCCTCCAGTGGAGCGACGTTACAGTGAGTGGAATAGTAATCAACTTACTGTAACCCCGGTCAAGCGACTATCCTGCTTTGGACAGTTCCGTTCCATCGGGGAGATGGCGTGGCCGACCGGCGGGCCCAGCAGGCTGAGGCGACGAGACGTGAGATCCTCGCCGCGGCGCGCCGGCTCTTCGTCCGGCACGGGTATGCCGACACCACGGTTGCCGCCATCGCCGCCGATGCCGGGGTTTCGGTGCAGACGATCTACGACCGGGTCGGCTCCAAGGCCGCCCTCGTGTCGCAACTCAACGATCTCATCGACGAGACCGCCGGCGTCCGCGAGATCGCCGCCGAGATCCCGGTGGGAACGGATCCTGCGGCCCTCGTCGCCATTCCGGCCCGCATCACCCGCCGCATCTTCGACACCAACGGAGACATCACCCGGGTGGTGTGGGGCACGGAGAAGGCCCATGCCGAGTTCGACGCGGTGCGGGAGGAAGGGACCCGCCGCCATCGTGCCGGGCTCCGCATGATCGTCGACCGGTTGGGCGCGATCGGGGCCCCGCTGCGAGACCCCGACCTCGACCGGGTCACCGACACGATCGCGATCTTGGCCCAACCCGAGACCTGGATCACGCTGATGGACCGTTACGGCTGGGACCTGGGCGCCGTCGAGGCGTGGGTGATCGAGGCGACCCGGCGGCTCGTCCTCGAGACGTGACCGGGGACGCGCCGGAGCCCCCGCCGCGCGAGGGCTCCTGGGACGGGTGACGGAGGATCAGACGGTGACGGCGGTCTTGCCGGCAGCGTGATTCTTCCCGAGCTGCTCGACGGCGACCGGGGCCTCGGCGAGCGGATAGGTCGCTGCGATGTGGGGCGTCAAATCGCCGGCGGCGACCAGCTCCCCGAGGGCGACCAGGTCGTCCAGGTTGGGATTCGACAGGATGGAGCGGAGTTGCTGCTTGACGAACGGTGACAGCAGCATCGCCCGGATGGTGCGCCCGAAGCCCATCGTGACTCGCCCGCCGGTCCCTCCGACGATCACCAGCGTGCCCCGTGGTTGGAGCGCCGCCCGCAGCTTCGACAAGGAGGTGTTGCCGGCGATGTCGATGATGACGTCGAAACGACGCCCACCGTCGCCGATGGCCTCCTTGGTGTAGTCGATGACGTGGTCGGCACCGAGGGAGCGGACCAGCTCGAGGTTGCGGGTGCCGGCCACCCCGGTCACCTCGGCGCCCAGCGCCTTGGCGATCTGCACCGCGAAGGATCCGACCCCGCCGGAAGCGCCGATGATCAGCACCCGCTGGCCGGCGGCGACCTCGCCGCGGTCGCGCAGTGCCTGGAGGGCGGCGAATCCGGACACCGGAAGCACCGCGGCCTGCGCGAAGCTGGCGCCTGCGGGCTTGGGGGCGAGCTGGTCCTCGGGAATCAAGGCGTACTCGGCGAAGGCTCCGTTGCCCCAGCCGAAGACTTCGTCCCCGACCTGGAACCGGGTGGCGTTGGGACCGACCGCGGCCACCCGGCCCGCCAGCTCGAGACCGGCGACCTGCTGCTTGGGGGTGCGGAACCCGTAGGAGGGACGGGCGATGTACGGGAGGCCGGCGGTGATGAGCCAGTCGCCCTTGGCGACCCCGGCCGCCTCGACCTCGACGAGGACCTCGCCCTCGCCGGGGACGGGCCGCTCGATCTCCCGGATGGCGAGTGCCTCGGCGGGCGTTCCGAACTTCTGGTGAACGACGGCTTGCATGATGCGCTCCTCGTGGTGGGTGTGGTCGTGGTCCCGAGTCTCGCGAACGGTCGGGCTGGTTGGG
>CAZQUB010000111.1:1929-5983 GCA_964596225.1 uncultured Acidimicrobiaceae bacterium
GCCAGGACCCACGGGTTCAGCACCATGGGCCGCACCGTGGTGAGGATGTCTTGGAACTGTGCTCCGAAGTCCATGTCGTGCTCCCTTCCGTATGTACAATGTAAGTATACGGTGTAAGGTACACATACGCCGTAAGTTTGTCAAGAGGCGAACTCAAGAACTTACCTTGTACGCCTAGAGTGCCGGGGAAAGGTGGATCCGATGACGACCAACACCGAAGCAGGGACCGAGCCGCGCCTCCCGCTGAGCCGGGAACGGGTGCTGCGCGCCGCAGTGGAGCTGTGCGACGAGGAGGGGATCGAGGCCCTCACCATGCGCCGCCTCGGCCACCGCCTCGGAGTCGAGGCGATGTCGCTGTACAACCACGTCGCCAACAAGGACGACATCCTCGACGGCATCGTCGACCGCGTCGTCGGTGAGATCGAGGTGCCCTCCCCCGGCGAGCCGTGGAAGGACGCCATGCGGCGGCGGGCGCACTCGGCCCGTGAGACCCTCGCTCGCCACTCGTGGGCCGCCACCATGGTCGAGTCGCGACCGCGGCCCGGCCCGCACGCGTTGCGCTACCACGACGCCGTCATCGGGAACCTGCGCGCCGGGGGCTTCTCCATCGCCATGGCCGCCCACGCCTTCGCCATCCTCGACGCCTACATCTACGGGTTCGCGCTCCAGGAGACCAGCCTGCCCTTCGACAGCGGCGAGGAGGCGGCCGACGTCGCCGAGATGGTGCTCGCCCAGTTCCCCGTCGACGAGTACCCGTCGTTCGCCGAGATGATCGTCGACCACGTCCTCCAGCCCGGCTACGACTTCGCCGCCGAGTTCGGGTTCGGCCTCGACCTCATCCTCGACGCCCTGGAGCGGGCCCGGGACGCTGCCTGATCGCGGCGCGGGCTCAGACCGCGAGGACGATCCCGCCATGAAGCGGACCGGCCAAACGGCGGCGCTGCAGGAACGCAACGGTCGGGAGCTCGGTCGTGGCCGAAAGGAGGACACGGCCTCTCCGGCGAGGAACGCGCCGGGACTCTCGGTCTTGGAGAGCGGATCACCGGGTCAGGTCGTCGGATCCTTTTTCACGTCCAGGCTACCGGGGGTCGGCCACATCGGGTGACTGGGCGACCTCCACCCTGTCGCCCCCTTCTCGCTTGGCCTCGAACAACGCCTCGTCTGCGGCACGAACCAACTCCGCCACGTCGGCGCCGTGATCCGGATACACGGCGACCCCGACCGTGAGGGTGACCGCACGCAAGAGCGAGCCCTCGTGCAAGATGTTGAGTTGGGTCAGGTCCCGGCGGATCTCCTCCGCGCGGAGGACCGTCACCTCGAGGGAGCTCTCGGGGAGCATGACCACGAACTCGTCTCCGCCGTAGCGGCACGCCACGTCCTCGACTCGAATCGTGCTTTGGAGCAGTGCACCGAGTTCACGCATCAGTGCGTCGCCCCCGGAGTGGCCGAACTTGTCGTTGAACTCCTTGAAGTGATCGAGGTCCAGCATCATCAGGCCGATCGAGTTGCCGCTGCGGACAGAACGGCTGATCTCACGCTCGAGCGTCTCCTCGAGGTATCGACGGTTGAACAGACCCGTCAGCACATCCTTGATCGACTGATCCCGGAGCGACCCGCGGAGCCTCATGTTCGTCAGCGCCAACCCGAGGTGTTCGCACACCGACACCGCCAGCGCCTCGTTCGCCGCACTCGAAGGCGGCGTAGCGGAGAGACTCGCGCTCGATGAGGCGGCGAGCACGAGAAGGCCGGTCGCCCTCCCTTGAACGATGAGGGGAATACACAGCAGCGCCTTCACATCATCCGCCGCGTGCGTGCAATGCGGGGCCGCGGTCCCCGCCAGGCTTCCGTGCCGCCGCCCACGACGCAATGCCCAGCAACTCTCGGGTGCGAACACCTGGTCACCCCACGTGGCGTCGCCCCAGGAGGTCATCGCTTCCATGACGCTTCCTGACTCATTCTGCAAGAAGAGCCCGCCGGAGAGGTCCCTGAACAGCTGCGAGCCAAAGCTGGCGGCAACGTCGAATACCTCCTCCGGCGACTCCACAGCCTGCAGGTAGTCGACCATCTCGCCCATGAGGGTCAGCTCGCGGTTGCGCCGTTCCAGCTCAGCCTCCGTGACGACGTGTCCCGTCACGTCCCGCCACCCGACTGCCAAGCCATCACCGATTCTCACCGCGCGCGCCTCATAGGCGGAGAGGAGTCGCTTCCCGCCCTGCTCGGTATCCTGGAATACCAGGGATTGTGTAGTCAGCGGCTCGCCCGTCTCCACCACGTGGCAAAAGTCGTCGAAGAGCTCCCGTTTGAGATGCTCCGCAGTGCTTTCGACGAGATCCTCCGATTGCGGAGAATCGACCGTAGCGGCACGCGCCGCGTCACTCCCATAATCCATGCGGAAGGCCACGATTTCGCCGCGGTCATTCCGGCGAGCGGTGAACGTACAGAACCCGTCGAGCAGATGCTCGAGCGGACGCCGGATCCCCTCGTCGGCCGAGATCACCCGAAGCAGAGACTCTTCGTCGGTGAGGTCGACGACAGGATCAGGTTTGGTTGGTCTGCTGCTGGATGGTGCCATCACGCGCGCCAAGATCATCCTCAACATACCACGGTAGGTTCCACGGTATCGTGTCCGGTCCAGACGCCGACCCTGCATAGACGGTGCAGGCTGTTTTCTGCGTGCCCGCCGGTGGAGGGATACCGACGCCCCCGCGTCGGGTCTCCGCCGTCCTCGAGCCTCCGGCCGAGGACTGCTCACCCGAACCGCTTCCAGGCCCCGCCTCACCCGGCCTGGGGCATCGCCGCCCGCCGCTCCTTGCCGCCACGGAGCAGGAGCCAGAGGCCGAGCCACAACTCCCCAACCACCGACGGCAGCGCCACGATGACCAGGAACAGGGTCTCGTAGTCGTCGTAGTTGGAGAGGAGGGTGTTGGCGATCGTGTCGACGATGTAGGCGGCGCCGGCGACCATCACCACGTACCCGAGCAGCGTGGTGACGTAGCCCGATCGCACGACCAGGTAGCCGAGCAGGATGAGGTGGACGCCGAAGGCGACCAGTCCGATGCGCCACACGTAGTCGAAGGCGTCGAGGCTGACCATCGTCTGGGCCTCGAGCTGCCCCTGGTCGAACGCCGCCAGGTAGCCGGCGTCCCCGAGGAGTCGCAGCGCCTGGAACAGGAACACCAGCCCGACCCCGAGAAACACCGTGTACACCAACCGGAACCAGGCGGTGAGCAGCGACAGCTCCCGGCTCAGGCTCTTGAAGAACAGGTAGAGGGCCCATGCGATCACGACGTCGACCACGAACACGACCGCGAAGGCGACGATGCCCCAGCGGAACAGTCCCTCGGAATCGGTGATGTTGGCGGCGGTCGCCGCGGCGTCGCCGGATTCGATCAACCCGTTCACCACGACGAAGTTGGCGAAGAGGGCGAGGACGAAGATGATGAGGTAGCCGATGCCGGCGATCTGCGCGGCGCGGCGGGGTGACGTCTCTGGGATACGGCCGGTCATGATGCTCCTCCTCGTGATTGCCGGTCGAACCCGGGCCGCGCCGTGCCACGGCGCCTGGCTCGGGTTGGCGCCGACCCTACCCGCCGAGTCGCGGCACGGCGATCCGGTCTTCGGAGAAGCCGGACGACACCGCGCCCACCAACGAGTGACATCCCTCTCCCATTCTGGGATAATCATCCACAGCGTTGAAGTCATCTACGAGAACCCCCAAGACGAACCGAGTGCGAATGCTTGCACTGGTCTCGGCCCTGGCCGTCGCCACCGCGGCCAGCGGATGGCTCGTCGCACGCTCCAACCAGGGCAGCAAGGACGAGCGTTACCGGATGGTCGGGGACTACGAGGTCTATCCCAGCGTCGAATCGCTGGCGGAAGCAGCCGATCTCGTGATCGAAGCCGCGGTGGGACCGGTCGTGCTGCGAGAGGTCGACCGCGGCGGCGACCCGGAGGTCGATCCGGAGACAGGAGAGAAGATCCCTGGTATTCCGATGGTCTTCTCGGAGATCACGATCGTGGATGTTCTGAAGGCATCCCCCGCCATCGAGGCGCA
>CAZQUB010000112.1:0-4335 GCA_964596225.1 uncultured Acidimicrobiaceae bacterium
AGATCGAAGACCGACCATCCCTCTTCCCGGCGGTAGGTGAGATCGCCGTCCATTGCCTGGGCAAGCTTGCGGCTGAGCCAGAGGCCGAGGCCAACCGATGCCTGGCTCATCCGTCCGGCAGAGCCCCGGCCAAAGGGCTCGAACACGATGGTCAGGTCCTCGGCGGCGATCCCGGCCCCGTTGTCGCGGACCAACACGTGGCAGCGACCGGACCCGTCGTTCTCCACGACCACGTCGACTGTGTCGCCGCCGTACTGGCGAGCGTTGGTGCAGAGGTTCCGCACGATCTGGTGGAGCCTGACGGGGTCGGCGAGGGCCTCGACCTCTCCGGTACGGCACCGGCGGCCGGGTTCCATCCACCCGTAGCGGTCCAGAACCTCGGCGACGGCCGCGCACATCTCGGTGGGGCGCAACTCGAGCTCGAGCGAATCCCGGTCGATCCGAGCCATCGTGAGGAGATCGTCGACCGTCTCGGATGCCATGGTCGCCTGCGCCATCGTGATCTCGGCCAGCTCCGCCAGCTCGCGGTTGCCGTCCTCCGACAGGGTGTCGTAGAGCACGCTCGCCATCCCCAGCACCGGGGTCAGGTCGTTACGCAACTCGTGTGCCACCGTCCCCAGGACGTAGCCGCGCTGGACTTCGGCGTGGCGCAATTCCTGTGTCGCCATCGACAGCACGAGCACAACCACGAAGATCGGTTGGAGCACGAGCAGGTCGTAGAACCACTGGGTTCCCGTGGTCAGGTGGTAGGGCCCGTCGATGATCAGCGCCAGGGCGGTGATGGCGAACACCTCGACGAGGAGCAGCGTGCGGCGCGCTCCGTCGAAGAGAAGCGCCGCCAGTACTACGAACATCATTGCGAAGGCCATCAGGGGGTTGGGCGCACCGCTCAGCCACACGGCGTACAACAGCACGATGACGTCGATCGCGACGCCAATCGCCAGATCGGGCCGAGCCAGCCGCCGCTCGTAGATGGCATGAGCCACCCCGAGGACCGCGATCACGGTGGGAGTGACCCCCGTGGCCCAGTCGTGGACGACGCCGATCAGGACCGAGATGGCGAGCCATCCAATCAGTGCGGGAAGGCGGAAGCGCATGAACGCTCCGGCGAGGCTGCGATCGACGAGGGTATCGACTGAGGTGGCAGGCACTATCCCGTGACTATCGGCCTGTTCGGAGGGAACATTGAGACGGGGACCGCCGGTATCTATCCACGTGGGTGGGACCGGTCACGATCCGTTCCCGCTCGACGAGCCCGCTCCGACATCGGCGAGAGCCGCCGGGGCGGAAGGCGAGGGTCCCGCCCCGCGGTCGACGGTGAGCGTGAACACATCGGGGCGGGAGTAGTGCCCGCAGGCATCGAACTGCATGCGCTGGCGTGCCACGTTCCCGCAGTCGACCTCCGCGTAGAGGATGCCGGTCTCCTCGCTGATCGGTCCGGCGAGGATGCGGCCGTCGGGTCCGACGATGGCGGTGTTGCCGCGGCTCATCCAGTCCGTCTCGTCGCCGTACAGGTCCCCGGCGCCGGCATCGGGCGGTACGTCGCTCCCGCGCAGTACCGAATTGACACCCAGCACGTAGCAGCGCCCCTCCCTGGCGATGTGTCGAAGGGTCGGGACCCAGACGTCCGAGTTGTCCCATGTCGGCGCCAGGTAGAGGTCGATTCCCTGGGCGTAGAGCGCCGCTCGGGCGAGCGGCATGTAGTTCTCCCAGCAGATCAGACCACCCACCCTGCCGAAAGGGGTGTCGAAGACGAGGAGGCCCGACCCGTCGCCCTGACCCCAGACGAGGCGCTCCGCCCCGGTGGGCATCAGCTTGCGATGGACGCCGATGATCTCTCCGTCGGGGTCGATGAAGAGTATCGAGTTGTAGATCGTCGAACCGTGGGGCTCCCGTTCGTTGATCCCGACGGCCAGGTACACCCTCGCCTTGGCTGCACTCGCCCGCATGGCGTCGGTCGCGGGGCCGGGAACCGTGACGGCCTGGTCGAGGAGGCGTTGATGCAGGTGACTCGAAGGCGCCGCCCAGGGAACGGAGCGCCACACCCAGTCCGGATACCCGGGAACGAAGGTCTCGGGAAAGACCACGAGCTGCGCGCCCGCCGCGGCCGCCTCCTGCACCAGCGCGTCGACCCGGACCAGCGTGGCCTCTCGGTCGAGGAACGCCGGTGTCGCCTGCACCGCGGCGACGATTGTCGCCGCGGCGTTGCCGGTCGCTCCTGGAGTCACTTGACCTCGATCCAAGAGAGGAGATCCTCGCGGGCGACCTGTTGCAGCAGCTCCGGATGATCCTCCTTCATGTGGGCGCGGATCTCCTCGATCACCTTCTCGTCGGTGTCGCCTCGGGCGACGAACCCGCATTCACAACGAATGATCCTCTCCATGGCTACGTCCTCCCGGGTCGGTTGTGGGGGAAGCATGGCACAGGTAGGTTGCCGGAACCTTGCAGCCACCTACCAGAATCCAGATCTGCGGGGCGCTCGTCGTCGAGATCGACGGGGAGCGCCTGGAGCAGTCCCTCCCCGGACGGCAAGGGAGGCTGGCGTTCGCCTACCTCGTCCTCAACCGGCACCGGATGATTCCACGATCGGAGATCGTCGAGGCGCTGTGGGGGAGTGGCGGACCCGACGATACCGATGCGGCGCTCAACGTCCTCCTCTCCCGCCTCCGTAAGGTTCTGGGCCCGGCCCGTGTCGAGGGTCGTGGAACCGTCCGGCTGGAACTCCCGGAGCCTTGGGTCGACCTCGAAGCCGCCACGGACGCCATCCACACCGCGGAATCCGCGGTGGTCAAACAGGACTGGGCGAAGGCGTGGGCCGCCTCGCAAGGGGCGATGTTCACCGCCCGGCGCGGGTTCCTCCCCGGAGAGGATGCGGAGTGGATCGACGATGTCCGACGTTCCCTGGAGACGCTGCACGTGCGGGCCCTCGAGGCCTACGGCGCCGCCGCGCTCGGGTTGGGTGGCACGGAGATCGCGGCGGCGCGGGAAGCCGGCCGTACCCTCGTCGAGATCGCGCCGTTGCGGGAGTCGGGTCACCGCCTCCTGATGAGAGCGCTCGCCGCCGAGGGGAACGTCGCCGAGGCGCTGCGCGCCTACGAACGCCTCAGGATCACGTTGCGGGACGAGCTCGGCATCTCGCCGAGCGAGCCGACCCAGGATCTGTACGCCTCCCTCCTCGGGTGACGGGGTCACGTCGCTGCGACGGCGACGGTCGGGTCCAGACCCCACTCGGCCCACGAGCCGTCGTAGACGCGGACGTCGGGATGGCCGAGCAGCTCGGAGAGAACGAACCAGACCGTCGCCGCTCTGGCGCCCACCGTGCAGTACGTCACCACCGGCCGGTCACGATCGACAGACGCCATCACCTCGCGCAGCTCGTCGACGGACCGGAATGACCCGTCCGCCTCGAAGATCCCGTCGGCCGGGAGGTGCACCGCCCCCGGGATGTGGCCGGTGCGGCCCGACTCCTGGGTGCCGCCGGACGGCCAGAACCGCTCGCCGGCGTACTCGGAGGCGCTGCGGACGTCGAGGATGATGGCATCGGGTTGTTCGCTCCACCGCAGCAGGGTGTCGCGGTCGGCCCGGACCGCCTCGGACGTGACCGCCGGGCGATAGTCACTCGGTTCGACCTGCGTCGGGTCAGCCGTCCACGGTCGCCCGTCTGCCTGCCAGGTGGCGCGACTCGTGTCGAGGATCCTGACGTCGTGATGGCCGAACAGCCGCAGCAGCCAGAAGCCGAGTGCGGGTGCGTAGCCGTAACACACCACCGTCGACTCAGGCGTGATGCCCGAACGCCGGATCAGATCCTCGAATGCCGGGGCCGGGCGGAGCTGGTACTCCTCGTCTCTCAGATCGCGATAGATGTTCCACAAGACGGCGCCGGGGATGTGGCCCTCCGCGTGCGGCTTCGGGCTGACGTCGATTTCGACGACCCGCACCGCGCCGTCGTCGAGGTGGTGTTCCAGCCAGTCCGGTTCGACGAGCGCATGATCTGTCGTGGTGGGTGAGTGCTGCGGCACGGCGCCTCCTCGGTCCGTGGCGGCATGTTCGCCGCCGTGGGGAGCCGTTCTACGGCGCGAGCCTTACCGTGACCTTGCGAGAACCTTGCGGTCCCCCCGCCGCCGCAGGGCAACCGGCGCCGGCTGCCGGTCAGCGCGTCTCGTTCTCCCGCGTCTTCGTGGTACGCGGGCGTGCTGCCGTTCCGATCGTGAGGACACCGAGTGTTCCAAGGACGATGCCTACCCCGGTGCTGATGACGTCGGTGAGCATGAGGAGGGCGGCCACGACGCAGAGCGCGAGCCCGATCACGAAGGGGGTTCTGATACGCATGTCAGT
>CAZQUB010000112.1:4435-5876 GCA_964596225.1 uncultured Acidimicrobiaceae bacterium
ATCCCGCGGGCGATCCACACCCCACCGAAGAACAGCATCGGGAAATAGATGCCCATCCCGACCGCCGACCCGGTGGTCGCGGTACGGGCAAGGGCCCCGATGAGGAGCCCGATGGCGAAGATCGACGCCACCGAGAGCATGAACGAGGCGACGAACCACAGGGGGCGTTCCGGAACCGGCAGGTCGAAGACGGCGACCGCGACCACGATCGCCACCACCGCGGAGAGCGCAGCTATCACCCCGTGCACGATCATCTGGGCCAACAGCAGTCGCCTCGGATGTACCGGGGTGGTGCGGAGCCGTCGCAGGATGCCGAACTGCCGGTAGCCGCCCAGGATCGGGGGCAGTGTCACCAGGCCCAGCGTCGCCACTCCGAGCCCGAGGGTGATCGGGGCGTAGACGTCGATGTAGCGCAACCCGTCGAGTTGCCGCACCGGATCCTTGAAACCGGGGAAGAAGAGCCCGAGGGCCAGCAGCAGCACCGACGGGAAGACCAGACCGAAGAACACGGCGAGGGGGTCCCGCAGGAAGAGCCGTCCCTCGGTTCGGGTGATTTTCATGGTGACTGCCATCAGCGTTCCTCCGCGTCCGTGTCGTCCGATACGCCGCCCTCGCCGGTGAGGGCCAGGTACGCCTCCTCCAAGGTGGCCTGCTCGATCCGCAGCTCCTCGGCGACCACCTGGCGTTGCGCCAGTAACGCCATCACGGCTTGGATCACGTTGCCGTTCCCGGTAATGACGACATCCGGTCCGCTGTGGTCCACCGTCACCACCTCCGGTAGGGCGGTGAACACCGAGTCGTCGAGCGGCGCGGAAGGCCGGAATCGGAGCCGTTGTTCGGAACCGAGGTGCTGCACCAGCCCGTCCGGGGTGTCGATGGCGACGATCCGGCCGTTCTTGATGACCATCGTCCGGTCGCAGAGCCGTTCGGCTTCCTCCATGAAGTGGGTGACGAGCACCACGGTCACCCCCGAATCCCTGATCTGCTCGATGGTGTCCCACGTGGCGCGGCGAGCCTGCGGATCGAGACCGGTGGTGAGCTCGTCGAGGATGGCGATCTCGGGCGACCCCACCAGGGCGAGGGCGACCGAGAGGCGCTGCTTCTGCCCACCGGAGAGCGTGGCGTACTTCTCGCCCTCCTTGCCTTCGAGACCGAGGCGGTCGAGCAGCTTGCGCCAATCGACCGGGTGGCGATAGAACGAGGCGTAGAGATCGAGGACTTCCCCCACCCTGATGCGGTCCTGGAGCCGGCTCTCCTGCAACTGGGCTCCTACCCGCTCGGTGATCTCGTAGCGATCCTCGATCGGATCCAGCCCGAGGACGCGGATCGTGCCCCCATCGGGGTGCCGCAATCCCTCGACCGACTCGACGATCGTGGTCTTGCCGGCGCCGTTGGGGCCCACGATGCCGAAGATCTCGCCTTCCTCGACGTGGAACGACAC
>CAZQUB010000113.1:0-5868 GCA_964596225.1 uncultured Acidimicrobiaceae bacterium
ACGTCAGCCCGGGAGGCAAGCTCCCCATCTCGTTCCCCCGCACCGTCGGCCAGCTTCCCACCTACTACGGCCACAAGGTCTCGGGCGGCCGGTCCCACTGGAAGGGTGACTACGTCGACGGTTCGTCACACCCGCTCTACCCGTTCGGCTTCGGCATCGGCTACACGACGTTCGCCCTCGACGAGCCCGGCGTCGCCGAGGACGAGGTGCCGTGGAACGGAACCGCCACGGTGCAGGTCACGGTCACCAACTCGGGCGATCGGGCCGGTGACGAGGTGGTGCAGCTCTACATCCGGGACCCGGAGGCGTCGGTGACCCGTCCGGTGCTGGAGCTGAAGGGCTTCGCCCGGGTCGCGCTGGAACCGGGGGAGTCGAAGCTGGTGACCTTCACGTTGCCGGCGGGACAGGTCGGGTTCTACGACCACGACCTGCGATACGTGGTCGAACCGGGGACGATCGAGGTGTTCGTCGGCACCTCGTCGCAAGATCTGGTGGCGGCAGGGACCTTCACCATCGTGCCCGATCCCTCCGGCGCCCCGCCGGTCAAGGCGTTCGACGGTTCGGTCACGGTCTCCTGAGCGTCTGCCGGAAACGCCCCTTCGGCTCGCGAAGGGCGTATCGGTCGATCTCTCTCGAGTTGCTGCTCGTGGCGACCCTGGCATATGAGATCGGGACGATCGCCGGTCTGCTCTTCGTCGCCGGGGAGTCCCACGTGGCGCTGTGGTATGGCGTGGCGGCAGGGACCGCCACCGTCTGCACTGCGCTGGCGATCGTGCCGGTGGCGCTCCTCGTGGCGAGCCACTCCTCATTGCTCGCACAGTTGGAGGATCGGTGACCGATCTCGGGCCGGGGTCCCATCGGCTATGGTCCCCTCCCGATTGCCCCGGGCCCCGGCGCCCTTCACGATAAGGTCGTTCCCGGCCCACCACCCTCGAGGGAGAGATGAGTCGACAACGTCTGCTCGCGACCGACATGGACGGCACCTTCCTCGGCGACGACGCTGCCATGGCGGGGCTGTGGGCGGCGCTCGACGCCGCCGGCATCGCGCTCGCCTTCTCCACCGGCCGCCACCTCCCCTCCATTCAGGCGTTCTACGACGAGCACCACGAGCCGCGACGGGCCGCCGCCTGTGTCTGCATGGTCGGCACCGAGGTGTGGGTGTGGCAGGACGGATGCTACGAACGCGACGACGGCTGGAGCCGCCACATCTCGGAGGGGTGGGACAAGGGAGCGGTGGAGGCCGTCCTCGGCTCCATCCCGCAGGCACGGATGCAGGACGCCGAGTGGCAGTCGGAGTTCAAGAGCAGCTACTTCCTCGAAGAGGATGCCGCCTCCCGGCTCGCCGAGATCGAGCAGAGGCTGGAGGACCGCGGGCTCCGAGCCAAGGTGGTGTACTCGGCGGACCGGTTCCTCGACCTGCTGCCGTACCGCTCCGGCAAGGGCGGGGCGGTCGCCTACACCGCCGACCTCCTCGGGATCCGCGCCGCCGATGTCGTCACCGCCGGGGACACCGGCAACGACCTCGACATGATGCGTCCCGAACTCGGGTTCCGCTCCATCGCCGTCGGGAACGCCACCGACGAGCTACGACGCCTCGACGAGCCTCACGTCTATCACGCAACCGCCGCCCATGCGGCGGGGATCCGGGAAGGGCTGGTGCACTACGGCTGGCTGCCGGGCGTATCGCTCGATTCGCTCCCCCCGGAGGCCGATGCATGACGAGGGACGGCGGGAGCATCCGAGGGCAGGAGGCGCGGTGAGCGACGATCGTGGATTCCAGGACCGGGGCCGCACCCATGTGTTGATGATCACCAACCATGGGGTGCACGAGTGGGCGGTGGTGCCCGGGCTCCCCGACACCGGGGGGCAGAACGTCTACGTCAACCAGTTCACCGAGGCGCTGGTGGCGCAGGGGTACCGGGTGACGATCGTGAATCGGGGCGGCTACCCGCATCCCACCACCGGCGTGCCCCAGGTGGGGGTGCGGTTCCATCCCAGCGGCCACGCCCGCATCCTCTACCTCGAGGACGGCCTGGCCGAGTTCGTCCGCAAGGAGGACATGGCCGCCCGCATCCCGGCGCTGGCGGAGGATCTCGAAGCGAAGCTGGCCGCCGACGACGACTCGTACGATCTCATCATCTCCCACTACTGGGACGCCGGCGTGCTCGGGGCGACCGTCAACGACCGGGCGGCCCGGCGGGTGCCCCACGTGTGGGTTCCCCACTCCCTCGGGGCCCTCAAGAAACGCAACATGGACCCGTCGACCTGGGCCGACCTCCGCATCGACGAGCGCATCGCCCAGGAGCGTGAGTTACTCACCCACGTTGACGGCGCCGTTGCCACCTCGACCGCCATCCGGGACACCTTCGTCGCCGACTACGGGTACCAGCCGAAGTACTTCCTGCCTCCCTGCGTCGACGTCGAGCGCTACCGGCCCCGTGACGACGGCGAGTGCGCCGGCATCTGGGAGTTCCTCGCCGCCCACGCCACCCCGAGCGCCGAGGAGCTGCGGCACCGGCCGATCGTCACCGAGATCAGCCGCACCGACCGCACCAAGCGCAAGGACGTCCTCATCCGGGCCTTCGCCGAGGCGCGGCGGCAGGTTCCCGAGTTGTTCCTCGTCGTCGCCCTCGACCAACGCTCCGGGGAGCCCTACCGGGAGGCGATGGCCTTGATCGACGACCTCGGGATCGGCGACGACGTCGCCGCTCTCGGGTCGGTGTGGGAGCAGCTCCCGTGCCTCTACGCCGCCACCAGCGTCTACTGCACCCCGTCGGTGATGGAGGGGTTCGGGATGAGCGCGCAGGAGGCGGCGGCCACCGCCAAACCGGTGATCTCCTCCGACCTGGTCCCGTTCGCCACCGAGTACCTGGCCGGCGCTTCCCCGCAGCGGGTGCCGATCGTCGGGGAACAGGGTCGTGAGCTGCTCGTCGGCGAGGGGGCGGTGGTGGTCCCGGCCGACGACGTCGCCGGGTTCGCCCAGGCGATGTGGCTCCTCCTCGGAGACGGCGACCTGCGCACCACGATGGGGGCCCGCGCCCTCGACATCACCGTGCCCTACTTCACCTGGGAGCAGCGTACCCGTGACCTGCTCGACGACCTCGGCGTCTCTCCCCGACACGGAGGGGCGTCGTGACCCAGGTGCTGAGTGGACTCGCCCGGCGACTGACCGACACCTGGACCCGGCAGGCCCGGGAGGGATTCCTGCTTTCCGATCCCGACACCGCCGCCATCGAGGAACGGATCCTGCCCGACGAGGAGGCCGGGATCGCCTACCGGATGCGCTGGATGCCGCACCGGGAGTTGCGGGCCGACACCGCCGAGCTGGAGCGGCGGCGCATCCTCAACCCCGACCGCGACCACGCCAAGCTGTTCCGCGACCCCCGGGATCCCTCGGGGCGGCACTGCTTCCTCTGCGTGGAGAACATCGCCGAGTGCCATCCGCTGGAGCGGCTGGTCCCTCTCGAACTGGCGGGTCGCTCCTACGTCGCCGGGGCCAACTTCGCCTGGATCGAGCGCAACCACTTCACGGTGATCTCGGTCGAGCACATCGACCAGGACTTCACCTCGCACGTGCTCGACGCCATGGCCGAGCTGCACGCCGCCACCGGGGGCGAGTACCGGGTGCTGTACAACGGGGCGCAGGCCGGCGCCACCATTCCGTGGCACCTCCACTACCAGGTGACCACCGAACGGCTTCCGGTGGAGGACCTGCCCCCGGGGAGGGAGGACCGCTACCCGGCGGCGCTGCACCGCTTCGTCATCGACGGGAGCGGAACCGACGAGGCGCGGGACGCGGCCCAAGAATGGATCGAGCGGGATCCGGAGCACCACCGGGTCAACGTGCTCGTCGCCGGACCGGTGGGGAGGCCCGTCGCCCACGTCTTCGCCCGCGACTCCCGCCTCACCCACGCCGCGGTGAAGGGCCTCATGGGCGGCTTCGAGATCTGCGGCGACCTCGTCTACAGCGAGCCGGACAAACGGCACGTCTTCGAGACCGCCACCGCCGAGGTGGCACGCCACGCCCTCGCCGAGGTGCGACCCCCCGACGCCTGAGCCGGACCGACCGGACGGCTCAAGACCCGGCGGCGGCCACCTTCCGCAACGCCTCCTGGTACACCGCCACCACCCGGTCCCACAGGGCGTTGGCCTCGGTGTCGATGCCTTGACGGGCCGGGTCGGCGTCGAACCAGGCGATGGTCTGCTCGATGCCGACCGCGAACGGGGTGGTGGCGGTGAAGTCGGGGACCAGCAGCTTCAGCTTGGTGTTGTCGAACAGGGTGCTGTGCACCTTGTCGCCCCACAGGCTGCCTTCCAGTTCGGGGTCGGCGGCGACGAGGGCGTCGGTGGGGACGTGGAGGATGGCCGGCTCGGCGCCGGCGGCCTTTCCCACCAGGGTGTAGATCTGGTTCCAGGTGAGGGCCTCGTCGGAGGTGATGTGGAAATCCTCCCCGATGGCACCCGGGTGCCCCAGCAGCCCGGTGAGGCCCTTGGCGAAGTCGGTGTTGTGGGTGATGGTCCACAGGCTGGTGCCGTCGCCGGGCACGATGATGGGGGCTCCCCGCCGCATCCGGTCGACGATGGTGAAGGGCTTGTCCCAGCTCCCGACACACACCGGGATCTGGCTCGGCCCGTAGGTGAGGGTGGGGCGCACGATCGTGAACGGGAAGCCGCTGCGCTCCCGCTCGCGGCGGAGCACGGCCTCGCAGGCGATCTTGTCGCGTGAGTACTGCCAGTGCGGGTTCTCGAGCGGGGTGCCCGATTCTGTCACCAGGTAGTGGTCGGGCGGCTTCTGGTAGGCGCTCGCCGAGCTGATGAACACGTACTGGTCGGTGTCCCGGTACAGGTCGATGTCGCGGGCGACATCGGCGGGGACGAAGGCGGTCCACTGCACCACCGCGTCGAAGTGGACGCCGTCGAGCGCGGCGCGCACCGCCTCCGGGTCGGAGGCGTCGGCGATGATCCGCCGGGCGCCTTCCGCCGGCGGCACCTTGTGGGTGGCGCCGCGGTTCATCACCCACACCTCCTGGCCGGCGGCGATCCCGTGGGCGACGCAGGCGGAGCTGATGAGGCCGGTCCCGCCGATGTGGAGCACTCTCATGACGCCGAGCCTACGGCAGTGACGGTCCCGATGGCGGCAGGTTCAGGCGGCGAGGGCGGCGGTGAGCACCGTGCAGGCCCGCAGCGTCACCCATTTCGATGGTTCTCGCTCCGGTTCGATGTCGACGGCGGTCTTGCCCTGGTAGGCGTAGCGGTTGGTCCACCGCCCGCTGCCCTCGCGTTGCGCCAGCAGCCAGGCGACGGCGTGCTCCAGCCGCGGGTCGCGGGCGTGGCCCAGTTCGGTGAGGACCTCGAGCACCTGGAGCACGTCGGTGACGTAGCCGGAGGGGAAGCCGAGCTTGAACCAGGATCGGGACGGCGTGGTGTTGCCGTATCCCATCGGGTAGTCGGCGATGGCGGGGTCCCGGGAGAGGAGGAAGGCGGCGCCCTGGTCGACGGCGTGCTGCACCTTCGGGGTGCGCCGGTCGGCGGGAATCGCGGCGAGCCCGCGCAGTTCCTTGACTGCTCCCCAGGCGCACGGCTGCCGGTCGTTGGCGCCGCAGGCGAAGCCGGGGCCCGGCGTCGATGCGTACCAGCGTTCGACTCCCTCGCCGGTGATGGCGCGGGCCGCCCAATCGACGGCGGCCTCCACCACCGGGTCCTCGAGGTGACCGAAGCCGATCAGCGCCCGCACCAGATTGCCGTTGAGGCAGTGGACCACCATCGACGGGGGAGGGTTGGCCTGCTTCGCCTTGGTGGAGATCCCGAATCCGCCCGCCGAGGTGGGGCACCAGGTGAGGACGTAGCGGGCCGCGGCCTGGATCCGGG
>CAZQUB010000114.1:0-5837 GCA_964596225.1 uncultured Acidimicrobiaceae bacterium
CGTGACCACGCCATCCTGGTGGCGGTCGGCGCCGGGCCCGGAACCCGCCGCAAGGTGGTGGGCGCCACCGCCCTGCTCCTCGCCGCCCTCGCCGGAATCGTCGCCGTCCCCGCCGGGTTCCTCCCCACCGCCCTCATCCAGAACGCCGCCGGCGAGGGGTACCCCCTCGTCGTGCCGTGGTTCGAGATCTTCGTCGTCACCCTGGCCGTCCCCGCCCTGGCCGGCCTCGTCGCCGCCGCGGTGTCGCGCCGTCCCCCCGCCGCCCGGATGCTCCGCCCCCTCGCCTGAACGGCTCCGCGGCCGGCCTCCCTTGAGATTGACTTGCACAGGACAGTGCGGGGCGGGCATAGTGAATGAATGGCCTCGGTGCTCTCCGAGATGAGCAGACTCCACGCCAGCGTGTGTCGCGGTCTGGCCGATCCCAAGCGCCTGCTGATCATCAACGCGCTGCGCGAAGGGGAACGCTCCGTGTCCGACCTGGTGGCCGAGCTGGACATCCCGCAGGCGAACGTCTCACAACACCTCGCGGTGCTGCGCGAGAAGGGGCTCGTCACCTGCCGCAAGGAAGGCCAGTGGGTCTACTACTCGGTGACGTCACCCAAGATCATCATCGCGATGGATCTACTGCGCGAGGTCATGGCCGACCACGGCCCGGCCCTCCCAGAGGAGTGAGCGCCGGGCGCTAGGGCGTCGGCGGTTCCTCTTCCGCCGCAGGAGGTTCCTCACTCACGTCGGAGACAGGCTCGCCGGCCTCCGCCGCGTCGGCGGCCTCGGACACCTCAACGGTCTCGGACCCGCCCATCGCGTCCACCGCCTCCTTCTCCTTGCGGCGGCGCCGCCCCTGGAGGTAGAAGGTCCCGAGTCCAAGGAGGAGCAGCGCCAAGAGAACGACCCCTGCGATCAACAGCGCGCTCCCGCTGCCGCCGCCCACCGACGACACGGCACTGAGCAACTTGCCCTCGTCGGCGAGGGAGACGTTCCAGGTGAGGGTGTTCCCGTTCACCTCGTCGGCGTTGTTCTCCCCGATCTTGCCGGGCATGGTGATGATGATGCGGACCTCGAAGAGCTGCTCGAACATGGCGCCCATGTCGACGCCCTCCAGCTCGGATCCGAGGTCGGCGCCGGCCAATCCGCCGAGTGCGTCGGTCACGCCGGTGAGATCGGACTCGAAGGTGAACTCGTCACCCTCGTGGGTGAGCCCGATGCCGGTCAGCATCCCGGCGGACGAACCGCCACCGAGGTTCACCAGCGCGGCCAGGTCCTGCTCGAACTCGGCGATGCTGGCGAAGTCGTGACTGATACGGACGCCGGAGAAGTCGCCGTTGGTGAACTCCTCGACCGTCCAGCCTTCCGGAGCGTCCTCCAGCCCCTGGGTGAGGTCGAGCGGCTCGCCCTGATCCTCGGCGAGCTGCCGCAGCTCAGAGTCGACCGACATCTCGATGGCGTAGGTGCCCGACTCGTCCGCGTTGATGACCAGGTTGGAATCCATCCGGATCTTGCAGCCGGTCAGCAGCACGACGAGTGCCAACAAAGGGGCGATTCGCTTCACGATCTTCTCCATGTGTCGTGGAGCGCTCACTGTATCGCCTCCCCCGCCTTGGGGTGGTGCATGCGGCCGGTCGCTGTCGCTCCATGCGGGCCTGTGTGTCACAATGATCGCCATGCGGACCAACCGACCGGTCGACGTGCGACGGCAGCTCTTCGCCGTTCCGTGACGGAGCCGTTCCCGTCGCGCCCGACCGATTCGACCGTCCAAAGGAGACTCCGATGTCAGACCTCGTTCAACGCCACCACAACGTCATTGCCAGAGTGTTCAACTTCGACACCGACATCGAGGTCGTCTCATCCTCCGGAAGCTACGTCGAGACGGCCGACGGACGGACCTTCCTCGACTTCACCTGCGGCATCGCGGTGTCCAACTTGGGGCACCAGCCGCCTCGCGTGAAGCAGGCGATCCTCAACCAAGTCGACCAGGTGTGGCACGCCGGAGCGGTGTTCCGGTACGCCTCGCTCGTCGATCTCGGCGAGCGCCTCCGCGAGGTGACGCCGGAGGGGATCGAGAGCTTCATGACGATGAACTCCGGCGCGGAAGCGGTCGAGGGAGCGGTCAAGCTTGCCCGCAAGACGACCGGACGGCAGGGAATCGTGGTGTTCCGGGGCGGCTTCCATGGCCGGACGATGGGGTCGGTGTCCTACACCACCTCCAAGGCCAAGTACCGCCAGGGGTACCACCCCCTCGTCGGCTCCGTGTTCGTCACCCCCTACCCGTGGCCCTTCCGCTGGAACATGACCCAGGAAGCCGCCACCGAGCGCGCCCTCGACGAACTCGACTATCTCTTCGCCCACGTCATCACCCCCGGTGAGGTGGCCGCGTTCCTGGTGGAGCCCATGCAGGGCGAGGGCGGCTACTACCCGGGCGGCCGGGCCTTCCTCCAAGAACTGCGGAGGCTGGCCGACGAGCACGGCATCCTGCTCATCGCCGACGAGGTCCAGAGCGGGTTCGGACGCACCGGCGACTGGTTCACCTCCCAGGTCTACGACGTGCGCCCCGACGTCCTCGTGATGGGCAAGGCGATCGCCAACGGGCTCCCGCTGTCCGCCTTCGGCGCCTCCAAGGCGGTGATGGACGCCTGGCCTCCCGGATCCCACGGCACCACCTTCGGCGGGAACCCGATCTCGTGTGCCGCGGCGGCCGCCACCATCGAGAGCCTCGCCGACATCGTGCCGCAGGTGCCCAAGCTCTCCGACCACGCCTTCGATCGTTGGATTGAACTCAAAGAACAGCACCCCACCATCGGCGACGTCCGGGGACTCGGGTTGATGATCGGGATCGAGCTGGTCGAAGCCGACGGCCGCACCCCGAGCCCGGAGGCCTACCAGCGGATCGGGAAGGCCGCCCACGAGCGCGGGCTCCTCATCCTGCCGTGTGGCCCCGACAGCAACATCATCCGGTTCATCCCGCCGCTCAACGTGTCCACCGAAGACCTCGACCGGGGGATCGACATCCTCGATGAGGCGATCGGTGTCCACGAGCAGGGGGAGACGGGCAACGGCCCGGTCTAGATGGTCCGCGCTCCCCGCAGGCCGCCTTCGGGACGTCCCTCGCCCGGCACCATCACCGCGGCCACCGCGCCGGCGGCGGCGACCAGCAGCATCCAATCGCCGAAACGGGCGTACAGGGTGAGGCCGGCGGTGCGGAAGTGCACCACCCCGAGCAGGATCTCCTCGGTGAACAGGTCGGTCGTGTCGCCGACCTCGCCGTCGGCGCTGATGAACGTCGACCTGCCGGTGATGGCGGCGTGCACCAGGTCCTGCCCGACGGCGGCGGCGTTGACGCGGGTCAGCCCGATGAACTGATCCGACGCGGGGGCGTTGCCGTAGCTGCTCTCGTTGGAGGTCACCACCATCAGCTGTGACCCGCTGCGAGCCTCGTCCCTGAGGTAACGAGGGAAGGCGCCCTCGAACGAGATGACCGACCCGACCACGCCCTCCTTCACCGGGAACACGACCGGCTCGTCGCCGGGCACCATGTCACGCGGCACCCGGTCGAGCTGCGGGATGAAATCGAGGAGGCCACGGAACGGCACGAACTCGCCGAAGGGAACGGGATGCCGCTTGGCGTAGCGTCCCACCTCGGCTCCGAACGGCGAGTACACGATGTTGAGGTTGAGGAACTCGGTATCGCCGACCCGTTCCGTCCCGCTCGCCAGGATGTAGGCGCCGAGCCGGGACGCCTCGTCCTTGAGTTCGGCCCGCACGTCGGGGTTGGTGATGGGGTCGTAGGGTGTCCCGAAGGCGTTTTCGGCCCACACCACCAGGTCGACGCTCCCGGGGGTCAGCGATCTCGTCAGCTCCAAGTGCCGTTCATAGATGCGCTGGTTCTCGTTCTGGCAGTGGGTCCCCGGGCACGGCGAGCCTCCCTGGATGATCGCCACTCGGATCGGATCGCCGTCGGCGTGGGGCGCCAGCAGGCTCCCCCCGAGGCCGAGCATGAGCACCACGACGAGAGGATCGACGAGGAGGCGCCAGTTGGCCGAGTCCTCGATGATGAGCACGATGCCGGCGGCAACCCCGACGGCGAGAATCGTCCAACCGCTCGGCCCCACCCACTGCACCGACCCGATGAAACCCGGGTTGCCGGCGGCGGCGTAGCCGACCGAGCCCCATGGGAACCCACCCCACGGGAACCGTGCTCGAAGGAGCTCCCACACGCCCCAGCTCCCCACCACGATGAGCCACCAGCGTCCGGCGGGCCAGAGCCGGAACACCCACGCCAGGAGCCCGAACCCGGCGGTCAACGACGCCAGCCAGATGGTGAGCGGGATCCACGCCACCGCCCCCAGCACGAAGACCCAGCGCAGCAGGAGCCCGAAGAAGACCCCCCCGTAGAGGAAGCCGACGGCGATCGCGCCGCCGGCGCGTTCCACCCGGCGCAGCGCCCACAGCAGCGGGACGGGGCCGACGAACGCCAGCAGCCCCCAGCCGAGAGGAGGAAACGCGGCCCACATGAGCAGACCACTCAGCAGTGCAGCGACGTACGGGGCCATGGAGGTCCGCAGGCTAGGAGCGGCCGGAGCAACATACGAATGACCCCGCGGCGCCAACCGTAGAGTGGCGCCCATGAACGACACCGAACTCGCCGTCGCCGCCGCCCAGGTCGGGGCGGCCATCGTCCGCGAGGGATTCGGCACCGCGTACCGCACCGACCTCAAAGGCCGGTTCAATCCCGTCACCGAGGTCGACCGCCGCTCCGAACGGGCCATCGTCGACCTCATCACCGCCGAACGGCCCGGCGACAGCCTCCTCGCCGAGGAAGGCGGCGGGCGGGAGGGCAACGGGCGCCGCTGGTTGGTGGACCCGCTCGACGGCACCGTCAACTTCGTGCACGGGATTCCGCAGGTTTCGGTGTCGGTGGCGGTCTACGACGGAACGGAGGCATTGGCGGCGGCGATCGTCGACCCGCTGCGCGGCGAGGTCTTCGCCGCCACCGCCGGGGCCGGCGCCACCCTCGACGGGGCGCCACTGGCGGTCTCCACCGTCGACGACCTGTCGCAGGCGGTGGTGATCACCGGCTTCCCCTACGACCACGACCGCTACGCCGCCGCTTACGTCCGGACCGTGGGGGCGGTGTTGGAGCAGGTCAACGGGGTGCGGCGGCTCGGATCGGCCGCCCTCGACATGGCGTGGCTGGCGGCCGGGCGCTTCGACGGGTACTGGGAGTACTCGCTGGCGCCGTGGGACACCGCGGCCGGGATCCTGCTGGTGCGGGAGGCGGGTGGAATCGTCAGCGACGCCCACGGCGAGCCGTTCGCTCCCGGCGGCCCGCACATCGTCGCCGCCAACCCCAGCCTGCATGCCCCATTGCGAGCGATCGTCGCCGCCACGCTGCCCGCTCACCTCGCTTGAGCCGGTCGGGCGAATCCAACGGCTCAGGGCCGCGGTAGGGTCGGGTCTCCCCGTCGAAAGTGGCCGTCATGAGCATCCCCATCCCTGAGGAGATCGCCGAGATCCTGCGGCAGCCCGTCTTCGTCCACCTCGCCACCGTCGACCCCGACGGTGGACCACACGTCTCCGCGATGTGGATGGACGTGGAGGGCGACCGCGTCGTCTTCAGCACTGCCGAGGGCCGGGCCAAGCTCCGCAACCTCCGCCGCGACCCGCGGGTGGCGGTGTCGCTGACGGCACCCGGCGCCCCCTATCACAACATCGTCATCTGGGGACGAGCCGTCGTCATCGAGCCGCGAGGGTTCGGGCTGATCGATCGCCTCGCCCACAAGTACACCGGCTCCGACCGCTACGAGTGGGCCACTCCCGGCCAGGTCCGGGTCGACGTCGAG
>CAZQUB010000115.1:0-5781 GCA_964596225.1 uncultured Acidimicrobiaceae bacterium
CCGGCTCCGCCGGCGCTTCGCCGGTCCCCCCTTTTGACAAGGGGGGACGACAGAAAGCACGGGGGGACGAGCGTCCTCGCTGCGCAGCTCTGTCACCCTCCCTGCTGTGCAGGGAGGGTCGACGAAGCGGCACCGCAGGTGCCAGCTGAGTCGGGGAGGGTCACGGCGACCGGCGACACACCCTCACACGCGCGAGGGCGGGTCGCCGGGCCGCAGCCCGGCGACCCGCCCTTCACGTTGCGTCTAGTAGCTGTCGGAGATGTTGACGATCAGGTCCTGGGCGCCGCTGACGAGGTAGTCGCCTTCCTCCACACTGAGGAGTTCGGCGGTCACTCCGTCTTGCACGTCCGGGATGAAGCTGTTCTCCAGAATGGAGATCGCCCTGTCCGGATACGTGCGGCGGCCGTCCAGGTACCTGCCCACCTTGTCGAGATCCTTCAGCAAGGACCGCTGCAAGCTCGCCAGATCACGGTCGTAGCCCCCCCACCACCACGGGTAGCTGGACTGAAGATCGTCGATATAGCGCTCGAGCTGGCGGATCTGGTCCTTCACCGAAAGATCGTTGACGATGATGGTCGCCGTCACCCCCGCCGTCAGGTTCCCGTCAGTCGCCTCGAACCTCAGCTCATACGTTCCCGCCTGAGCGAAGCTCGGAGTCCACGCGAACTCCATCGTCAGAGGGTCGAACGTCGCACCCTCCGGGAGATCCGGAACCGACACGGTCACCGGATTCTCCGACGTGCTGGTCACCTCCACGGTGAAGGCGACCGGCTCGTTCTCGTCGACGGTCATGATCGGGATCGGCGTCATCGCAATCGAATCAACCGAGAAGTACTCGAACGTGGCGTTGAACCCGGCGGACGTCGATCCGGCGCCATTGGTGGCGAACAAGCCGACCTCGGGCGCTACCAGACCTGCCGACGTCGTACCGATCGAGCTGAAGCTCGTCCCGTTCGTCGAGTACCAGGCCGAGTACGTCGACCCGGACTTGCCGATCCGGAAGTAGAAGTCCGTCACCGCCTGGAAGGAGAACGACTGGCTGATCGTGCTCTCGGTGCCGTCGGCTGCCTTCACGAACCGCCAGTAGCGGAACGTGAAGCTACCGAAGCCGGCGCCAACCAGCGCCGCCTTCACGTAGTTGCCTTCGTCGCCGTACACGGTCATCCCCACCATCTCGCCGACCGCAGGGGCCGTGTCCAGCGTGATGTGGGTCTCGGCGAGCCAGTCACCCGAGCCGGGCTGCAGGAACACGTTCTCCGCAGACCCGTCTATCAAATCGCCTTCCTGGGTCGTGATCGTCAGACCCGTGTCCGAGATCGCCCAGCTGGCAGGGTCTTCGTTGAGAATGCGCCATTGGTCACCCAGGACGCCGTCGGTGAAGTCGTCGGGGAGAGGCGGACGTCCGAAGCTCACCACGTAGGTGTTCTCGAACATGCCCTCCTTGGTGACGATCGTCGCCGCGCCGGGGATGGCATCCGCTTGCTCGACCGAGACGATCTCGATGTCGGGATCGTCGGTGATCGGAGCGACCTGTGGGATGTCGTCGACGCCGTACGGCACGACCACGTCGTAGCCGAGGGTCGTCGCGGAGAAGCCCTCGATGGGGATGCCGTTGACGCTGATGCCGTCGAGATAGCCCTTGGCGTCGACGTACACGACAAAGTCGACCGACTCGCGCTCGCCCTTGTACTTGACAGTGGCGGTGATGGTGGCGACGCCACCTTCACGCTGGGTCATGATCCTGCCGTGCCGGTCCACCGACACGATGTTCGGCCGGTTGGACGAGTAGCTGATGTCCATCCCACGGGGGAAGTCGACGCTCTGACCCTTGGCGATGTAGCCGTAGAGGGTGTCGTCGCTCATCGCCACAGTGATCTGCGGGATGACCTCGGTGGACTTGTCATACAGCACCCGAGTCGGGATGTCCGCCTCGGCGTCGCCTGCCTGGGTCGGCTTGACGGTCACGTTCGAGAGCTCAGGCTTGAGCGTCCCGTAGACGTAGATGTCCTTCTCGGCGACCACGTCTGCCACGTCGTTGGCGACCTGGATCCCGTAGCGGCCGGTATCGACCTGGAACGCACCGGCGTCCTCGTTGTAGAACGCCAGGTCGGGCACGTCGATCCACATCGAGACGGTCTTGGTCTCACCGGGCTCCAGCGAGACCTTCTCGAACCCGATCAGGCGCTTGATCGGCCGCTCCAGCTCCGGCGCCGCATCCGGCGTCGTCGCATACAGCTGCACGATCTCGTCGCCTGCCACCGACCCGGTGTTGGTGACGTCCACCTTCACCTTGAACTTGTCGTTGGCCGACAGGTGCGTGTCGCTGATACGCAGACGGGAGTACTCGAAGTCCGTGTAGCTCAGGCCGTATCCGAACGGGTACGACACCGGACCACTGAAGTACATGTACGTCCGGCCCGGGTTGTCCTCGGTGGGACGCAACGTGTAATCGGTGATCGCCGGCAGCTGCTCGTCACCCTCGAACCAGGTGAACGGCAAATGACCACTCGGGTTGTTGACACCGAGCAGCACGTCGGCGAGCCCCGCACCCTTCTGCTGTCCGTTGTACGAGCTCCACAGCATTGCGGGTACGTCCGGCTCGAAGGGACGAACGTCGACCATGCCGATGGTCTCCATCACCGCAACCGTGTTCGGCTGGGCGAGTGCGACCTGCGAGATCAGCGACCCCTGCGCCCCGGGAAGGAGCACGTTGGCGCGGTCGCCGGCCTCGTTGGCCGTGCTGGAGTCCGTGGCGACATACACGATGGCGACGTCGGCCGCGGCGGCCGCAGCAACCGCGTCCGCATCGACGTTCAGGAGCTGCGAGGCGCGTGTCCCGGCGTCGGTGAAGCCCTTGTAGTAGGTCACCGTCGCATCGGGGTTGATCGCCGCGATCGCCTGGCTGATGCCATCGAACGGGTTGGTGTGGTTTGCGTATGCGTTGCTGCCCTGCTGGCTGGAATAGCCACCGAGGAACTGGTACTCGCTGTTCGACGGGTTCGGCTTGGCGAAGTAGCCGAGAACCGCCACGTTGAACTCGCCGGACTCCGGCACCTGGATCGGCAACACGTCGTTGTCGTTCTTCAGGAGCACCAGAGCCTCAGCGGCGACCTTCCGAGCCATGTCGAGCCGCTCGGCGGTCTCGGTCACGGCCATGTTGGCGTTGCTGTTGACCCAGGTCCCCTCCGCAACCCGCGCACGGGCTTCGGTGATCCACGGCACGTCGAGACCGAGCTGTGCGTCGAACTCGCCCAACTGCATGCGGGCGGTGAACAGACGAACCAGCGCCGTGTCGACATCGTTCTCGGTGAACAGACCGGTCTCGGTGGTGATACCGGCAGCGACGGCTCCCGGCACCTGGTTGATGTAGCTCTTGCCGTCTTGGTATCCGGCGTTGCACTCGAGATCGACACCGGCCGTCATGGCATACGCCGAACGCGACATCGAATCGACCGGAGTGGTCTCACCCGGCGGGATCCAGTGGTGGCTCGTCTCGATGTCCATGATCGAGTCGCAGTCCGACGTGACGTACCCGTCGAACCCGAACGTCTGCCGCAGCAGGTTGTCCAGCAGGTACACGCTCGCCGACGCCGGCACCCCGTTGACCTCGTTGTACGAGCTCATCACGGAGCTGACGTTCGCCTCTTCGACGATCTGACGGAACGCCGCGGTGTAGTACTCCCGCAGCGACCGATCGTCCATGTCGGATGAACCCGTCCGCCGGTTCACCTCACTGTTGTT
This sequence comes from uncultured Acidimicrobiaceae bacterium, assembly GCA_964596225.1. Classification (GTDB taxonomy): domain Bacteria; phylum Actinomycetota; class Acidimicrobiia; order Spongiisociales; family UBA5794; genus CAYQEC01. Next base: position 3,742 of record CAZQUB010000115.1, read on the forward strand.
CGCCGCGTAGTGCTTGAGGGTCGTGATCGCCTTCAGGTACCCGTCGCCCTCGGCGAGCAGGTCACCCTCCATGTCACGGCCTTCCATACCGTTGACGAACTGGGCCGCCATCGAGGCCGTCAGGAACGGATCTTCGCTGTACGACTCGTCGGTGCGGCCCCAGCGCGGATCACGGACCAGGTTGATGGTCGGGGACCAGAAATCCAGGCTGTACATGTTCTCAGGCGCGACCTCACGGGCCTCGTCCGAGATCATCGTCGCCTCCTGATACAGCAGCTCGGGGTCCCACGTCGCCCCCAACGACAAGTCGATCGGGTATGACGTGGTGTTCCACAGCGTCGTGGCGTTCCCAGATGCAGCGAGCTGGAGGCGAGAAACCCCGTGAAGGGCCTCGTTCCACCAGCCGTACTCGCGAACACCCAGACGTGGGATCGCCGGCGCCCGGCTCGAGATCATCTGAGACGCCTTCTCGTCCAGCGTCATGCGCGACACGAGATCCGCAGCTCGCTCGGCGAACGAATACGACGTATCCAGGTAGATCGGCGTGTCGCTCACCGGCGGCTCGGTATCACAGCCATCGTGGTGGCCCCAACATGCCGACGCTTCAGTCGGCACGAAGGCAAGCACAGCGGTGAGCATCAAGAGCACCACCGCGTATATGAGCTGCCTTGACCAAGCACTCATACGGTGCGTTTGCATATCTCCTCCTCATGAAGAGAGAACCCCGAGCGCCGTGAGGACGACATCCGATTCGAGCACGAGGAACGACGACCTCTCGCGTTCGGTCTCTCTCGGCCGATGGGTCACCAACGGCGAGATTGCTAGGGAAATCGCTCGATGATTCCCAGGAACACGTGGCTCAGCAGCACTCCACCTCCTCAGTGGCCAGAGTGACCAGCACCTCGGTGACCAGGCCTTGCACAGGAGCACCCGAAGGCACACTCGTGCAAGCCCCCTTCCGTCATGTTGACAACACAATCCGTTGTCAACGGGTGCTCGCGAGCCCGCTTCTGCGAACATATCGCACTCTGTTGGCGTTGGCAACAGGCATCGGGAAAACACCTGTAACCAGTACGTTCCTGGCGATTCGTACCGGTTGGACTACCTCAGGCCGGAGGTCTGGAGGCGTTCCACCGGCGGCCACAATCGGTGGCCAGATATTCCCGGGAACGTTCCCGGGAATTCCCGGTCGCGGCGCACCTCTCAACCCGCTCCCACCCCTTTCGCCCCCCTGCCGCGGGGCCACCGTTCCCACTCGTCGCGGTGTTCAGAAGGTGAACACGTGCGCTCCACGCCGCGGGCCCCCGTCTCGGGCTGAGGGGCACCGAACACGCGCACGGCGCCGCCGTGCCTGTGACGAACAGGGTCATCCCGGACCTTCCCTGTCCAGCGACGGGAGGGGCGCGGCCGACCTAGGTGAGGAGCAGGAGAAGCCCCTTCCCCGGACGGGGTTGGCGCCTCAGCCGGCGCGGATGTCGCGGCCCTGGAACGGGTCGCCGAAGAGCGGCGCGAACACGCAAACGTCGAACACACCCGCCAGGAAGGGCACGGCACCCACGATGGCCATGATGACCCCGCCCACGCCGCCGATACCCCAGAGACCCCACACGATCAGCACGAGGCCGACGACGACACGAATCACACGGCCGGCAACTGACGCCATGAACTTCGAGAACGGATTCATCTCGGACCTTCTCTCTCCATCAGTCGGATTCTCTCCAGCTCGGCCAGCCTAGGTATGCCCGTGTCGCGAATGCGTGGCGTGCCTGCCGCCCGCGGGAGGTCCACCGCGGATCCGTCGACCGGCACACCCCCCTCGGCTCAGCCGCCGGCTCCGCCGGCGCTTCGCCGGTCCCCCCTTTTGACAAGGGGGGACGAGAAGAGAGAGGCAAGGGACTCCATCACCCTCCCTGCTGCGCCAATCTCTCACCCTCCCTGCTGTGCAGGGAGGGTCGAAGCACGAGCCGAAAGCGAGTGATTCGGGGAGGGTCACCATGCAGTCCCCCACCCCACACCCCCCTCGGCTCAGCCGCCGGCTCC
>CAZQUB010000116.1:0-5775 GCA_964596225.1 uncultured Acidimicrobiaceae bacterium
TCCCGGCGCCGTTGGGGCCGAGCAGCCCGTAGGTCTCCCCTTCGGCGATGTGGAAACCGATCCCGTCGACCGCCACCAGGTCGCCAAACGTCTTGTGGAGATCGTGGCATTCCAGTACGTACGTCATGGCGTTCCCTGCCCGGCGGCGAACCAGCGAGTGAACCAGGCCCGGGCCAGGTCGGCGACCTGACGGAGCGTTCCCGGCTCCTCGAACAGGTGGGTGGCGCCTTCCACCACCGCGAGTTCGTGCTCGGAGCCGATCCGTTGCGCCGCCTCCCGGTTGAGGTCCAGGACCTCGGTGTCGTTGCCGCCGACGACGAGCAGGATCGGCGCCTGGACCTCCTCGAGGTGGCTCGCCAGATCGGGGCGCCCGCCCCGACCCACCACGGCGCGCACCTGCTCTCCGACCAGCGCGGCGGCGTCGATGGCGGCGGCGGCTCCGGTGGAGGCGCCGAAGAGCCCGATCGGGCATCCCTGGATCTTGGGCTCGTGCTGCATCTGCCCGACCGCCGCCACCAGCCGGTCGGTGAGGAGGCCGATGTCGAACACGTTGGAGCGCTGGGTGCTCTCGTTGGGGGTGAGAAGATCGAACAGCAAGGTGGCGAGGCCACCGTGATTGAAGCGGGTCGCCACCTCGGCGTTGCGCGGGCTGAGGCGGCTCGATCCGCTGCCGTGAGCGAAGACGACCGCTCCGCGGCATCCCCGAGGGACCGTCAGCTCCCCGGGCAGTCGGACGTTGCCGTGCCCGATCTCGACGTTCGATCGTATGACCTCGATCACGGCGCATTCCTCCGATGGCTTCCCGGAAGTGTGCCCATGCGCGGCGGGTGGCGCCAGAGGCGAAGGTCACCCTCCGGGCTCACTTCGCGGCGGAACCTCGCACCACGAGGCCGTCGAGCAGGGCACGGGACGCCGTGGTGATCTCGGCGACGGCGTGCTCGAACACGGCCTCGTTGCGCCGCGACGGATGACGGAAGCCGCTGATCTTCCGCACGAACTGCCGAGCGGCCGCCTCGATCTCCTCCTCGGTGACCGGGTGGTCCAGATTCCTCAGGGTGATGATGCTGCGACACATGCCATCAGACTACGCGCCAGCCCCGGAGACCGAAGATGGTGGTCGCGATAGGATCGCGTCGCCTCCGACGAATCAGGAGAAATGGGAATGGTGACAGAAGCCGACTACCGCCTGCCTCGGACCGTGGTGCCGAGCCGGTATGACATCACACTGGCGCCGGACCTCGAGCGCCTCACGTTCGAGGGGTCGGAGACGGTCACCGTCGACGTGATCGAACCCGTCGACGAGATCGTGCTCAACGCGGTGGCGCTCGACATCGGCGAGGTCACCCTGTCCCCGGTGTCGGGAGGGGAGGCGATCCAGGCCCGCGTCACCGTCGATCCTGCGACGGAGCGGGCGACCTTGCGCCTGGAGCGGACGGCGACACCGGGCCCGTGGGAGCTGCACGCCTCGTTCCGGGGCGCGCTCGACGCCGAGCTCGTCGGCTTCTACCGGTCCACCTACACGGACACCGACGGGAACGAGAAGACGATCGCCAGTTCCCAACTCCAGGCAACCGATGCCCGCCGGGCGTTCCCCTGCTGGGACGAGCCGGACCTCAAGGCCACGTTCGCCATCACGCTGGTGGTGGCCGAGGGACTGACCGCGATCTCCAACGGCCGCGAGATCGCCGCCGAGCCGACCGGCGACGGCCGGGTGGCGCATCGCTTCGCCGAGACGATGGTGATGTCGACGTACCTGGTGGCGTTCGTGGTCGGCGAGTTGGAGGTGACCGACCCGATCGACGTCGACGGCGTCCCGCTGCGGGTGGTGGTCACGCCCGGCAAGACGGACCTGACCGACTTCGCCGCCGAGGTCGGCGCCTTCTCCCTCCGCTTCTTCTCCGACTACTACCGGATCCCCTATCCGGGCGACAAGCTCGACCTCATCGCCATCCCGGACTTCGCGTGGGGGGCGATGGAGAACGTCGGGGCGGTCACGTTCCGGGAGACGGCGCTGCTCGTCGACCAGACCAAGGCGACGAAGAACGAACTGGCCCGCATCGCGGAGACCGTCGCCCACGAACTCGCCCACATGTGGTTCGGCGATCTGGTGACGATGAAATGGTGGAACGGCATCTGGCTCAACGAGGCATTCGCCACCTTCATGGAGCTGAAATGCGCCGACGCCTTCCGTCCCGCATGGAAGACGTGGCTCAACTTCACCGACTACCGGGCACGATCGATGGACATCGACGGCCTCGTCGCCACCCGGCCCATCGAGTTCCCGGTGGCATCGCCCGAGGACGCCAACGAGATGTTCGACACGCTCACGTACGGCAAGGGCGCCGCGGTGCTGCGGATGCTCGAGCAGTACCTGGGGGAGGAGACCTTCCGGGAAGGCGTCGCCGGGTACCTCGCGGCCCACGCCTACGGCAATACCGAGACCGGTGACCTGTGGGCGGCGCTCGAGGAGGCGTCGGGCGATCCGGTGGGCGACATCATGCAGGCGTGGATCTTCCAGGGCGGCTACCCGCAGCTGGTTGCGTCCCTCGACGACGGCGCCTGCCACATCACCCAGGAGCAGTTCCGCTACCTCGGTGGCGGCGACGCCCGATGGAAGGTCCCGGCCCGCTTTCGCAGCGACGAAGGCGAGGGCCGCATCGTCGTCGAAGACGCCGCGACGCTCCCGGCCGCGCCCGGACTGCTCCTCAACGCGGGCGGCGACGGCTTCTACCGGGTTCGCTATGACGGGGAGTTGCGTGACGACGTGGCCGACCGGATTCGTGACCTGCGGCCCGAGGAGCGGTTCGCAGTCGTCGGCGACGTGTGGGGCAACGTCCTGGCAGGCAGGGTCGCCGCGGCGGACTTCCTGGCGATCGTCTCCCGCCTGGAGGACGAGACCGAGCCGGCGGTGTGGGCGGAGGCGCTCGGCGGCCTCGGCGAGCTGAACCGGATCATCCCCGACGGGACGCGGCCGCTGCTGCAGCGGTACGTGCGCGACGTGGTGGCGCCGGGCTGCGACCGTCTCGGTGTCGAAGCGGCCGCCGGCGACTCGGCCCTGACCCGGGAGCTGCGCGGTCTGCTGCTGCGGGCCCGCGGCAATCTGGGCGACGACGGTCCCACCCAGGAGTGGGCCCGCGCCACGTTCGCGGCTGCGACCGGCGGGGGGCGGACAGTCGATCCCGACGTCGCCGAGGCGGCGCTGGCGATCGTGGCGGCCAACGGAGGGCCGGACGACTTCGAACGGTTCCTGGCGTTGCGTCGCGGCGCGACCAACCCGCTCGACGAGGCCCGCTACCTACGGGCCCTGGCCGCGGTGCCGGACGACGCCATGTCGGCTCGCCTGCTGGACATGGTCGTGGACGGTGAAGTGCGGCGTCAAGACTCCTTCTGGACCCTGGCGGCGATGCTGGGGCATCGCGTCACCGGGGTGGCGACCTGGCACAGGATCAGAGATCGCTGGGACGAGGTGCTGGCGTCGATGCCGCCGCAGAACAGCAGGCGGCTCCTCGATCAGGTCCACCTCCGCTCCGAACCGGACGTGGCGGCGGAGATCAGGTCGTGGCTCCAGGACCATCCGATCCACGGCTCGCGCAAGTTCACCCCGCAGGTGCTGGAGCGGCTCCAGATCCGGGTAGGGCTCCGGGAGCGGGAGGCCGGCAGGCTCGCCGCGGCGCTGGATTCCTGACCGTTCCCGCCTCCGGGAAGGGAGCGCCGCGTCCTCGCGGCACGCAACCGCACGCGTACAATGAATACATCCGAAGCGAGGAGCATCAATGGCGTTCATGGACACGGTGAAGAAGTGGTTCGGTTCTGCGAAGGAGAAGACCGAAGAGGTGGCGCCGAAGGCGTGGGAGAAGACCAAGGAGGTCGCCGGGGACGTTGCCGACAAGACCGGTGACGTGGCCGGGAAGGCGTGGGAGAAGACCAAGGACGTCGCCGGGGACGTTGCCGAGAAGACCGGTGACGTGGCCGAGAAGGCGTGGGAGAAGACCAAGGACGTCGCCGGTGACATCAAGGAACGCTTCGACGACGACAAGCCCGCCGATGACGGTGGCGAGCCGCCCGCCGGCACCGCGTAGCCGCCGGACCCGTCCGGGACACCACGACCGCCGGACCGTTCCGGCGGTCGGGCGCGTCGAGGCCCTGACCCGGTTCCGCCGCGGGCGTGCCAGACTCCACTCGTGATCCATCCCTACCTGTCGCTCGAGCACCCGATCCGTTTCGCCCACCGCGGCAGCCGGGTCCTGTGGCCGGAGAACACCGCACCCGCCTTCCAGGGGGCGGTCGATCTCGGCTACCGCTACCTGGAGACCGACGTCCGCATCACCCGGGACCGGGTGGTGGTGGTGATGCACGACGCCACTCTGGAGCGCACCACCAACGGCACCGGCAAGGTGTCCGATTGGCGGTGGGAGGATCTCCGCAACCTCGATGCCGCCTGGCATTTCGACCCTGCCGGCGGCCACCCGCTGCGGGCGACCGGCGTCGGGATCATGACCCTCGAGGACGCCTTCACCACCTGGCCCGACGTCCACTTCAACATCGATCTCAAGTCCCGTGGGATGGAATGGGCCGTCGCCGAATTGATCATGCGCCACGACCGGGTCGATTCGGTGCTCATCGGGGGGTTCTCGGACGCTCGCATCGCCCGTTTCCGGAGGATCACCCAGGGGAGGGTCGCCACCTCGGCGGGACCGGCGGCGTCGCTGGCGATGTGGGCCGCGGCCCGAGTGGGGCGCACCATCCACCGGCCGGTGGCGGCGTACCAGGTGCCGTCCGAGTACCGGGCGCTCCCGTTCGACCGCAAGTACGTCACCGCCATCCAGGCCGCCGGGGCCCAGGTGCACGTCTGGACCGTGAACGAGCCGGAGGAGATGCATCGCATCCTCGACCTCGGCGCCGACGGCATCGTCACCGACCGCCCCGACCTCCTCAACGATGTGATGCGAGCGAGGGGACAGGATGTCTGAGACACGGACGCGGCTGGGCGAGATCACGGGCCTGCGGGTACACGGGTCCCGGATCAAGCAGGACGGGTGCTACGACCCCGCCTCCCTCGTCGAGGTGACGCGGGCCAGCATCGACCCTTCCGGCATGCTCGGCTGGGACGGCAAGGGGTGGCTGGTGGACGTCCATCACCAGACCCATCCGGACCGGAGCGGGAGCCGCCGCCTCTCCATCGGGTTCACCCACCACTACGAGCTGATGCAGGAACGGTTCGGGACGGTGCCGTTCGGGGTGGCCGCCGAGAACGTGCTCGTCGCCACCGACCGGGTGGTGACCGCCGCCGAGGTCGCGGCCGGGATGGTGATCCGCACCCACGACGGATGGGAGGTGGCGCTCGACGACCTGGAGGTGGTGCGCCCCTGCCGGGAGTTCACGTCGTACCTGCTGCAGCTTCCGTACCGGGCGGAGCGGGAGGAGATCGCGGCCGAGCTGGAGTTCCTCGACGGCGGCATGCGCGGCTTCGTCACCGACCTCGCCGGCCTCGACGCCCCGGCGGTGATCGGCGTCGGCGACGAGGTGTTCCTCCGCGGGTAGCGGTCCCCGCCTACGCCCCGGGCGGCCGGTAGGGGATACCTTGGAGCTGGATGAGACGGTCGATGACGGCGTTGCGGGCCTCCTCGAAACCGGCGCCTGCGATCTCCCCGTAGACCTCACCCTTCTCCTGGACGTACACCCGGTAGCTGCCGGCGTCGTCGATGACGTAGAGGCCGTCACGGGGGCCGGTCACGTTGCGGCCCAGGCTCAGCAGCGTCGCCGGGTCGGAGATCT
>CAZQUB010000117.1:0-5751 GCA_964596225.1 uncultured Acidimicrobiaceae bacterium
TGGTGGCGGCGACCTTGATACTGCAGGCGTTGAGCGCCGCTGACTAGTCTCCGGACTAGTGCCTGCGCGTCGGGGCAGGATGAGGACGGTTTGCCGAGGAAATCTCGACGGGTGGGCTGATCATGTGACTATGATGTCACCACAGAGAGCGTTCAATGCGCGCTCTCTGTGAGGGCCGAAGAGAGGCAGAAGGTGCCAACGTACAACGAGCAAGTCGGCAAACGATTGCGCTCGATCCGAAGGCAACGCGGATTGTCGCTCCAGGACGTCCAGCGGCTGTCGGGTCAGGAGTTCAAGGCAGCGGTGCTCGGGGCGTACGAGCGGGGTGAGCGCAGCTTGTCGTTGCCGCGTCTCCACCGCCTGAGCGAGTTCTACAGCGTACCGATCGGCCAGCTCCTTCCTCAGGAGGACACCGTCGATCATCGCTCGGGCGCGGTGAGTGACGGGCTCACGATCGATCTCAACCAGGTCGAGAAGCTGACCGGCAAGGATGCCGACGTGGTCGAACGGTTCTTGCGTGGCATCCAGATGCTGCGGCAGGACTTCAACGGCCGCGTGCTCACGATCCGCTCCAACGACCTGCGCATGCTGGCGATGCTGCTCGACCAGAGCGAGAAGGGCTTCAGCGAGCGCCTGACGGAGCTCGGAGTCGCCGCCGATACCGAGTGAGCGCAGCGGGGCCGCCGTCCCGCCGCGTATCGGTCCGCGGGGGACCCCGATATACTCCTGATCCTTCGGGTCGCGTTCGGTCGACCCGGAGTTCCCCAACGATGAGCGAGCCGTCGTGACGACCCCTTCGTCCACCCAGATTCCGCTCCGCGTCTCCAGCAGTCATCTGATGCTCGACTTGCTGGGAGAGCGCGACGTCCACCTGCGTCAGGTGGAGGACGCCTTTCCGGACGTCAAGATCGTCGCCCGCGGCAACGAGATCGACATCGGCGGACCCGACGTCGGCACCGACATGGTGCGCACCGTCTTCGGGGAGCTCCTCATCTTGATCCAGGAGGGCCAGCCGCTCGATTCCGATCGGGTGCGGCGGGTCATCGAACTCGTCAAGCAGGACGTGCCGTCTCCTTCGGGGATCTTCACCGCCTCCATCAAGGTGGGGCGGGGCCGCCTGGTGCGGCCCAAGACCCTCGGTCAGAAGAGCTACGTGGACGCCATGCGGGACGAGACGATGGTGTTCGCGGTCGGTCCCGCCGGGACCGGGAAGACGTATCTGGCGATGGCATGCGCCATCGAGGCACTCCAGGCGGGCTCGGTGCGGCGCATCATCCTCACCCGTCCCGCGGTGGAGGCGGGGGAGCGGCTCGGCTTCCTCCCCGGGGATCTCACCGCCAAGGTCGATCCCTACCTGCGTCCCCTGTATGACGCGCTCTATGAGATGCTGGGACCCGACGAGACGGCGCGCCTCATGGACCGGGGAACCATCGAGATCGCTCCGCTCGCTTATATGAGGGGTCGGACGTTGAACGATGCGTTCATCGTGCTGGACGAAGCGCAGAACACGTCCCCGGAGCAGATGAAGATGTTCCTCACCAGAATGGGGTTCAATTCGAAGATGGTCGTCACGGGTGACGTCACCCAGGTCGACCTCGCCGACGGGCGCCCGTCGGGTCTGCGCGTGGTCGGTGGCGTGCTGCGCGACGTCGACGGCATCGGTTTCGTCGAGTTGCGGGGCGAAGACGTGGTCCGGCACCGTATCGTGGCCGCCATCGTCGAGGCGTACCGCCGCTACGAGGAGCGGCGGGCAGGGGAGGATGCGTCGTGAGCTTCTTCAAGCGGCACCCGGTGCCGGTGAACCTCTTGGTGATCGCGATCACGATGATCTTCGTCGGCGCCGCCCTGGTGGTGGGCCGCGGCGGCGGCGAGCCGGTCATCCAGATCAACGTGGGGGAGCCGTCGCCGCAGGACTTCATTGCCACCCGCACCATCGAGGTCTCCGACCCGGCGGCGACCGAGGAACAGCGGCAACTGGCACGCAACCAGGTCAAGCCGGTGTGGGACATCGATCCGGCGGTCACCCGAAAGGTCCGCAACAACATCGCCACCTTCTTCAGCAAGCTGAAGACCGAGGCCACGCTCACCCAGGCGGAGGCCGACGCCCTGGGGCTCACCCCGGAGCCGACCGACACCACGGTGGCCGACACCACCGTGCCGGAGACCACCGCCGCGGCCGACAGCACCTCGTCGACCGGCGCCGGCGACTCGTCGACCTCCACCACCCTGGCGGAGACGACCACCACCTCGAGCACGCTCCCGCCTCGTGATCCCGAAGAATGGGCCCAGCTCCTCGGGGCCGACTACCGGCTGCTGCCGACCGAGGCGATCACCGCCTTCGTCACCCTCTACTCCAACGACCTGGCCCGGGTCGCCGAGGGGGAGCCATCCACCTTCGGCGCCATCGAGGACGCCGCCGACGCCGAGGTCACCAGGCTGATGGATGCCGGTATCAGGGATACCGATCTGGGCACCATCCAGAACGAGTATGCCGACCCCGAGAACCCCCCGGTCTTCATCCCGGGTCTCAGCGCCGAGGAGCGTGCCCTCGCCGAACCCGCCGTCAGCCAGCTCATCGCCATCAGCCTTCTCGCCAACGAGAAGGTGGACAACGCGGCGTCCGAGCAAGCCCAAAACGACGCGGCGGCCGCGGTCGAACCGCAGATGCGGACCTACCTGGCCGGGTCGCAGATCGCGGCTGCCGGTGAGACCCTCGACCAGGTCCAGATCGACGCCATCGACCAGCTCGGGCTCATCGAACGCGACCCCGGCACCTCCCGCAAGGCCATCGTGCTGCTGGGGGCGATCGCGGTCCTCCTCGCCGCCTTCTTCCTGTGGCGGATCGCGCCGAGTGAGTGGTCCGAGCCCCGCCACTTCGCCCTCCTCGGCATCCTGCTGGTGCTGGCGGCGATCGTGTCCCGCATCCCTGAGGTCATCGCCGCCGACACGCCCCAGTTCGGGTACCTCCTCCCCGCCATGATGTTCGGCTACATCGCCGCCATCTTGTACGAGCCGCGCACCGCGGTGCTGTTCTCGGTGCCGGTGGCGGCCTTCACCGCCATCTCCACCGCCGACGTCGGCCTCACCGTGTTCGCCGCCGCCTCCACCGTGGCGCCGGTGGCGTTCGTGTCGTCGGTGTCGAGCCGCCGCGAGCTGCGCATCGCGGTCGCGGCATCCGCCCTGGTGATGGCGCCCCTCGCCTTCTCCATCGAGTGGGTGTTCACCGGCTACGACACCGCCGCCAAGGCGGGCCTCTTCGGCCTGCTCGGTGGTGTCATCGCCGGCCTCGCCGCCCAGGGTCTCCTCTCGTTCCTCGAGAACCTGTTCCGGATGACCACCACCATCACGCTCCTCGACCTCACCGACCGCAACCACCCGGCGCTGCGCCTCATCGAGGAGAAGGCCCCCGGCACCTTCAACCATTCGATGCTGGTGGGGACCCTGGCGGGCAAGGCGGCCCGCGCCATCGGCGCCGACACCCTGCTGGCGCAGGCGACCGCCTATTACCACGACCTCGGCAAGACCGAGAACCCGCAGTACTTCATCGAGAACCAGTTCGGGGTGTCGAACCCGCACGACGAACTCGACCCGGTCGAATCGGCCGAGATCATCCGGGCCCACGTCATCGACGGGCAGCGCCTCGCCCGCCACTTCCACCTCCCGTCCGAGGTGATCGACGGGATCCGGATGCACCACGGCACCGGCCTGATGCGCTACTTCTATCACAAGGCCCTCGAGCGGGATCCCTCCACCGACCCGGAGCTGTTCCGGCACCACGGGCAGAAGCCCCAGGGCAAGGAAGCCGCCATCTTGATGATCTCCGACGCGGTGGAGGGCGCCGCCCGGGCCCTCGCCCAGGAGGAGGACCCGACCGCCGAGTCCATCACGAAGGTGATCGACGCCGTGGTGGGCGAGAAGCTCGACGACGGGCAGCTGGACGAGTCGGCCCTCACCTTCGGGGACCTCACCGCGGTCAAGCACGCCATGGTCGAGGCGCTGACCGGCTACTACCACACCCGCATCCCCTACCCGGGCTTTCCCGGTCCGCAGGTGGAAACCGGATGACGGTGAGCTTCGCCGACGATCAAGACGACCCACTCCCGGCCGCATCGCTCGTCGCCCTGGCGCAGTCGGTCCTCGAAGCCGAGGGATTCCCGGCCGATGCCGAGGTGTCCCTCCAGTTCGTGTCCGCCGATCGCATCGCCGGTCTCAACCAGGAGCACATGGGGCGATCGGGTCCCACCGACGTCCTGTCGTTTCCCCTCGAGGATCTCCGCCCCGGCGTCGTGCCCGAGCCGGTGGACGGTGGGCCTCCCCTCCTCCTCGGTGACGTGATGGTCTGCCCGCAGGTGGTGCGCGCCAATGCCGCCGAATGGGGCGTACCCTTCGACAGCGAGATGGCCTTGATGGTGGTGCACGGCATGCTGCATCTCCTCGGCTATGACCACGTGGAGGACGCCGAAGCAGAGCGCATGGAGACGAGGGAGAGAGAGATCCTCGCCGCGACGGGACGGGAGCGGCCGTGACCTGGTTGGCCGCCATCGGGGCCGTGCTGGTCTTCGCCGTCAACGCCGTCATCCGGGCCGCCGGCGCCTCGATGGTGCGGACCCCACGGGCCGACGCCCTCCACGACGCCGGTGACGGTGACCATCGGGCGCAGGCGATCGCCGATCTGCTCGATGACCGTCCCCGCCTCCAGCCGGCGCTGGGGATGATCAACGCCGGCCTGCTGGTGCTGGTCGCCATCGCCGCCACCTGGCTGGCAGCCCGCTCTTTCACCGGTTGGGCGCTGGCGGCGGCCCTCGTCGCGCTCGCGTTCGTGCTCGTCTTCGCCGGGGACCTGCTGCCGCGGACTCTGGGACGTCGCCGTCCCCGGGTCCTCGCCTACCGGTTCGCCTGGCTGTTGCGGCCGGTGGTGGCACTGGGCGACGCCGCCGCCGACCTCGTCTCCGACCTCGACGTGCCCGAGGAGGACCCCGAGGAGGAGGATCAGGCCGACTCGGAGGAGAGGGAGCTGATCTCGCAGGTGCTCGACTTCACCGACACCATCGTGCGTGAGGTGATGGTTCCCCGCCCCGACATGGTGACGGTGCCGGGCAACGCCTCCACCGACGTCGCCCTCGATGTGGTGCTCGCCTCCGGCAAGTCCCGCATCCCGGTGGTGGGGGAGCACACCGATGACATCCTCGGGGTGCTCTACGCCCGCGACCTGCTCCAGCTCATGGACGACGAGGCCGAGCCCCGCCCGTCGTCGTCGCTGATGCACCCCGCCTACTTCGTCCCGGAGACGAAACGAGTCCCCGAGCTGCTGCGGGAGATGCAGGCCAAGCAGGTGCACCTGGCGGTGGTGGTCGACGAGTTCGGTGGCACCGCAGGGGTGGTGTCGATCGAGGACCTGCTGGAGGAGCTGGTGGGTGAGATCGCCGACGAGTACGACCAGGAGGAGCCGATGGTGACCCGCCTCGACGGCGGCGGGTACGTCATCGACGCCCGCCTCGGGGTGGACGAGCTGGCGGACCTGCTCGGGATCGAGGTGCCGGGGGAGGATTGGGACACGGTCGGCGGTCTGGTGCTGGGACTGGCCGGCCGGGTGCCGCGCCAGGGGGAGTCGTTCCCGCTGTCGGGCTTCACCTTCACCGCGCAGCGGATCCAGGGCAGGAGAGTGGCCCAAGTGAGGGTCGTGCCGCAGTGAACTCCGGTTTCATCTCGGTCGTGGGACGGCCGAACGTGGGGAAGTCGACGATGGTGAAC
>CAZQUB010000118.1:0-5710 GCA_964596225.1 uncultured Acidimicrobiaceae bacterium
CCGAACGAGATCATGGCGATGGGGACGATCAGCGACAGGATGAGGCTGTCCTGGAGCCCGATGAGGTTCGAGATGCCCTTGAGCCACACCATCAGGGAGCCGATGGCGGCGCCGGTGATCGCCACCACCCAGGCGGACCGGAACGAGACGGCGACGATGGCGAGCACCCCCAGGATCGTGAACCCGATGAAGGGCCCGGCGAGCTTGCCCTGCTCCTCCGAGGTGAGGTTGACGTCGATGGCGATGCCCCACGAGCGGGTGGCCTGCTCGTCGCCCCGGAGGACATCGACGACGTCCCGGGCATACTCCTCGGGGGCGGTGTCGGCGCCGAGCGTCACCGAGACGTTGCCGAATCCCAGCACGTCGTTGTCGGCGAGCACGGTGGTGATCGCCGCCGGTGACACCCAGCGGCCTGCCGCGGCGTCGTACGCGGTCTGCGACGAGAGGGACAGCTCGCCGGCCTGGGCCCCGAAGGTGTCGATGAGGCCGGCGACCGCCCGGTCGATGGTCGCCTGGTCCGCCGCGGCGAGCCCGCCGGGGAGCACCTCGTCGACGAGGTCGGCGAACGTGGAGACCCCGAAGACCTCCCGGCCGGTCGCCGGGTCGAAGTAGTCGAAGAGGGTGGGGGCGAGGTCGGGGTCGGTGCGGAGTGCCTCGGCGTTCGCCCGCATCTCCATCAGGGCGTCCTTGGTCAGGATATCGCCGTCGCGTGCCTCGGTGATGACGTGGATCTGGTACACCGAGCTGACGAACCGGCTGTCGATGGTGTCGCGTGCCGTGAAGACCGGGCCGCCGGGCTCCATCGAGGCGCTCGGCGCGGGCGGCATCGCCAGGAAGGGGACGGCGAGCACGGCGGTGATGAGGAGGACGGTGACGAGGACGAACCGTCCGTGGCGTTGCAGGGTGGCGGCGATCGCCTGTCCCAGGTCCCTTCTCACGATTCCTTCCCCCAATCCTGACACTGTAAAGTTGACAATGGCAAGATACTGCCGCACCGTCTGGACGTTGTCAAGATATACTCCCGCTCATGCCCACTCAACCCGGCCCGGTCCCGTCACGCGACCACTACCACCACGGGGATCTGGCGAACGCCCTCCTCGAGGCGGTCGAGGACATCATCGTCGAGAAGGGCGTCGCCGGTGTCACCTTGCGGGAGGCGGCCCGCCGCGCCGGCGTCTCCCACAGCGCCCCGGCACATCACTTCGGAGACAAGCAGGGTCTGCTGGCCGCCTTCGCCCAGCAGGGTTTCCTCATGCTCGGCGAGGCCCTGTCGGCGGTGGAGCCGGGCGGTCCCGACCAGGCGATGGACGTCGGGAAGGCCTACATTCGCTTCGCCGCCGAGCATCCGGCCCACTTCGACGTCATGTTCCGCTGGAGCCACGATCCCGACGCCCATCCGGAGCTGGAAACGGCCGCCCGCGCCACCTTCGCCATCGCCGAGACACTGGCGGAGTCGCTGGTGGAGGCCGGCGTGTTCCGTGACGTCGAACCCAAGGCCTTGGCGGCGTTCCTCTGGGCGTTGGTGCACGGGATCGCGACGCTGTGGGTCGACGGCTCGCTCGCCCACGAGTACAACCCCTACGAGTTCGACGAGACGGTCGATGCCATCTTGCAGGCGGCGTTCTCGTACCGGCCTCCCGCATAGCCGGATCCTCCGCCGCCTCACCACGCACCTTGTCCCCAGGGGGGAGCGCGCCCGGGGGATTGCGCAACGCAGATGATTCGTTAGGCTAAGGAAATGATCGAAGACACCCTGGGTTCCCGCTCCCAGATCGCCGCCGATTTGCGCGTCACCGTCGGGCGCATCTGCCGCCGTCTCCGCCAGCAGAACCTCGGGGGGCTCACACCCTCGCAGCGTTCGGTGCTGGCGACCCTCGACACGGAGGGACCGCTCCAGATGGGGGCGCTCGCCGCGATCGAAGCCGTCGCCCCGCCGAGTATCACCGGCATCGTGAGCCGCCTCGAGGAGCGGGGACTGGTGCGCCGGTCACCCGATCCTGGCGACGCCCGGGCAGTCCGGGTGGAGGCGACGGCCGAGGCGAGCCGGCTCCTCGACGCCCTCCGTAGCGAGCGCAACGCGTTCCTGACGCACCGCCTCGCCGACTACCGCGACGAGGAGATCGCCGCCATCGAGGCCGCCCTTCCCCTGCTGCGAAGGTTGACGGAGGCCGGATGACCGACGTCGCCGCGGCGGCGAGGAGGACGTTCTCCTCGCTGCGGATCCGCAACTTCCGGCTCTACTTCACCGGGCAGCTCATCTCGGTGTCCGGCACCTGGATGCAGAGCGTCGCCCAGGCCTGGCTGGTGCTGCAACTCACCGGGAGCGGCACCGCCCTCGGCATCACCGGCGCACTGCAGACCCTGCCGGTGCTGCTGCTGGCGCCCCTCGGCGGGGTCATCGCCGACCGGTACGACAAGCGCCGCCTCCTTTTCGTCACCCAGTCGACCGCAGCGGTGCTGGCCGTCCTGCTTGGAGTCCTCGTCATCTCCGACGTGGTCCAGCTCTGGATGGTCTATGCCCTCGCCTTCGGGTTCGGGATGGTGGTGGCGGTCGACAACCCGACCCGGCAGACCTTCACCCTGGAGATGGTGGGCCCCGACGATCTCACCAACGCGGTCAGCCTCAACTCGGTGATCGTGAACCTGGGCCGCGTCATCGGGCCTGCCGTGGCCGCCATCTTGATCGCGGTGGTCGGCCTGGGACCGTGCTTCGTGCTCAACGGAGCCTCGTACCTGGCCGTGATCATCGCCCTCGCCCTCATGCACACCCGGGAGCTGCAGCGCAGCGGGGATCGGGCCCGGGGACGAGGCAAGCTGATCGAGGGCTTCCGCTACGTTCGCTCCCACCCGCAGCTGTGGATCCCGCTGGCCATGATGGCCACCATCGGCATGCTCACCTACGAGTTCCGGGTGACGTTGCCCCTCATCGCCAAGTTCTCCTTCGGCGGTGATGCCGGCACCTACGCCCTCATGACCACCTCCATGGGGCTCGGCGCCGTCATCGGCGGTCTCGGAGTGGCCGGCCGTGGCAAACACGGCCTCGCCCCGCTGTCGTTCTGGGCGATGGCGCTCGGGGTCACCACGCTGGGCGCCACCGTCGCCCCCAGCTTCGTCCTCGAGCTGGCGGCGCTGTTCCTGGTGGGGGTGGCGAGTATCTCGTTCATCGCCCTCGGCAATGCCACCTTGCAGCTCACGGCGTCCCCGGAGATGCGGGGCAGGGTCATGGGGCTGTGGACCGTGGCATTCCTCGGATCCACCCCGATCGGCGGACCCATCGTCGGCTGGCTCGGTGAGCACATCGACCCCCGGGTCGGTCTCGGCACCGGCGCCGTCGCCGCTTTGGTCTGCGGGACGGTGGTGTGGTGGGTGGCGAAACGCTGGTCACGATCGACGGCGGTGGGCCGGCCCTGAGGCGGGTCGGTGCCGGTCTCAGGATCCGGTGCCGGTGTAGGCGTCGACGCCGCGGCTCCAGACGAGGTAGGTGACGGCGAAGAGCCCGATGCCGACGAACGGGGCAGCCCACACCACACCCGACACGGTCTCGGGTCGCAGGAACAGCTGGGAGGGGAAGAAGGCGACGAAGCCGATCGGCAGGATGTAGGTGAAGGTGATGCGCATCAGCCCGGAGAAGATCGTCATCGGGTAGGGGGCGAACTCGCGCATTTTCCACGCCAGGCTCAGCACCGGCCACGAGTTGATGAACCAGAACGCCGAGCAGGCCGCCGCGACCACCAGGGAGATCTGCACCAGCGAGGCGCTGAGCAGGGTCACGAACAGGATCGCGAGCCGTCCGGGTGTCCAGCCGAGTTCGAGCCGGAGCGACGAGTAGACGAGCAGTCCGACGCCGAGCACGAGCTGGGTGAGCCCTTTCAGGTCGAAGCGCTCCGACACGTAATAGAACATCATGTTGAGGGGGCGGAAGTAGTACTTGAGGAAGGTGCCCTGCCGGACGTCGAAACGCAGGAACCAGAACTGGTCGAACAGGATCTGCATCGGCGAGATAGCCACCATGTAGAACGCGTAGATGAACACCATCTCCATGAAGCTCCACCCTGCCAGCTCGTCGATGGTGCTGAACAGCACCGCGAACACCCCGAGGGTGGCGAGGCTGGAGAACAGCATGCCGACGGAGCTGATCATGAAGTCGGCCCGGTAGTGCAGGCGCGCCTTGATGTATTGCCCCTCGATGAGGAAGTAGAGACGGAGATACTCGGCGGGGGAGCGAATCGCCACGCTCAACCCCCCGCGATCCGCAACACCTTGACCGCCCTCCCGTACAGCACGCGGGTGGCGGCGAGCAACACGACCATCCACCCGACCTGCACCCCGAACCGGGTGACGTGTTGCCAGCCCTCGTCGGGGAGGGTGACCAGGCTCAGCGGTGTGTAGTAGACGGCCTGGAACGGAAGCCACCGCAGGATGTCCCGGATCGTGTCGGGGAAGAACTGGAGCGGGATCAGCGCTCCCGACAGCACCAGCACCAGGGTGTCCTTGACGGTGCTGATGCCCCAGATCGACTCGGTGTAGAACCCGGACAGCCCGACTCCGTAGTCGAAACAGAAGGTGAGGACGAAGGCGAACACCAAGCTGAACGGCAACAGCGCCAGCGGAGCGCTCAAGGGGATGGACACCTGGAACACGAAGACCATGAGCAGGATCGTGGGGACGACCAGGGTGGCGACGCTGAGCAGGAAGAAGCCGGTGCAGGACGCCAGCATGTAGAGCTGGAAGTCGATCGGCCGTACCAGGTAGATGGCGACGATGCCCTCGCGAATCTCGGAGTAGAGGTTCCAGTCGACGTAGGTCTTGAGCACGATGAAGAGGGTGCTGCCGAGCGCGACGTAGAGGAAGGTCTGGTCGAAGGTGAGCCCCCGGATCGTCGTGGCGTCTCCGTAGACGCTCTTCCAGAGGTAGTAGGCGACACCGAGGTAGACGACGTTGCCGACGGTGGCGGCGAGGAAGCCGAAACGGTAGACCATGCCCATCATGGTCGAGCCACGGACCACCGCCAGGTAGGACCTCACTCCAGTGCCCCGTCGTAGACGCGGCGCACCACGTTCTCCATGGAGATCTCGACGATGCGGACGTCGCTGACCGCGAAGGCTCCCATGACGTGGGTGAGGACGTCGGAGAGCGGGGTGCGGTCCTGGTCGATGGTGATGTTGGTCCAGGGCGCCTCCCGGCACGCCACGGTGATGCCGCGATCGGGACCGAATCGCCGATCGAGACTGGCTCGTACCGCGTCGACCTTCGTCTCGCACGACTCGTCGATCTGCACCTTGAGGGTGCGGTAGGTGCCGAAGAGGGCGGTGACCTTGTCGATGCCGCCGTCGTAGAGGATCTTGCCCTCGTCGATGATGATGATGCGGCGGCACAGCGCCTCGACGTCACCGAGGTCGTGGGTGGTGAGGATGATGGTGGTGTCGCGGGTCCGGTTGAGCTCTTCGATCACCGAGCGGATCTTGGCCTTGATGGAGACGTCGAGGCCGATGGTCGGCTCGTCGAGGAACACCACTCGTGGGTTGTGGAGGAACGAGGCGGTGATGTCGCACAGCATGCGTTGCCCGAGCGAGAGGGTTCGCACCTGGCGGGGGTAGAGCGCCGACAGGCCCACCAGCTCGTCGAACATGGCCATGTGCTCGTCGTAGGTGCGCCGGTCGACCTTGTAGATCTCCTTGAGGATCCGGAACGACTCGATCACGGGGAGGTC
>CAZQUB010000119.1:0-5701 GCA_964596225.1 uncultured Acidimicrobiaceae bacterium
CCGCCGATTCGCCCCCTCCAACCCCTTCGTCTTCTGCTGCAACAAATCGATCGCGAGGCTCACCGAGGCGAAGAGCAGGGTGAAGAACACGAGGGCAAAGATGATCGAGCCCGCGACGTTCCATGGGGTTCCTTCGAATCGCGCGGTCCCGGGGTAGTGGTACAGCGAGGTCACCGCGTAGAGCAGGGAGCCGTAGAGCCACACCATCACCCGGGGACGGGCGCTGCACAACAGCTGGGCGAGGACGATGAACATGACGAAGACCACCGCAGGGACGACGAGAGAGAGGCCGCTCACCTCTGCCGCGAGGAAGACGAGCGTCTCGTCGAACACGAGCGACGAGGCGGCGCGGCTCCGATTCCGCACCGCGAGGGAGTGCGCGAGCGAAGCCAAGGTACACAACACGATGATCCCGGCCGCCTTCCAGCCGAGGATCCAGGTGAGCGAGGCGACGCCGAGAGCGAAGGTGGTCGAGACGACACGAATCTTGTTCCAGCGCCTCGCCATCTCGGTGCGGATCTGGTCGTCGAACCGAACCTTCGTGAGGCGTGGATTCTTCGGCACCGTTGCTCTCCGCAGTCGCATCTCGTCTTCCAGCCGGTCGGCGGTGAGGCGGCATCGCTCATCGTGCATCGCCGGCCGGACGTGTCCCGGACCGCGTCGGCGACGCGCGCCCGCGGTTCTGTATCGACACGGAGACCATGGGCCTTGATCCCGCCGATGGAAGGCCTTGGATTGGCGAATGCGCTTGCGCGCCGGCCGCCGCTCTTGAACAATTACGCCACCTTGGGAGGGAGATGACGCACACGGCCCCCGGTCTCGTTCATCCGCTCGTATCGGCGGTGGTGCGCGACGCGCTCGCGGCCGCCGGCGAGGAGATTCGGGCACCTGCCGCCGGCGGTCCGACGTCGCGCGCCGAGCAACGCCTGCTCCTCGATCGGCTCCTCACCGTGGGTGGGGGCGACGCGGTCCTGCGGGCCGGCCGCCACCTCGACCGCCTCCTCGATCACCCGCTGGCGCTGGTGCTGCTGAACTCGGATTCGGTTTCCGTCCTGCTCGGCAAACTGGAGCGGCTCAACCGCTACTTCCATTCCCACCACCGGCACCGGGTCCTCGCCGCCACCGAACGCCACCTCGAACTCGAGCACGTCTCACTCTCCACCACACCACCGGCACCCGTGGAGAGCCTCTTCGTCTGCGGCCTCTACCTGACCCTCCTCGAGCGCGTCGGGTGCCGGTCACTCCGCCTCGCACTTCCCGCTGCCCCCTCCGGCGAGGCGTGGGTGTTCGGCGACGGCGCCACCCACACCGTCCCCACGGTGGGGACGGGCCGGTGGTGCTTCGTCTGGGACGGCTTCGAGATGCGAGGGGCCCTCCCCCGACTCGACGAATTGCTGTTGCGCGACCTGCCCGCCGACCTGGAACACCACACCGTCGCCTCCCAGGCGACCCGGGTGATGCGACGGGACCTGGGACGTCCCTGGAGTGTCCGCCAGGTCGCCGGTGGTCTCGCCCTGTCGGCTCGCACCTTGCAGCGCCGGTTGCACGACGAGGGGACCACGTTCACGCGAGTGGTGCGGCAGACCCGGGTCGATACGGCCGCCCGGCTCCTCACGGATCCGTCACGGACCGTCAGCGACATCGGATACGCCGTCGGGTTCGCCGACACCGCGCACTTCACCCGCACCTTCAAGGCGGCAACCGGGGTGACGCCGTCGCAGTGGCGCCGCGGCGAGGGTCTCTCCCCGGCTTCCACCACTTCCTGAGGCCGCGTCGTGAACCCGGAGGTGATGCCGTCGCACACCGGATCGCCGGTCGAGTCGACGACGAGGAGAGGCCTCATCGGGCCGCCGGGAAGGTCGAAGGGGATGAGGTATCCGGGCGACGGGGGGTCCCCGTGCTGCTCGCCGGGACCGGCAGCGGTGCGGCGCGGGGAGGGGTCCGGAGACGCAGCGGCGGTGCGGTGGCGATGCCCGCCAAGACCCCGGTCTTGGCGTCCGGCGCGGGCTAGGGGCCGTCGAGTAGTACCTTTTGGCCGCTGCCTTCCTAATCCTCGACGAGGAGGCCTTCGCCATGGACAACGGCGACGCCCCGGACATCGAAGCGAATCTCACCGCGGTCAACGCTCCCGTCTCGGCCCGCGCCTACCTGACCGAGATGTGGCATCGTCGCGACTTCGCGGTGGCCGTACCACTCGAAGAGCTACGGTCGGCCCACAAGACCACCCTGCTCGGGAACCTGTGGCACCTCGGCAACCCGCTGCTGACGATCGCCGTGTTCTACTTCGTGTTCGGCGTGCTGCTGCAGTCCAACCGTGGCATCGACCACTACCTGTTGTGGCTCACCATCGGGGTCTTCACGTTCCGCCTCACCTCCAGCTCGGTCCTCGGGGGCGCCACCTCGATCTCCGCCAACAAGGGCCTGATCCGGGCCATCAAGTTCCCGCGGGCACTGCTCCCGATCTCGGTGGTGATCAGCCACGTCCTCACCTTCGGGATCGAACTGTCGCTGCTGGCGGTGTTCACCATGGCCTCCGGAGTCGGCCTGTCGCGGCGGCTCCTGGCGCTGCCGGTGATCCTCATCGTCCACACCGCCCTCAACACCGGCGGGGCGTTTGTCGCCGCCCGCCTCAACGAAGCGTTCCGTGACGTGCAGCAGATCATCCCCTTCCTCTTCCGCCTGTTGCAGTACCTCTCCGGCGTGATGTTCCCGATCCAGCGCCTCCTCGGTAACGGCATTCCCGGCTGGGCGAAGCAGGCCATCTCTCTCAACCCGGTGCTGCGCATCATCGATCTCTACCGGTGGGCCTTCCTCGGCACCGAGGTCGACGTTGGGGCGACCATGAAGACCGCCGCGATCTCGCTGGCGCTCCTCTGGTTCGGCTTCCGTTACTTCCGGGCGGCGGAATGGCGGTACGGGCGCGCATGACCGACACGCTGTCGATCCGGGTTCGCGATCTCCACGTCGATTACGAGATCTTCGAAGAGCGCCGGGCGGCGCTGCGGGAACGCCTCGTCAAGCACCAGGGCACGGGCCGCCGGGTGGTGCGAGCGCTTCGGGGCCTCTCCTTCGACGTGATCGAGGGGCAGTCGGTCGGCATCATCGGCTCCAACGGTTCCGGCAAGTCCACCCTGCTGGCCGCAGTCGCCGGGCTGCTGCCTCCGACCTCGGGGGAGATCCTCGTTTCCGACGAGCCCAAGCTGCTGGGGGTGGGGGCGACGTTGCTGCCGGCGGCCACCGGGTGGCGGAACATCCGGATCGGATGCATGGCCCTCGGGATGACGGCGGACGAGGTCGACGCCGCCATCGACGACATCGCCGCCTTCACCGACCTGGGAGAGGCACTCGACCGGCCGCTCCGTACCTACTCGTCGGGGATGCGGGCCCGGCTCCATTTCGCCGTCGCCACCTCGGTGCGGCCCCGCATCCTTCTCATCGACGAGGCGCTCGTCGTCGGCGACCAGGCGTTCCACAAGAAGGCGTCGGAGCGTATCGAAGAGCTGCTGGGAACCGCCGGGACGCTGCTGCTCGTCAGCCACGCCCTCGGGACCATCGGGGAGACGTGCGAACGGGTGATCTGGATCGAACAGGGCCGGTTGCGAGGAGACGGCGAGGCGGCAGACGTCATCGACACGTACAAGCGGTCCGTCGGCTGAGGCGTCCGGTCAGGGCTCGGGCGTCACCGTCTCGTCGACCGCCAGCGAGGCCGACCCCGCCTCCCCCACGATCCCGTTGGAGACGGCCGTCACTCCGAACAAGCGAGGCGCGGTGGTCCCGGCGGTCCCGGTGACGACGATGGACCGCACCCACACCATCGCTCCGTCGAGCGGCAGCGGCGACATCGGCCCGAACTGGACGGCCGAGCCGTTGGCGTTGAGGAGGGTGAAGGAGCGGGCCAGCTCGGAATCGGTGTCGATGGCGCTCTGCGCCACCAGCGGGCTCGACACCTGCCGGCCCGGTCGGGACTCGATCCGCACCAGCAGCAGCCGCTCCGGGTCGTCGTGGTCGGCGATGGCGAAGGCGGCCAGGATGTCGCGGTTGGCGTTGGGGTTGGAAGAGGCGCCCGGCACGTAGGGGCGGATCGCCACCCAGTGTCCCTGCATGTCGCCGCTGGTGGGGAGGAACAGCGAAACCGCCGGAGACACGCCCGGGGATTCTTTGGCGACCCCGTCACCGGGGGCGACGCTGACCGACCACCGATCCGAGCCGTTGAACAGCAGTTCGGCGTCGTTCACGTGGTAGCGGCCGAGCAGGCTGGTCTGCACCGTGAACAGATCGGTCGGGTAGAGGAGATGGGCCCGGAGGTCGGCCGGCATGGCGGAGATGGGCTCGACGAGACCCGGGAAGATCTTCTCCCACGAATCGAGGATGGGATCGTCGGCCCCGCCGACCTCGGTGCGGTAGAGGTGCACGGTGCCGTCGTAGGCGTCGACGGTCCCTTTGACCGAGCCGTGCAGGTAGTTGAAGTTGCCGCCGGTGAGCCCGGGCGAGGCGATCAGCTTGGTCCCTTTGGCCCATTGGGAGTACGGATAGGTAGAGGCGGTGGTGTACCCGTCGATGATCCAGACCACCCTGTCTTCGCTCACCACCGGGTAGGCGTCGATGTCCCATGTGAGGAACGGGGCGAGGATACGCAGCCGCTCGATGGGTGCCCGCCGCAGCAACAGCTGGGACGACGAGGTGAGTTCGGCGGACGTCAAAGGCTCGATGTCGCCGAGCCCGATGGCAGCCACGAGCCGCTGCCACAGGCCGGAGAGGCGGATGCCGGTGTCGGCGTCGAAGTGGGCACCGCCCTGCTCCGCCCGTTTGGTGCCGACGATGGCGTACCAGGCGTCGAGGCCTTCCCCGAAGTACAGCTCGGGGCGCTCCGGGGCGAGGATCTGTGCCAGGGCGTCGACGTCGGGACGCCCGTCGGCGGCGGCCACGTCGGCCGGCACCGCCACCACCCCGTTGCCATGGGTGTACACCAGATGCGACTGGACCCAGCCCTTCTCGGGGAGGTCGGCCTGGTTGGCGTTGCGGGTGGCGATCATGACCGGCCGGGTGACCCCGTCGATGGTGTACCGGTCGAGGTCGACGTCGACGATGCGGGTGGCGGTGGTGCCTTCGAGCACCTGGAGAGGTTTGGCGAGCTGGGCCATGGTGAACACAGGGGTCTTGTCGATGATCGCCTGGGTCGCCTCGTCGGGCGGCGCGGTGATGCCGTCGGTGTAGGCCTCGGTGACCTGCTCGACGGCGTCGAGGCGGTAGGCGACCCGGGTGGCGTCGAGGTTGTGGGCGATGTAGGGCAGCTCCCGCTCCGCCTCGGCGGGCTTGACGATGAGTTGTTGCACGACCAGGGGCGCCAGCCACAACCCCACGATGGAGAGGACCACCCAGCTGCCGAATGCGATCTGGGTCGGGCGCCAGCGTCCGGTGCGGATCCCGTAGAGGGCGGCGCCGGCGGCGAGGAACGCCACGATCGCCAGCACGATGAGCGCCGGGCTGATGACACGAAGCTCCGTGTATCCGGGCCCTTCGAAGGCCCCGCTGTGGTTGGTGGCGAGGCCGGGTCGCTGCACGAACAGGTAGCTGAGGCCCTGGAGAACGGCGAAGGCGGCAGCGAGTGCCCCCAGATGTGCCAGCGCCCGTGGCGCCGACTTGCGGCCCCGGCCGGGGAGGCGGAGGGCGCCGGTGGCGACGTGGCCGGCGACGGCGAAGG
>CAZQUB010000120.1:0-5569 GCA_964596225.1 uncultured Acidimicrobiaceae bacterium
ACGACCGGAAGCGGATCGCGGGTGTAGCCGGCCAGCTCGGTGGTCCCCGAGCTGCACCCGGCGGCGAGCAACACCGTCGACACCGCGGTGAGCAGAACCCGCCTCGCCGCGCCGGCTGCCCGTGGTCGATGGGCGGGATTGGACGCCGCCGCGCCATGCCGTGGTGCGGGATGTGCCATCGGGGCAGTATGCCACCACCCCGGAGCCACCGACTCCCCTGACAGATTCGTAGACTGCCGGGCACCGTGTCCTGCAGGTGCCATCCCCCCGTTCCGCCCTCCCGGGGGCAGACCTCGCGCCGCGGCCCCGGCTCGTGATCCATCTCTTCCACGTCGTCGGCCCGTTCGCCCCGCTCATCGTGCTCCTGCTCGCCGCGGCCGAGAGCGCCGCCTTCATCGGGGTGCTCGCTCCCGGTGAGTTGGCGGTGGTGCTGGGGGGTGTGACGGCGGGAGCCGGCGGGGTCTCTGTGTGGCTGATGATCCCCTCCGCCGTCGTCGGCGCCATCGTCGGCGACTCGATCGGCTACAGCCTCGGCCGCCGCCTCGGCCCGACGCTGCTCTCCCACCCCCGCATGGCTCGATTCTCGAAGCACATCGACGCCGCCGGAGAGATGCTCTCCAACCGGGGGTGGTGGGCATTGGTGGTGGCGCGCTTCGCCGCCGTGCTGCGGGCCGTCGTCCCCTTCGCGGCCGGCATGGCCCGGATGCGGTACCAGCGTTTCCTCCTCGGCAACGCCATCGGGGGCGTCCTCTGGGGGACCGGGTTCACGCTCCTCGGGTACGTCGCCGGCGCCAACTACACCCGAGTGGAGCGGTGGGTGCGAGCCGGCGGACTTGCCGTGGTCGCCGTCGCGGTGCTGGTGGGCGCGGTGGTGTGGCTCACCCGCTGGACGGCACGGAACCGGGACACGGTGGATCGCTGGCTGGACCGGATCGCCGCCTTCTGGCCGCTGCGTCCCCTCGCGGTCGGGATCCGCCGGGGCGGCCGTCCCGCCATCACCCTCCTGATGACGGCGGGAGCGATCACCGCCTCGCTGACCGTGTTCGGGCTGCTCGTCGTCGACGTCGTCGGCGCCTCTCGGGTCTTCTTCTTCGACGGGAGCGCCATCCGCTACCTCGATGCCAACCGGATACCGGCGCTGATCGACGTCGCCCGGGTGACCAACGTCGTCACCGCCCCCGCCGTCGTCGGCACCGGGGCGGCTCTCGCCGGCGCCGTCCTGCTGGTGCGGCACCGGGTGCGGCCCGCCGGGGCGGTCGCGGTGGCGGTCGTCGGGCAGTGGCTCATCGTCGAACTGACCGAGATGCTGGTCCACCGCAGCCCTCCGGCTGCCGTGCCGCTGGCGTCCCGGATCGACGCCGGGTTCCCCTCCGAGCACGTGGCGCTGGTCACCGCCGTGGTGTGCCTGCTGGCGTGGCCGTGGCGGCGGGGCGGTTGGGTCACCACGGTGCTCCGCTTCGGCAATGCCCTCGGTGTGGTGGTGGTGACGGCGGCGGCCCGGGTGGTGCTGCTGGTGGAGTTCCCGTCCGACACCGTCGCCGCCGCCGCGGTTGCCGCCTCCTGGACGTTGCTCACCTGCCTCGCCTTCGACCCCGGGCCCCGCCTTCCCGAAACGGGGGCCGTCGCCGAGGAGTGACGGCCGACCGACCCTCCCCGTGCTCGGCGCCGCCGGAGCAGGTAAGGTCAGGGAGAGGCAGATTCCGGGAACGAGGGGGTGGCGGAGGTGACGTCGCCGCCGATGCCTGCCGCCGGCCGTGAGAGCCGCCGGGCAGAGGTCGGGCTCACGTTGTGGGCCGTCGCGGTGTTCGCCCTCTTCTGGGTCGGGTTCGCGGTGGTGCTCGCCTGGGATCAGAGCAAGCTCGCCGACGTGTGGGTGTGGGTGCGAGAGCGGCCCTTCGGCGTCGAACTCGTCCTCTGGAGCCTGTTCCTGCCCGTCACGGTCGGGCTGTGGATCTGGCAATCCACCTGGCCCTCCGTCGCCCGGCTACTCGCCCTCGGCGGCCTCGTCGCCTGGACGGTGGTGGCGTTCTCCAACCTCAGGAATCTGGCGCGCCGGAGCTGACACGCGTCCGGAAACGCCGGGAGGTCCCGAGCGTGGGTCTCAGCCGCCTCGCTCGCGATCTCTCCGGGTTCGCTGCTCGTTCCGATCACGGTCGGATTGCTCGCGTGCCGCCTGCCGTTCGACATCGGCCTGCTGGCGGGCGGCGTGCCGCTCTTCCCGTTCCCGTTCGTGGGCGGCCTTGCGCTCGGCCTCGTAGCGATCGTGTTCGGCGAGACGCTCGGCCTCGTAGCGATCGTGCTCGGCGAGACGGCGCTCGTCCGCCGCTTCCTCTTCCGACTGCCCACCGTTCACGGTCACGTCCCGCCTCGTTTCGCCCGTTGCGCTGTACGGCGCAGGCTAGCGCCGGCACCCGGACCGGGCACCGGAAGCCAGGGAAATCTCTCCACGCCATGGGAGCGGCGAGGGAGTACTATGAGAGAGCGGCTCGGGGTGAACAGGCTCCGAGAAGGAAACCCGGCCGCGAGTCGCATCGCGACGTTCTGCGGGACCAGGCCGTCGACGGCCACGATCCCGGCGGGAGTCGCCAGGTCGTCACGACGATGGACGACCGAGGATGGATGCATGTTCGAGAGCGATCTCCGCGACATGAAGCCCGGGCAGCTCGTTGTCATCCTCACCGCGCTGCGTTCCCACCACGAGGACGCGGCATGGGACGTCGAAGACGCCGAGCTGATCATCGAGATCCGTGAGGAGCTGAGCCGCAGAGGGTTCTCTCCGTTCCCGGACAGCTCGCACCGCGGCCCGGTGGAGTTCCCCCGGTCGAAGGCTGTCGGCTGACCCGAAGGTGGGCCGCCCTTCCAGGCGCCGCGGTTGGGCGCGGCTCCGCCACGTATCCTGCCGGCATGGACGGCAACGATCACGGGAGGTTCGGGTGAAGGCGATCGTCTTCGACCGTTACGGGCCGCCGGCGGTGCTCCGGGTCGCCGACGTCGAGCCGCCCGAGGTGGGGGACGGCGATGTGCTGGTGCGGGTGCGGGCCGCATCGCTCAACCAGTTCGACTGGCACTTCATGACCGGCACCCCGTTCATGATCCGCATCCAGTTCGGGGTGAGGAAGCCACCGTTGACACGTCTCGGAGGCGATCTGGCCGGCGTCGTCGAGCAGGTGGGCGCCGGCGTGAGGCGCCTCCGTCCCGGCGACGAGGTGTTCGGCATGGTTGCCGGCGGTGTGGCGGGCGAGATGCTGCTGGAACTCGGCTCGCTGGCGGAGCTGGTGCGGGTGCCGGAACGCTGGCTGGCGCCCAAGCCCGCCAACCTCACGTTCGCGCAGGCGGCCGCCATCCCGGTCGCGGCGACGACGGCTCTCCAGGCGCTCCGCGACTACGGACACGTCCAGCCGGGGAGCCGGGTCCTCGTCAACGACGCGTCCGGCGGCGTCGGCACGTTCGCGGTGCAGCTGGCGAAGGCTCTGGGGGCAGATGTGACCGCCGTGGCTCCCAGCGAAGGCGTGGACCTGGTGCGCTCGCTCGGCGCCGACGTCGTCGTCGACTCCACCCGGGAGAAGTTCACGCGTACCAAGGAGCGCTACGACGTGGTGCTCGACACCGTCGGGGACCGGTCGCTGGTGGGGTGCCGCCGCCTACTGGTGCTCGGAGGCGTCTACCTCGCCGCGTTCTCCCGCCCCGAGAAGCTGTGGCTGGGTCCGACGGGCAAGCTGGTGCGGATGCGGATGCTGAGGTGGATTCCCGGGCAGCGCATGGCCGAGCTCGAGCAGCGCCGCAACGAGGAGGACCTCCCGTACCTGACCCGCCTCGCCGCCTCCGGGGCCGTCGTCCCGGTCATCGACCATACCTATCCGCTGGAGGAGACCGCGGCCGCGGTGGCGCATATGGTGCACGGCCGGCCCCACGGCAAGGTCGTCGTCACGGTGTGAGGCGGCGGAGCGGCCGGTCTCACGCCATGGGTTGACGCACCGCCAGTGCGTAGCGGGTCCGCCCGTCGTGGTGATCGGCGACGACGTCCGCGGTCGATTCGAGGGCGAGCAGCGTCGCCTCCACCCTGGTGGGCGTGAGGAACGGTCCGTTCCCGAGCCGGGCGCCGGCCTCGTCGAGGATCGTGAAGGCGTCCGCTTCACCGTGCCGTCCGAGGACGTCGACCACGGCTCGCTTCACGTCGGCGTTGTCGAGCCAGCCGAGCATCCGGCTCGTGATGCGGCGCGACACGCCGGCCCAGGCAAGCAGAAGGCGGGGACCGGTGAAGAAGGCCAGCGCACTGAGCGGGGCTACGACGAGGGATTCGGCGAACGTGTCGATCCGCCACGATCCGTATTCGATGGGAACCCCGGCGGCGTACAGGATCGGGAACACGGCGAAGGCCAGCGCCACCGACACCAGCGTCACCGCCACCGTGAAGTCGGCGATGCCGAGCGGGAGGCGGACGATGAGCAGGTACCCGACCTCGGTCCAGGTGCGCCGGTCCCGAGTCCGGGCCTTCAGCCGGCGCCATCCGTACCCGTCGGCGTCGCGGCGGGTGAATTCCCGCGGCATCGGCGCGTCGAGGAGCGCCATCGCCAGGTCGCGTTCGAACGAGGCGAGCTGGGAGCAGAGCAGGAGCGTGGCCACGAGCAGCGGCACGCCGAGCAGGGTCACCACCAGGCCGGCTCCGAGCGACAGCCCGGTGACGGCGATGGTGAACTCGAAGACCCCGAGGGGGAGGCCGAGGAGGAGGTACCCGATCGTCCGGTAGAAGCCGGGGTCGGCGTACGGTTCGAGGAGCCAGGTCATCACGGAGCCTGCTCCTTCCGGGCCCGTTCGATCAGGATCTCGTCAGGGTGGCGCACCACGAAGGCGAACACGGCGTGCGCCGCCACCACGATCCCCCACCCGAACAGCGGGAAGATGTACCACGGGTAGCTGGCGTCGCTCAGCGCCCACACGATGACGAGGAACACCTGCACGGTGGCGTAGACGGCGAAGTGGAGCCAGAACCACTGACGGCGGGCGATCCGCCTCGCCTCCCGTTCCCGCAATGCCATCTCGCCGAAGTCATCCATCGTCCTCTCCTTCTCTCAACAGCCG
The DNA here is from genome assembly GCA_964596225.1 of uncultured Acidimicrobiaceae bacterium. GTDB lineage: Bacteria > Actinomycetota > Acidimicrobiia > Spongiisociales > UBA5794 > CAYQEC01. The sequence goes on from CAZQUB010000120.1 coordinate 5,080, forward strand.
TTCGATTTCTTGGGAAGTCCGGTCGAGCACGTCGTCGATCGCCGCCTGCGTGTCGGGGCCGGCGATGCGGCGGCGAAGGGACGATTCGGCGGCGAAGCGGTCGAGGAGGGAGCCGACGGAGAACCGCTCCTCCCCTCCCTCGGCTCGCTCGGTGAGCGATGCCCACCGGTGGGCGGAGCGGGAGCGTGCCGCGGTCTCCCGCCCGGCATCGGTGAGCCGGTAGAGGCGGGTGCCGTCTTCTTCGGCGGTCTCCACCAGCCCGGCGTCCTCGAGGGCGAGCAGCGCCGGGTAGATGGCGCCGGGGCTCGGCTTCCATCCGCCCCCGACCCGGTCCTTCAGCTCGGTCATGATCCCGTAGCCGTGCAGCTCGCCGACGGCCGCCAGCACCGCCACGATCGCTTCCTTGAGTTCTCCTCTGCGAAACACTCGTCCCATAACGTAACTTACGATACCACCAAAACGTAAGTTACGCTAGAGGGAGAAATCGAAG
>CAZQUB010000121.1:0-5492 GCA_964596225.1 uncultured Acidimicrobiaceae bacterium
CCCGCTAGGGGGATGCGGGGAGCCACTATCCTCGGCTGACGGTGAAATCCTCGATCCCTTCCGCCACGGTGGCGCGGCTCCCGGTGTACCTGCGGTGCCTCAGCGACCTCCCCACGAGCCAGTCGACCTGCTCGTCGGATCAACTCGCCGCCATCGCCGGCGTCAACCCGGCGCAGGTGCGCAAGGACCTGTCGCACATCGACGCCCGTGGGGTGCGCGGGGTCGGCTACGACATCGACGAGCTGCGACGGGAGCTGCGGCACGCCCTCGGGCTCATCAAGACCTACGGGGTGGCGATCATCGGGGCCGGCCACCTCGGGACGGCGCTCGCCAACTACCCGGGGTTCGTCGGGTGGGGGTTCGAGGTGCGGGCGATCTTCGACGTCGACCCCACCAAGGTCGGTGAGGAGGCCGACGGCCTGGTGGTGGAGCCGCTGACGGATCTGGAGCTGATCGTGGCCAAGCGGTCGATCTCGATCGGGATCGTGGCGACCCCGTCCTATGCCGCCCAGGACGTGGCCGATCGTCTGGTGCGGTCCGGGGTGCGATCGATCCTCAACTTCGCTCCCGCCATCCTGCGCCGCGCTCCCGGGGTCGAGGTGCGCCGCGTCGACCTCTCCACCGAATTGCAGATCCTGGCCTTCCACCTGCAACACGCCTGAGCCGCCCTCGCCGCGGCCTTTCGGCCGCGGGAGCGGTAGGGTCGGGATACCTCGGAGACAGGAGTTCGATCGATGCCAACGCGTGTGTTGATCCTCGGTGCCGCCGGACGTGACTTCCACGATTTCAACGTCCTGTACCGCGGGAGGCCCGACGTTCGAGTCGTCGGTTTCACCGCCACCCAGATCCCCGACATCGACGACCGCCGCTACCCGGCGGAGCTGGCCGGACCGGGGTACCCGGACGGGATCCCCATCCATCCGGAGCAGGATCTCGAGCAGCTCGTCGCGCAGGAGGCGGTCGACCTCGTGCTCTTCGCCTACTCGGACGTGTCACACGAGCACGTGATGCACCTCGCCGCCCGCGCCGTTGCCGCCGGGGCCTCGTTCTCGCTGGTCGGTGACGCCGCCCTCCTCGCCTCCACCAAGCCCGTGGTGGCGGTCACCGCCACCCGCACCGGGAGCGGGAAAAGCCAGACGAGCCGCCGGGTGCGTCGCGTACTCGCCGCGGCCGGGAAACGGGTGGCGGTGGTCCGCCACCCCATGCCGTACGGCGACCTGCTCCGGCAACGGGTGCAGCGGTTCGCCACCTTCGACGACCTCGCCGCTGCCGACGTCACCGTGGAGGAGCGCGAGGAGTACGAGCCGTACCTGCGCGAAGGCGCCGTGGTGTACGCCGGGGTCGACTACGAGGCCATCCTGCGCGCCGCGGAGGAGGAAGCGGACGTGATTCTGTGGGACGGCGGCAACAACGACCTGCCCTTCTTCCGGCCCGACCTCTCCATCTGTGTCGTCGACCCGTTCCGGCCCGGCCACGAGCTGAGGTACTGGCCGGGGGAGGCCAACCTGCGCCGCGCCGACGTCGTGCTCATCAACAAGGTGGACACCGCCCCGGCGGAGGGCGTCGCCGAGGTGCGGCGCAACGTGGCCGACGCCAACCCCGGCGCGATCGTGGTGGAGGCGGCGTCGCCGATCACCGTGGAGCACCCCGATCTGATCGGAGGGAAGAGGGTCCTCGTGGTCGAGGACGGGCCCACCATCACCCACGGCGGCATGGCGGAGGGCGCCGGGGCGGTGGCGGCCCGGCGGCACGGCGCCGCCGAGCTGATCGATCCCAGACCGTTCGCCGCCGGTTCGCTGGCCGGTGTCTACGCCGCCTTCCCCCACATCGGCCGGGTGTTGCCGGCGATGGGGTACGGCCCGCAGCAACGTAGCGAGCTGGAGGAGACGATCCGGGCCGCCGCCCCCGACACGGTCGTGATCGGCACCCCGATCGATCTCGCCCGTGTCGTCGACCTGGGGGATCTGCCCCGCACCCGGGTCTTCTACGAGCTGGAGATCACGTCCGGTCCCACGATGGACGAGCTGCTGGCGCGCTTCCTCACCTGAAGGGTCGATCCGGACCTGGTCAGTCCCGGTCCTGCTCCTTCTCGTAGCGGTCGAGGGCGACCACGAACATCAGGAACAGGATGAGCGACGCCACGCCGAGCCCGATGGCGGGGATCCGCATCTGGAAGGCGTTGAGGCCGGTGAGGTTGGAGGGTCGCAACCCGCGCGGGGCGTAGACGACGAACAGCATCGAGCCGACCACCAGCCAGCCGAACACTGCGGCGCCGGTGACGAGGAACGCGAGGCGCCGTCCCAGGTCGGTGGAGATCACGAGGAACCCGGAACCGACGAAGGCGACGATCGCCACGACGACGATGAGGATCCCCTTGGCGGCGACGGAGAAGGTGGTCGGGTTCCCGGCGTCGTCGACCTGGCCGAACACCTTCCCCCAGGCGTCGCCGACGATGCTGCGGACCACCGGGATGAACGCCAGCACCACCACGGCGAGCAACGTCAGGCCCAGCTTCTCGAGGGAGCTGAGGCCACGCTCGTCGCGGGCGAGGGTGGCGAGACGGCCCGGAAGGCGACGGGGCATCACAGCGACCTCTCGTAGGTGACGATGAGCTCGATGTCGTCCTGGCTGAGGATCTCCCCGAAGGCGGGCATGCCGCCGACCCCGCTGAGGCCGTTGACGCCGTAGTGGGAATCCGCCTGGGCACCCCGGATCACGAAGGCGACGTGGTCGTCGAAGCTGGGGAACTGGGTGACGGCCCGGCCGTCACGGAGCGCCGGAGCCCACGCCCCGGAACCGGCCGCCTGCTCGAAGGCGACGCCGGCGCTGTAGCCGGCGGTGTGGCAGCGGGCGCAGTAGGCGTTGAAGAGGCCGACGGCGCGGGTGGCGCCGGCCAGGTCGAGACCGGTGCGGGTGGCCACTTCCTCGAAGTCGACGTCCCAGGCCCGGTCCTCCAGCGCCTTCTCCAGGAAGGCGATTCCCTCGTTGGCGCTGCCCAGGAACCGGTCCTGCCGTTCGGCAACGACTTCGAGCTGGAGGTGGGCGGTGCGCAGCTCCTGCATGAAGTGCTCGGCGGAGTCGAGGTCCGCGACCGGCCGGCCCCGCTCGTCGCTCATGGTGAAGGCGTTATCGGGGGAGAGTTCGAGGAGGTAGAGGTCGTTGCCGGTGGGGGTCACCTGAAAGGTGTGGCTGCCGTCGTCCTCGACGATGTCCTGCACCGAGCGGGCCGTCAGCGTCTCGTAGGCGGTGGCTGCATAGGTGGTGAGAGTCTCCTCGGCGACGTCGCTGAGCCCGTCCCGGTCCCGGTCCGAACCGGGGGCGGCGCAGGTCGTCCCCACCAGCGCCGCGGAGGAGTCGGTGCAGGTTCCGTCGCCGGAGAGAAGGGCGTCGATGTCGTCCGGCATGTGCTCGATGGTGGCGTACTTGGCGGGGGCGTCGAGGATGTCGTCCCGAGCGGCGGTCTCCTCGACGAGTTGCTTGTCGATGGTCTGTTCGGCGTTCTCGATGCGCTGCAACGCCAGGGTGACGGCCCCTTCGATCTTGGCGAGGGCGTCGCTCTGGGGCACCTGGATGCTCTTCAGGTAGGCGACGACCTGATCGATCTGCTGCCCCGTCATCGACCCGCCGCCGTCGAGGCCGGCGGCCGGCATCGGTGTTCCTTGGCGGCCGTAGGTGATCCAGTGCCGCACCTCGTCCTCCGTGTAGCGGAAGAACACGTCGTTGATCGACGGCACCGCCCACGAGGTGTCGAGGCCGGAGCGGGCTTCGACGAAGGCGGCACCGCCGCCACCGCCGTCGGCGCCGTGACAGACCGTGCACTCGAAGAGTTGCCACCAGTGCAGCCCCTCCTCGAGGTACTGGTCTTCGATCTGCTGCGCGGCTTCGGCCTGGCGATGCGACTCCCCGACGAAGTAGACGGGGAGGAGGATGGCGAGCACCGCGGCGGCGACGGCGGCCGCCGACAGCACGTGGGTGAGGCGGGTGGTCTCGAGTGCCTCGTCGTCGTCGTAGGGGGTGAGGTTGGGTGGGGGTGTCTCGGGGGGTCGCCGCCGGCGCCGGCTGGTGATCACAAGGAAGGCGAGGCCCCCCAGCAGCACCGCCACCGCCAGGATGAGCACTACCGAGCCGAGGCCGACGTTGCTCGGCTCGGCCGGGGTGGAAGGCTCGGCGGTGGCGAAAAGGGACAGGGGGATCACAGGCAGGATGGTCCTTGCGGGTAGGCGGCGGTCTTGTGGTGGGCGCGTGGCGTCTGGAAGATGGTGCCGGTGTTGATGATGAGGTCGCCGGCGTCGTTGACCGCGACCTCGAAGCGATCGAGATTGCGGGGGGCAGGGCCCGCCTCGTACTCACCGTGGAAGTTGTACCGGGAGCCGTGACAGGGGCACTCGAATCCCTGAGAGGAGGTGCACTCCGGGACGCGGCATCCGAGGTGCACGCAGCGCTGCCACAGCGCCATCACACCGGGCTCGACCCCTCCGCCGGCGAGCACCGGGAGGCCTTCGAAGCTGCTGCCGGGGACGTCCTTCTCGTCCATGACGACGAGCCAGGACTGGGCGGGGGGGATGAACTTGGGGATGAGGGTGCCGTCGTCCTGGATGATCTCGTCCCGCAGTGAGGTCAGGTTGCCGGCGTTGATCGGGGTTCCGAAGCCGCCCTTCAGCTTGGGCCAGAGGAACGAGAGCATGCCGAGGCCGAGCGAGGCGAAGAAGGCGCCGGCGAACAGACCGAAGCTCGCTCGGTTGAGGAACTTGCGACGGGTCACGCCCATCTCGGCTTCCGTCACCGGGATGCGCCGCACCGCGGCGACGGTCTCGGCGGCATGCGCCGGCGCGGCGGGCGGCTCGGCCGGCGGGGTGGTTTCGGGACCTGCCGCGGCCTCCTTCTCGGCCGCGACGACGGCCACCGCGTCCGGCGCTTCGGGCTCGAACTCCCCGACGATCGGTCCTGCCGGGCCGCGGCGCCACGCCACGGCGAAGACCGCCACCGCCAGCAGGGCTGCGGTGGAGATCAAGGCGATCGCGAAGATGGTGGTGCCAGTCATCAGAAATCGAAGAAGACGCCGTCGACCCAGGGGAACGTGAAGCTGAAGCCGGGGCCCCGGAAGAACGAGCCGTAGATGGTGAGAACCGCCGCCGCCATGATGAAGAAGGTGAAGAGCATGATCGCCAGCTTGCGGTCGGCGGGGCGGGACGACGGGTTCTTGTCGAGGTAGGGGATGAGTGCGATGCCGATCAGTCCGAAGCTGGGGATGATGACGCCGGCGACCTGCGGGTCGAAGTAGGACAGCAGTTCCTGCAACCCGAGGAAGTACCAGGGGGCCTTCGACGGGTTGGGCTGCTGGTTGAAGTTGGCGAATTCCAGCAGCGGGGCGTTGACGAACACCGAGAAGATGATGAGTCCGGCCAAGACAACCATGAGGGCCACGAACTCGATGGCAAGCAGGTGGGGCCAGGTGTTGACCTTGTCGGTGGGCTCCTTCTTCACCTGCTGGA
>CAZQUB010000122.1:0-5435 GCA_964596225.1 uncultured Acidimicrobiaceae bacterium
GGGAGGACCCGGGCCGCTACCTGATCTCGGTCTGCACCTCGATCTCCTGCCACCTCCTGGGCGCCGACGAGGTGCTCGACGCCATCATCGACGAAACCGGCACCGCCGACGGTGAGACGTCCGAGGACGGGCTCTTCGGCGTCGAGCACATCGAATGCAACGGCGCCTGCGGCGGGGCCCCGGTGGTGCTCGTCAACTACGAGATGGTCGAAGGGGTCACGCCGGAGAAGGGCAGGGCCCTGTGCCGCTGGCTTCGTGACGGCCGTCCCGAGGTGGTGCTCGCCGACGAGATGCAGCAGCTCTTCGGGGGGCGTCGCTCCTTCGAGTGGGGCATCTCCGAGAAGGAAGGGGCGATCCGTCCCGTTCCCGCCTTCGACCGCTACGGATCCTCCGGGGAGGAGTCGTGACCACACCCCTCATCCTCACCGAGCGCATGACGGCGCATCCCACCGACAGCCACACCATGGAGCGGTACGAGGCCACCGGAGGCTACGTCGCCCTCCGCAAGGGCCTGGAGGAGATGACCCCGGAGCAGGTGGCGGCCGAGGTGAAGGCATCCAACATCCGGGGCCGGGGAGGCGCCAACTTCCCCACCGGGGTGAAGTGGGGGTTCCTGCCGCCGACCAAGCCTCGCTATCTGGTGGTGAACGGCGACGAATCCGAGCCTGGCACCTTCAAGGACCGCCAGCTCCTCGAGCGTGACCCGCACCAGCTCGTCGAGGGTGTGATCCTCGCCGCCTACGCCCTCGAAGTGGACCACGCCTTCATCTACATCCGGGGCGAGTACCCCAAGCCGGCCCGGCGGGTCCAGGCCGCGGTCGACGAGGCCTACCGCCGCGGCTATCTGGGGAAGGACATCCTGGGAACCGGGTTCGACTGCGACATCACGGTGCATCTGGGGGCCGGCGCCTACATCTGCGGGGAGGAGACCGCCCTCCTCAACAGCCTCGAAGGGCGCCGCGGTGAGCCCCGCATCAAGCCGCCGTTCCCGGCGGTGGAGGGCCTCTACGCCAAACCCACCATCGTCAACAACATCGAGACCTTGTCGAACCTCCCGTGGATCGTCCTCAACGGCGGGGCGAGCTACGCCCACATCGGCCCCGAGACCTCCGCCGGGACCCGGCTCTTCTCGCTGTCGGGCCACGTGGCGCGGCCCGGCAACTACGAGATCGTCATGGGCATGTCGTGGCGCGAGTTGATCTACGACATCGGGGGCGGCATTCCCGGCGACCGGGCCCTCAAGACCTGGATCCCGGGTGGCGCCTCGGCCCCGTGGCTCGTCCCCGAGCACCTCGACACCCCGGTGACCATCGACGACGTCGGACGGCAGGGCTCGATGCTCGGCTCGGGGGCCGTCATCGTGATGGACGAGACCACCAACGTGGTGGCCGCCGCCCTGCGCATCGTGCGCTTCTTCGCCCACGAATCCTGCGGGCAGTGCACCCCGTGCCGGGAGGGGACCACCTGGCTGGAACGGGTGCTGGGACGGATCCTCGCCGGGGAAGGCCGGCAATCCGACCTCGATCTGCTGCTCGACATCGGCGACGGCATCAGCCCCGGCCTGCGCTGGCCGCCGGTGATGACCACCATCTGCCCCCTCGGCCCCTCGGCGGTGTCGCCGATCGTGTCGCTCATGCAGCACTTCCGCCCCGAGGTGGAGGCCATGGTCGCCAAGGGGGTGCCGGTTGCCTGACGACGCCACGGACATGGTGACGATCACGATCGACGGCACCGAGATGCAGGTGCCGAAGGGAAAGCTGCTCATCAAGGCCGCTGAAGAGCACGGGGTCTACATCCCCCGATTCTGCTGGCACGCCCGGATGGATCCCGTCGGCATGTGCCGGATGTGCCTGGTCGAGGTGGAGGGACCGCGCGGCACCATGCTCACCACCTCGTGCACCATGCCCGTCGCCGACGGCATGGTGGTGGACACCAAGTCGGCGCTGGTGGAGAAGGCACGGGAGGGCGTACTCGAGTACCTCCTCATCAACCACCCGCTCGACTGCCCGGTGTGCGACAAGGGCGGTGAGTGCCCGCTGCAGGACCAGACCCTCGCCTACGGGCCGGGGGAGAGCCGGTTCGTCGAGGAGAAGCGGCACTTCGAGAAGCCGATCCCCATCTCCGACCTGGTGCTGCTCGACCGGGAGCGCTGCATCCTGTGTGCCCGCTGCACCCGCTTCAGCGAGGAGATCTCGGGCGATCCCCTCATCGAGTTCATGGACCGCGCCAACCACACCCAGGTGCTCACCTTCCCCGGGGAGCCGTTCTCCTCGTACTTCTCGGGCAACACCGTCCAGATCTGCCCGGTGGGTGCCCTCACCGCCGAGCCGTACCGCTTCAAAGCCCGACCCTGGGACCTCGAAGCGGTGGAGAGCGTCTCGCTGGTCGACTCGGTCGGGTCCAAGGTGTCGGTCCAGTCGAGCCAGAACTCGGTGGTGCGGATCGACGGGGTCGACAACGAGCCGACCAATCAGGGCTGGCTGTCGGACAAGGATCGCTTCTGCTTCGAGTACATCAACTCGCCGCAGCGGCTCGCCATGCCGCTGGTCCGCCGCGACGGCGAACTGCAGGAGGCCACCTGGGGCGAGGCGCTCCAACTCGTCGCCGACCGCCTCGGGGAGATGCGCGGCACCGCGGTGGCGGGGCTCGGTGGCGCCCGCAACACCAACGAGGAGGCGTTCGCCTTCGGCAAGTTCCTCCGCACCGTCGTCGTCACACCGCACATCGACGCCCAACTCGGGGACGGCCTCGACCCGCAGTTCCTCGCCGGCATCACCCCCCGGGCCACCATCGACGACCTGGAGCGCGCCAAGACGATCCTGCTGTGGGGACCCGACCTCAAAGAGGAATACCCGGTCCTCTACCTGCGGGTACGGCGGGCCGTCACCAAGCTCGGCGCCACCCTCATCGTGGTCCATCCCCGCCGCACCGGTCTCCACCGCGTCGCCACCCACACCTTCGCCTACCGGCCCGGCACCGGTCCCGAGATCCTCGACCGGCTGACGAAGGGGCGGGCCACCAAGGCCTATGCCGCGGCCCGCCAGGCTCTCAAGGAAGGTCCGGTGGTGGCGATCGTGGGACGCACCGGGCTGGCGGAGGATCCCCGCCTCGCCGAGGCCGTCGCCGCCTCCGCCCGCGACCTGCCAGGGGCGACGATCATGCCGCTCGCCCGGCGCGGCAACGTCTTCGGTGCCCTCGACATGGGGCTCGCTCCCACCCTGCTGCCCGGCCGGGTCTCGGCGATCGGGGCCGAGGGGAGACAGAGCCTCGAAGCGCATTGGGGGCCGCTCCCCGAGGGGATCGGACGCGATGCCACCGGGATCCTGGAGGGGTTGGCAGACGGGGAGCTGCGCGCCCTCGTCATGCTCGGCGCCGACCCGGTCCGTGACCATCCCGACCCTCACCTCGCCCGGGCCGCACTCGAGAAAGCGGAGTTCGTGGTCGCCTTCGACCTGTTCCTCAGCGACTCCGCCGCCCTCGCCGACGTGGTGTTGCCGGTCGAGGGCTTCGGGGAGGTCGAAGGCACCGTCACCAACCTCGAAGGTCGCGTCCAGAAGGTGAACCGGCTCCTCCCCGGCCCCGGCCAGAGCAGAGTCGTCTGGTCGGCGCTCGACGACCTCTCGGTCCGCATGGGCGGCGTGCTCGGCGCCGACTCCGCCGAGGCGCTGCTGGCCGAGATCCGGGAGGTGGCCCCCGCCTACGCCGGCGTCAGCTGGGACCTGCTCGATTGGGGCGGCGGCCGGGAGGGCATCGTGCTCCCCACCGCCGACGGTCACCAGCCGCTCGCCTACATCCCGGTCGATCCCGGGCTCTCCTCCGTCACCGACGGGTGGGGGCTCCACCTCGCCCGGGTGCTCTACGACGACGGGGTCTTGACTCGCATGAGCCCGTCGCTGGCGGCGCTGGCCCCGGAGGGCCGCGCCTACCTGCACCCCGCCGACGCCGCCGCCGCCTCGCTCCATCCTGGGGCGACCGTCACCGTGGCGGGAGCGCGGGGCAGGGTCGACCTGCCACTCGGCATCGACACCGGCCTGGTGCCGGGGACCGTCTACGTGCCGGCCAACCTGGCGAGCACGGCCGGGCTGGGGGCGACGCCGGTCGTCAAGGTGACTCCGGTGGGGGGTGACACCTGATGCTCACCGGGTGGGAGGTGTTCCTGGAAGCGGCGATCAAGGCGGTCGCCGTGTTCGCCATGCTGCTCACCGTCACCATCTTCCTGGTGTGGATCGAGCGCAAGATCGTCGCCGACATGCAGAACCGGATCGGCCCCTACCGGGCCGGGCCGTGGGGGATTCTCCAGACCGTCGCCGACGGCGTCAAGCTGCTGGTGAAGGAGGCGGTGACACCCCGCAAGGTCGAGTTCGCCATCTACCTCGCGGCCCCGGTGGCGGCCCTCGTACCGGCGCTGCTCATCTTCCTCGTGATCCCGATCGGCCGGCCCTTCCACATCGGGGACCGGCTCATCGAACTCTCCGGCACCGACCTCAACGTGGGGGTCCTCTACATCCTGGCCCTGTCGTCGATGGCGGTGTACGCGGTGGTGCTGGCCGGATGGTCCTCCGGCTCCAAGTACCCGCTGCTGGGAGCGGTCCGGGCCAGCGCCCAGATGATCTCTTACGAGGCCGCGATGGGCCTGGCGCTGGTGCCCGTCATCCTCTTCACCCGCACCGCCTCCCTCACCGGCATCGTCGAGGCTCAGGCCGGGGATACGTTCGGGTTCCTCGGGGTGTGGAACGTGGTGCTGTTGCCGTCGTTCGTGATCTTCTTCATCGCCGGCGTCGCCGAGAGCAATCGGGCTCCCTTCGATCTCGTCGAAGCCGAGAACGAGCTGGTGGGTGGGTACCACACCGAGTACTCCGGGTTCCGGTTCGCGATGTTCTTCCTCGCCGAGTACATCAACGTCTTCAACATCTCGGCGATCACCGTGACCCTCTTCCTCGGCGGCTGGCACGGTCCCGACTTCGGAACCCCGGCGGCGATCGCATGGGTGTTCCCGATCGTGTGGTTCTTCTTCAAGACGTTCCTGCTCATCTTCGTCTTCATCTGGGTGCGGGCCACGCTGCCCCGCATGCGGTACGACCAGCTGATGAGCTTCGGATGGAAACGGCTGATCCCGGCCAGCCTGCTGTGGATCGCCTTGTCGACCCTGGCCGTCGCCTACCGGCGTCTCGGCCTCCCATGGACGTGAGGTAGCGGATGGGTTGGTTCTCGGAGATGCTCGGCCCCTTCCAAGGGTTCGCCACCACCTTCCGCCAGATGTTCAAGCCGCGGGTCACCACCCCGTACCCGAAGAAGAAGCGGGTCAAGCCGCAACGGTTCCACGGGCGCCACATCCTCAACCGCTACCCCGACGGGATGGAGAAGTGCATCGGGTGCGAGCTGTGCGCCGGGGTGTGCCCGGCCCGCTGCATCTACGTGCGGGGCGCCGACAACCC
>CAZQUB010000123.1:0-2516 GCA_964596225.1 uncultured Acidimicrobiaceae bacterium
GAGATGCACGGGTCGTAGTTGCGGATCGACTGCTCGAGCACCCAGCTCAGCTTGTCGTCCGGCAGATCCAGCGAATCCTCCAACACCGTCCGCAGGTCGTTCTCGATGCTGAGCTGGTTCTGAGCCGTGGGCGGTACGATCTGGGCCTTCAGGATCCGACCCCCGTCGTCCACCACATAGCGGTGGTACAGCAGGCCGCGCGGCGCCTCGCTGGCACCGTGGCCCTCACCTGCCTTGACGTCGAGGTCGATCGACGGCTCCGCCGGCTGCTCGTAGGCGTCGATGAGCCGCAACGCCTCCTCCACCGCGTACAGCACCTCGATGCCGCGCACCACGATGCTCTTGAACGGGTTGGTGCAGGTCGGGCCGAGGCCCACCTCGAGCGCGAGGTCCCGCACCATCGGCGTCAGCTTCTCGAAGTTGAGGCTGTAGCGGGCGAGCGGCCCGGCGAGGTAGGCGCCCCGTTCCTTGATCGTCGAGTGCAGGGCGTTGGAGCGGGCGACGTGATGCTCCTCGAAGTAGTCGTTGTACTCCGAGACGTCGATGTCGATGCCCTTGTTGGACTTGATGCGGCCCAACTCGATGGCGTACTCCTCGGGGTGGCTCAGCGCCACGAACTCGAAGTCCTGCTCGATCTTCGGGAAGTCGAAACCCGCCACCAGGCGCACGGTGTCCTTGGCCGCCTGCAGCGACCACTCCAGCTCCGGGACCAGGGCTTCCAGCTCCTTCTTGGACGGGACCCGGTACCAGCCGCCGACCTTGGGGTTGATGGGATGGATCTCCCGACCACCCACCACGGTGACGATGGCGTTTCCCGCCTTCTTGAGGCGGAGACCCAACTCCACGATGTCCTTGTGATCGGCGGCCATGTGGACCGCGCTCTCGTACCCGAGAAAGTCGGGGGCGTGGAGGAGGAACATGTGGAGCACGTGGCTCTCGATCCACTCGCCGCAGTACAGGAGGCGGCGCAGATCACGCAGCGGTCCCCGGACCTGCTGGCCGAAGGCGTCCTCCATGGCCTGGGTGGAACTCGACTGGTACGCCACCGGGCAGATTCCACAGATGCGGGCCGTGATGTCGGGAGCGTCCGAGTAGGGGCGCCCCTCGAGGAACGCCTCGAAGAACCGAGGCGGCTCGAAGATCGAGAACTCGACGTTCTCGATGACGCCGTCGACGACACTGACGTGCATCCTGCCCTCGCCCTCGACGCGGGCCAGGTAGTCGACGTCGACCCGTCTGGTGTTGCTGGTCATGCCGGTCACTCTCCTGAGGCGATGGCCAGCGCCTCGTGGCGATCGCTGGCAATACGGAAGGGTTCGGAGTATGCGTTGAAACCCCGGAAGGCGTCAACCAATCCCCGCTCGGACACCCCGAGCTGCCGGAAGGCGGCGGAGAGCGCCTCGGTGTTGGGGGACTCCATCGGCCCGAAGCACCCGTAGCACCCGCGGTGGTACGAGGGGCAGATGGCGCCGCACCCGGCCTGGGTGACCGGCCCGAGGCACGGGGTGCCGTGCGAGACCATGACACACGCCGTGCCGCGCCGCTTGCATTCCACGCACACGCTGTAGGTGGGGATGTTGGGCTTGCGACCCTGCACGAACGCCGCCACCACCTCGACGAGGGCGTACTTGTTGATCGGGCAGCCTCGCAGCTCGAAATCGACCTGGACGTGGTCGCTCACCGGGGTCGACGTGTTGAGGGTGTCGATGTACTCGGGATGGGCGTACACCGCCTGGGTGAACAGGGCGGTGTCCTTCCAGTTGCGGAGGGCCTGGATCCCGCCGGAGGTGGCGCAGGCGCCGATGGTGATCAGGAACTCCGAATCGCGCCGGATTTCCTGGATCCGTTCGAGATCGTGCGGGGTCGTGATCGAGCCTTCGACCAGCGTCACCTGGTAGGGACCGTCGATGACCTCGCGGGAGGCCTCCGGGAAGTTGGCGATCTGGATCACCCCGGCGACGTCGAGCAGCGACTCCTCCACATCGAGGAGGCTCAGCTGGCAGCCGTCGCACGAGGCGAACTTGAAGACACCGAGCTTCGGCTTGGGGGGAGCCGGGGCGGGCGCACTGGCCATGTCACACCTCCTTCAAGGTGAGGAGTCTCTCGATGTCCGCGTACCGGAACACCGGCCCTTGGTAACAGACGAAGTGGGGGCCGAACTGGCAGTGGCCGCAGGCTCCGATCCCGCACTTCATGTTGCGTTCCATCGTCAGGTAGATCTGGTCCGCCGCCACCCCGGAGGTACGGGTCAGCGTCTCGGCCGTCACCTTCATCATGATCTCGGGTCCGCACACGAACGCCATGGTGTTCTCCGGGTCGAAGGCGGCACGGCGGATGAGGCGGGTGACCACCCCGACCGAGCCCTGCCAACTCCGGTCGGCGGTGTCGACCGTGATCAGCGTCTCGATGTCGAGACGGGCCGACCAGTGCTGGAGCTGGGCGCCGAACAGCAGGTCGCGGGGGCTGCGGGTGCCGTACAGCAACACCACGTTGTGGTACTTGTTGCGGTTGGCGAG
>CAZQUB010000123.1:2616-5408 GCA_964596225.1 uncultured Acidimicrobiaceae bacterium
GGCTGCGGGTGCCGTACAGCAACACCACGTTGTGGTACTTGTTGCGGTTGGCGAGGGCGTGGTAGATCGCCGGGCGCAGCGGGGCGAGCCCGATTCCGCCGCCGACGATCATGAGGTCCCCGCCTTCGGCGTCCTCGACCGGCCAGGACTTGCCGAAGGGACCGCGCACCCCGACATAGTCGCCAGGACGGATGCCGTTGAGCGCCCGGGTGACGGCCCCCACCTTGCGGATGGTTTGGATGAGCACCTCGGGCTCGGCCGGGTCGCCACTGATCGAGATCGGCACCTCGCCGACTCCGAAGACGTAGAGCATGGTGAACTGCCCCGGCAGGAACGGGAACGAGCCTTCGGGGGGTTCCAACTCCAGGGTGAAGGTGTCGGAGAGTTCGCGGCGCACCCGCGCCACCCGGAAGGGGACGGGGGTCATCGTGTTGGTTTCGATGGGTTCAAGCACGGTTGCCATATACATCCAAGAGTTGGAGGCGTGTTGCCTGGAGGCGACCCGCCAAGACGTTCGCGAACCGGGAGTACAACTCGAAGCCGAGCGTGCAGTCCGCTTCCTGCTTGACCCGCAGCGCCTCGGCGTCGAACCGAATCGCACGGGTCGGATCCAGAGTCTGGGCTCCGAACACCCACCGGTAGGGAGGGAAGAGCCACGACCAGCCGGTCACCTCGCCGTCGTGGACCGTCTGGATGACGTGATGTCCCCGTCCCGGCACCTCGAGTTCGAGGGCGACGGCGCCGTCGGTGATGAGGTACCAGGCGTCGGCGACGCCGTCCTCTTCGAACAGCATCGTCCCGGCGTCGAAGCGAACCTCCGAGGCGCAGGTGGCGATGGCGTCGAGATGCTCCTCCGAGATGCCCTCGAAGAACGCCATCCCGGCGAGGACTTGCCTGAGTTCTGTCATCGTGCTCCTCCCGGGGCCGCCACGGGTGTGGTCCGGAGGTCACCCCGCCTGATGGCGGCTGCCTCTTGGGTGATGTCGATACCGACCGGGCACCAGGTGATGCAGCGGCCGCAGCCGACGCACCCGCTCGTGCCGAACTGGTCGATCCAAGACGCCAGCTTGTGGGTCATCCACTGCCGGTAGCGGGCCGTGGTCGACTCCCGTACCGCGAAGCCGTGCAGATAGCTGAAATCGAGCGTGAAGCACGAGTCCCACTTGCGGGTGCGGGTCGCCACCGGAGCGGCGAGCTCCATCGAATCCTCGATGGTGTTACAGAAGCAGGTGGGGCACACCAGCGTGCAGTTGGTGCAGGCGAGGCACCGCTCGGCCACGCTCCTCCACCGGGGGTGGGTGGCGTTGGCGTAGAGGAGTTCCTTGATCCCGCCGGTGTCGAGGGTGCGTCCCATCGACGTCGCCGCCGCCGCCATCAGGTCGGAGGCGAGGGCGGTGTCGGCATCGGAGGCGGCGGCCAGATCGCCGGCTGCCGCCAAGACCTCGCTGCCCTCGTCCGATCCGGCCTCCACCAGCAGTTTCGCCTCACCGTCCGTGGTGACCTCGGTGATGACCAGGTCGTACCCGGACGTGGCGGAGGGTCCCGTGCCCATCGACGTGCAGAAGCAGGTGCCGCCGGGTTCGGTGCAGTTGACGGCGACGATGAACGCCTCACGGCGCCGATCGGCGTACGTCTGGTTGGTGGGCTCGAACCCCTCGGGGGTGTAGACCTTGTCGAGGATGGCGAGGGCTGCCAGCTCACAGGGCCGGGCCCCGACGAAGGCGTAGCGCGGCGTCGGCGGCGGGGGCAGGCTCACGATCCCGTCTTCGGTCAACTCGCCGGACCAGATCACGGTCTGCGGCGGGTTGAGGTACTACTTCCACGAGTGGGGGCCGACGACGTACCCGAAGAGCTTGCCGTCGTCGCGGTGCTCGAGGCGGTAGGTGCCGGCCTCGTGGTGATCTGTCCAACCGACGGGGAGATCCCCGCTGGAGTCGATGGTGTCGTAGACGATGGTCGAGGCCTGCACCGTCGGTCCGATGACCTCGTAGCCCCGATCAGCCAACACCGACACCAGCCGGTCGAAACCGGCGCGGTCCATCACGACTGGTTCGTTCACAATGGGAGATCCTCCTGTCATGGCGTGCCACGTCCCGAGAGCTCTCGGCGGTGTCCTCCTGACTGACGTTGCCGCTCTGCAGCCGCTCCCGTCGCGCCGACGACCGGCGCGCGACGCAGCCTTTGACACCGTACCGATGGCGCCGCGCATCAATAGGGGCCATCGGCCCGTTTGACCCGCCGCAAGACCTTCGCGGTGAGGGCGCGGTGGTACCGGGCGGCGAATCCCGGCGGCGGCAACCGGCAACTCCAGCCCCGGGCCCGCTGCAGTTAGGCCCGGCAATGGTCGGTTGGGCGACTCGGTTGGGGCGAGATCGGTTCGGCGCGGTACCGTTGTACCGTGTGTATCACGCAAGTCAGACTCGACGTCAGCGAGGGATGAGATGCCGGACAAGAAATGGGTGTACGCGTTCGACGAGGTCGGCGAAGCCGAAGAAGCCGTCGGTGGTTCCTGGGACGCCGCGCGCGGCCTGCTCGGCGGCAAGGGCGCCAACCTGGGTGAGATGACCCGGCTCGGTGTCCCGGTCCCGCCGGGATTCACCGTCACCACCGAAGCCTGCAACGCCTACGTTTCGGGCGACGAGGCCTTCCCCGAGGGAATGTGGGACCAGGTGACCGCGGCGCTCGCCAAGGTCGAGGAGAAGACCGGCAAGACGTTCGGCGATCCCACCAACCCGCTGCTGGTGTCGTGCCGCTCGGGCGCCAAGTTCTCGATGCCCGGGATGATGGACACC